>JBKEAK010000209.1:0-9815 GCA_047972125.1 Halodesulfovibrio sp.
ATTCATTATCATTCGGATCATGTTCACGCCCTTGTTAGGGTTTGCTGCGGGCTGGAGCCTTCTTCCTTCAGGGTGGAAGCATGCCCCGCCAATGCAGTGCGTTGCATGAAACCTAGCTATCCTTACCGGCTATGGCAAGAGAAACACCATGTTGTGATGAGGTTGCGGTGAGGTTCCGGTGAGGTTCGTGCCAGCAGAAAGCTGCGTTTCGTCGGCCATAATATCGGCCAAATATCGGCCACAATATCGGTCATGATGCCGGTAATATCCGGCCCTATCCGGCCCTATCAGGTTATGTTCGCCCATATTGAGCGGATTCCCGCGCACTCTCCGTAATCAGGGTGCTTCTTCAAAGGGGTGTGGCAGCGGAGCAACTTTCACGTTACAAGAATTTGAGCAGGGAGTCAGGGGACGGTTCTGGCATGGTGCTGTTTTGTGGTAGCCTTGCCGGTGAAAAAGCAGGGCCACTCCGGTAAATGTCAATCTCACGTTTTCAGTAACTCGCATCTCCGTTAAGCCGGAAGTGAGGTTTGAAAACGGATTAGCATCGCTTACGCGAGGTGCAGGAACGTCAGGTTCCTGCCCGGCGGAGCCAAAAAAACGGAAATGGCGTTGTCACCAGCCTGCTCCGTAATCTGTTCAGTAGCCTGTTCCGTTATAAGGGGCCGGTAGCACATATACATAACATACTGCGTCTGCGAACAACACTCTGTTTGGCCGACGCAATGACAGGAAGCATATGATGTGGGGAAAATCCGTATTCGCCCAGCGTTGGGACGAGCGTCTGCGCAAGGTGCAGACCAATGTTGACCTGCCGAGCATGGAAGGCGTGCTCCGCCGTGCGGCGGATGAAGGCCGCGCCACCTTGTTCGAGCACGAGGTGTATCAGTTTCTGAAGCATCTGGGGTCGGAGACGCCCCCGCGCACCTTGCTGCTGCCCGTTACGGCCATGCCGGATGACGAAGAGCTGATGAGCATGCCCGGTGACAAGGTGGTGCTGAAGATCGTATCGCCCACCATTGTGCATAAAACCGAGGTGGGCGGCGTGCGCATTGTTCCCAAGGAACCGGACAAGATTCGCGCCACCTGCCGCAGAATGCTCTATGAGGTGTCCGAAAAGTACGCCACGCTTATCGAGCGGCATCCGGCCAGCGCGCCGGAGAAGTATCGCGGGCTTTCCGGCGATGCGCTGCTCACGGCCATTTCCCTTGATATCGTGGGCGTGCTGCTGGTGCAGTTCATGCCGCCGGACAGCGATGCCTTCGGCAATGAGCTTATCGTGGGGCTGCGCAACACCCGCGAGTTCGGCATGGTGCTTACGGCGGGGCTTGGCGGCACGGACACCGAACTCTATGCCGAGCATTTCCGCAAGGACCGCGCGCTGGTTTCCGCTGCCACGGCCAATCTGGACGGCATTACCTTCTTCGAGCTGTTCACGCGTACTGTTTCCTACAAGAAACTGGCAGGGCTTACCCGCAGCCAGACCCGTATGGTCACGGACGAACAGCTTGTGGAGTGCTTCTCGGCGCTTATCAAGGTGGCAAACCACTTTTCGCCCCATAATCCCGAAGCGCCCTTTGTGATCGACGAACTGGAGGTGAACCCCTTTGCCTTCAGCGATTACAGCATGGTGCCGCTGGACGGCCTGTGCGCCTTTTCGGAGCCCAAGGCAGGGGGCGTGCCGCGCCCCATCGCCAAGATAGATGCCCTGCTGCACCCCAAAAGCATCGGCATTATCGGCGCATCGCCCACGCGCATGAACTTCGGGCGCATCATACTCAATAATATCATCAAGGCCGGTTTCTCGCCGGACGACATGTGCTGCATCCATCCCACCGCGCAAAGCGTGGATGGCGTATGCTGCGTGGCCGGTCTGGACAGGCTGGAAGCACCGCTCGATTTCCTTGTTGTGGCCGTGGGCGCGGACATGGTGCCCGATCTGGTGGATCAGGTTGTGGAGGGGAACGCCGCGCAGTCCGTGCTGCTCATCCCCGGCGGGTTGGGCGAGACGGAAGAGAGCCGCGAGCGTGCCGACGAGATCATTGCCAAGATCGCGGCCGCGCACACCACGCAATCCGGCGGGCCGGTCTTCTGCGGCGGCAACTCCATGGGCATTATCTCGCATCCCGGCAGATACGACACATGGTTCCTGTCGGAAGAAAAGCTGCCCAAGCAGCGGGGCACGCATCATCGCAACATGGCTTTCATCAGCCAGAGCGGGGCGTTCATGGGTACCCGCGTGAGCCAGTGGCCCTCGCTGGACCCTGCCTATCTCGTTTCCGTGGGCAACCAGACGGACCTGACGCTCGGCGACTTCATGGCCTATTTTAAAGACAGGCCGGATGTGGATGTCATCGGCGTGTATGCCGAGGGCTTCAATGATCTGGACGGCCTTGCCTTTGCGCGTTCCGTGCGTGCGGCCGTGAACGCAGGCAAGGAAGTGGTGTTCTACAAGGCCGGACGCACGCCGGAAGGCCGCCTTGCCACGTCTGGCCACACGGCCTCGCTGGCCGGGGATTACACCGTGTGCGAGGCCTGCCTGACACAGGCGGGAGCCATGGTGGCCAAGAATATCGGCCAGTTTGAAGATTTGCTGCGCCTTGCCTCGCGCCTGCACGGCAAGCCCATTGCGGGTAATCGCATTGCGGGCTTTTCCAGCGCAGGGTTTGAGGCGGTGGCCATTGCGGACTACGTGCAGACCGATGATTACCAGATGCAGCTTGCCGAGTTCTCGCCCGCCACGCAGGAACAGCTGACCGAGCTGGTCCGGCGCAAGCGTCTGGAGAACCTTGTGACCGTGAAGAACCCGCTGGATATCAACCCGGGGGCCGATGACGAGGTCTTTGCCTCGGTGATCCGCCTGCTGGACAAGGATTCCCGCGTGGATGCCGTGGTGGCAGGGCTGGTGCCCATTACCCCGGCCATGCATTCGCTCATTACTGCTGCGGCCTGCGGAGTGCAGAAAAAGGCGGAAGGCACGCCCGATGCACTTGGCGCCTCCTGCGACTGCAACGCGCCGGAAAAGGCCCGCATTGTGGATGAACTGGACGCTTTGCGCTCAGGACTGCGAAAGCCCCTTGTGCTGGTTGTGGACGGCGGCCGCATCTTCGACCCCTTCAAGGACGCGCTGGAATCCCTCGGCTTCCCGGTATTCCGCTGCGTGGACAGAGCCATGGAGGCCCTGTCGCTGTATATCAAGGCACGGCTTACCACGGCGCTGGGCAGGCGGTAGGGCATCTGTATCCCGCAGACCGATTGCCTATAGTCTGATGTAAACGCACCCCGCCGGTTTGATACCGGTGGGGTGTTTTTTTATGTGCGGATTGCGGCACGAAAGGGCAGGGGGTGATTGTGGAAGCGTCTGCTTGGTGCTATTTCTCTGCGTATCTGATTGCAGGCATTGGCAGTTTGTCTGCTCATCATTTCACCCCAAGGAGCTTCAGATGCTGTTGCACCGCTTAGTGTCCGTTATCGCCATTGCACTGGTTGTCGCGTTCGCAGTTCCCAATCTGGCCCATGCCACCAAGGCTGAAGACAAGGCCATGACCAAGGACGTGCTGACCGAGGCTGAGGCTCGTTACGATGCCTTTGAAGCCATAGCCAAGGCATGGAAAAAGGCCCCGCAGGGTACTGCGGAAGCCGATGCGCTGGTGCAGAAGGGGGCAGATGCCCTTTCGGCGCTGGAAGGCTATGTAGAAGAAAAGCTGGCCGTGTTTGAATCCCGCGAAGCTTGGTATGCCCAGCAGGGCAAGGACTACAAGCAGGGATTGGATTTCATGAAGGGCAATATCAAGAAGCTTAAGGAATATCTGAACGATGCAAGAGATTCGGAATTCTACCAGAACCTGAATCCCTAGCAGCGTGCGGGTGTTATTGTATGGAAAGGGCGTGGAGCAGGTCTCCGCGCCCTTTTTGCGTATGGCGTCTGGTGCGTTTTGGGAGTGGGCCTGAGGCTCGGCTGGGCGTTTGGCCTGAGGTTAGTCCAGACGTTGGGCCTGAGGTTGGGCCAGACGTTGGGCCATGACGTTGGTTGTGGCGTTAGGCCATGCTGCTGGGCCAGAAGTCGGATCGGGCGTTCGGATTTGCGTGCAGCATGGCGTTCTTTCCGGCAGAACGCCGGTAGATAGGGCGTTTTGCATCAGCCATGCGTTTGCGTATTTCCACAAGTTGATTTCCATATTGCTGGCCGTGGAGCATGTCCCTTTCGACGCCTTGTGACAGTAATGCTAAATTCGTATGCGGCAGACGCTTCAGTCCTGTCGCTTTTTGCACAAATTTAGCAATCCTCCCAAATTTCCTGAACTTTTCATCAATGCCTATTCCATCTCTTTCAAAAATGGGGCAGTGTGGTTCTGCATATTTCCTGACAGCACAGTACGGGGTGGTTGCCGAAATCTGGCTGTGTATTTTTTAAGGAGCTACATTGTATGGAGATTCTTGAACTCATCAAGGCAAGGGACCCGCAGGAACGGGAATTTCATCAGGCTGTGAGCGAGGTGGTGGAATCCATCAAGCCTGTGCTTGATCGTAACCCCGAATACCGCAGCGCAAACATTGTCGAGCGCGTAGTGGAGCCCGAGCGGGTCATCATGTTCCGCGTGCCGTGGGTGGACGATCAGGGCAAGGTGCATGTGAATCGCGGCTACCGCGTGGAAATGAACAGCGCCATCGGCCCCTACAAGGGCGGGCTGCGCTTCCACCCCTCGGTGAACCTCGGGATTCTGAAGTTCCTTGCGTTCGAGCAGATTTTCAAAAACGCGCTTACCACCCTGCCCATGGGTGGCGGCAAGGGCGGCTCGGACTTTGATCCCAAGGGCAAGACCCCCATGGAAATTCAGCGGTTCTGCCAGAGCTTCATGATAGAACTCTCCCGCCACATCGGGCCGAATACCGACGTTCCTGCCGGTGACATAGGCGTTGGCGCGCGCGAGATCGGCTACATGTTCGGCATGTACAAGAAGCTGCGCAACGAATTTACCGGTGTGCTTACCGGCAAGCGCCTGAACTGGGGCGGCAGCCTTATCCGTCCGGAAGCCACGGGCTACGGTGCGGTCTATTTTGCGGCTGAAATGCTCAACGTGACGGGCAAAACACTGGAAGGAACCACC
Source organism: Halodesulfovibrio sp. (assembly GCA_047972125.1). Lineage (GTDB taxonomy): Bacteria > Desulfobacterota > Desulfovibrionia > Desulfovibrionales > Desulfovibrionaceae > Halodesulfovibrio. The sequence goes on from JBKEAK010000209.1 coordinate 5,109, forward strand.
AGCCTTGTTTCCGGCTCCGGCAACGTGGCCCAGTTCACCATGGAAAAGCTCATCGAGCTTGGCAGCAAGCCCGTGACCTTCTCCGACTCCTCCGGCTACATCTACGACGAAAAGGGTGTGGATCGCGAGAAGCTCGAATTCATCATGCAGCTGAAGAATGTGCGCTTCGGCCGCGTAAAGGAATACGCAGAGAAGTATCCCGAAGCCGTATACACCCCTGTGGACCCTGCACGCGACTACAACCCCCTGTGGGATCACAAGGCGGACTGCGCCTTCCCCTGCGCCACCCAGAACGAGATCAACGGCAAGGATGCCGCAAACCTCGTGAAGAACGGCGTGCATGTGGTTTCCGAAGGCGCGAACATGCCCACCACCCCTGACGGCGTGGACATCTTCCTCGATTCCCACCTGCTCTACGGCCCCGGCAAGGCGGCCAACGCAGGCGGCGTTTCTGTTTCCGGTCTGGAAATGACCCAGAACTCCATGCGCCTTGCCTGGACCCGCGAAGAAGTGGACCAGCGCCTGCAGATCATCATGCGCACCATTCACAAGATGTGCCTTGAAACCGCAGAACAGTACGGCACCCCGCGCAACTATGTGAACGGCGCGAACATTGCCGGTTTCGTGAAGGTGGCGGACGCCATGCTCGATCAGGGCATCGTCTAGCCAGCCAGTCAGCAGTCCTTGTGGCTCTGCCGGACTGTGGAAGGTACGACCCTGCCAGTCGGTTCAGAAACGCAATGTGACGCGAATTGAGAGATATAAACCAAAGGCCCTGCCTCCCTATGGCGGGGCCTTTGTCATGCTGTATGGCAGCCGTTGCCCGACGTAACGGGAAGACAGGAGCTGCCTCAGCAACTTTAGGTAACTTCCGGTGACTTCCGGTGACTTCCGGTGACTGCCGGTGACTGCCGGTGACCTAAGGCAATTTCCCGCACCCTTCAGAAACTTTCCACAACCCCCCGTAATTTTTCGTTGATGCAGGTGAAGCCTCGCCCCTTGGGACATGAACCTCATTTTACTGAAATGTCCTGCAATTATGTGCAACAATTGCCTTTGGTTATGATGCATACTTCAGAATGCCCCCTGTATCGCCATGCCGCACTACGGGCAGCCCCCTGCCCGCAAAAAGAAAAAACATACACGATTTGATTTTTTCCTGTTGACATCAGAGGGCCTCTTCGCTAGTTACCTCTTCCACAGCGTGGGGCTGTAGCTCAGTTGGGAGAGCGCTTGAATGGCATTCAAGAGGTCATCGGTTCAATCCCGTTCAGCTCCACCACGCGAACACAAGCGGTTATGTCGAAAGACATAACCGCTTTTTTCGTTGTTGCTGAATGTCTGTACCTGGTGACTAGCCGGATTTTCGAGGTAGGAGCTTGGGATATATGGCGGTTGACGAGGCCGCATTGCTGAAGGTTGGACATGTAGTGTCAGGGGGTGGCTGCGTGGCGCTAGGTAGTGATTGTCTTCAAGTTTAGTTGAAATGAGTTTGAGGCTCAGGATGGTTGAGAGGTTGCCGATACCCATGATTGCATATGGTCTTGGTTAACTGTAAGAGTGTAGAGAATACTATTTGCAGTTTCTTCACTCGCTCGGAGGTGCAATGTTATGTACGATCTTGGGCCGTATAAAGATCATAAAACATTCGATATATTTAACTCAATTTCTGACAAGGCATTTCGTTGCTTCAATAATGGCTTTGCCAAGGAGCAGGAGAAGCTTGATTCAGCATTTCATCATCATTTGGTCAGATTTAAATATATAGCGGAAACAACAAGTGCTAGCATACGATTGATAAATAGCTGGACATTCACTATCCCGGCATTGACGTTGTTGAGAAGCCGTTTTGAACAATTGGTTGTTTGCTCATATTTAATAAATGAAGATGTAAAAATTGGTCTGGAAAGATATATCAAGTATGGTCCAATAAATAGTTACCGGCAGCATCAAATGGCCTGCAAGGACGATCAGTTGCGTAGCTCTTTGTCTGCGATGGTCGATGATAAAAAAATTTATGATGAAGCTTTTGCAAATCAAAAGTGTTTAAATGAAGAGTTTTCCGAGAATGACAGATTTCAAAAAAAATGGACCAGTCTGGATTTGCTTTCGATGGTCAAAAGGCGAGATTTTTTATCGATGTCAAGTATGCTTCCATATAACAGGCTTGAGCATGATTATTTGACTATATATGTAGTGTTGAGCTCTTTGGTTCACGCAGATATTTCATCTGTAAATGACTCATTTTTGAATTGCTATATACACAAGGATAAAATAGTCCTTATGTCGAGTCCTTTTTGGATGAGCCTTGCTATGATTTGTTGTGCTAAGTACGATATAATGCAGTGCTTTGAGATGTCGAATTGCTTGGGTTTTTCATGCAGTTCAGAATACATAGAAATAATGAAGTATTGGGAAGAAATGAAAGACAAGGTTGTCAAGGAATCTGATGGCTGACAGCGATGGTTTGAAAGTTAAGTCACGCAGATATCTCGATGCAACGGTGAATTAAAATCCCTCGTAGAACCTGTCATTGAGGAGGAGAGCACAGGCTTAGGGTTGCTGAATATCCCGGGGCGGCAAATGTCGCTAATTGCCCGATTCTACTCCTTCCCAGTATTTTATATCTAGCTGAAATTGCGAAATAAACTTTCTCATAGGGTAGCATGGCATTCAAGAGGTCATCGGTTCAATCCCGTTCAGCTCCACCACGCGAACACAAGCGGTTATGTCGAAAGACATGACCGCTTTTTTCGTTGTTGCGCTCTTTTCTCCCCTCTCTCCGCACGACATATGGCGCGCGTCAAGCATGCTGCACGTGTTCAGCGCGTTCGCCTACCAAGTGAATAGCGGCTCTGTGTGTCCGCTTCTGCGAAAGGGCTATAGGTTCCTCAAAAACTTCGTGGCGGGGTTTGCTTCTTGAGTAGGCTGACGCTATGTTTTGCTCCAGTTCAAAAAGCAGATGGTATGTAATGGAGGAAGCAGAATGAAACATGCAGGGGCCTGTTTGTGCGGTAAGGTCACATTTGAGGTGGAAGGTGATTTTGATAGTTTTTTTCTTTGTCATTGCGAACGATGCCGCAAAGACACTGGCTCAGCGCATGCAGCAAATCTGTTTTCTGCCACGGCCACGTTGCGGTGGCTATCTGGCGAAGAGGACGTGCGGACGTTCAATTTTAACGCAACAGGGCATATAAAGAGTTTCTGCATTCATTGCGGTTCTGCAATGCCGAATCTTCAGATGGATGGGGCGCTTCTCGTCGTGCCTGCGGGCAGTCTCGACAGCGATGTGCCGATTCGACCGGATGGTCATATTTTCATCGCAAACAGGGCTAATTGGGATTCCGGGTTGGAGAATGTGCCAATGTTTGAGAGGCTTCCTGATGAGTATGAAGAATGAATGGGAGGCGTGTGGCCCCCCGTTCAACTCCACCACGCAAACAAAAGCGGTTATGTCGAAAGACATGACCGCTTTTTTCGTTGTTGCTGAAAGCTCACTGAATATCAGGGCTTGCTGCCAACCCGGATAGTTGCGGCAGGCACGTTCCGCCAAGAGCATATTTCAGCATCGCAGTTTCCTCTACTTAATCTCCATTTCCCCCATCTTCTCAGTCAGCGCCTGATCGCGGCGTTTTGACTATCCGCATTCGGCAAACCCACAGCTTTCGAAAGAGCAAACGGAACACGTGGCTGAGCCGATCTTCCAACCTGCCTAATTTGTCCCTGTACGTGTTTTCCCGGACAGACGGACTTCCGTGAATGGATTACTGGGTGAGCAAAAATATCCATGAGTGCAGGACGTTGGGAATGCAAACCAATTCCCGCTGCAACTAAGCAAACCACGCATTTGTACTCTAAACATCAATATGGAAATCAAGCAGTATATCTGGAGCTTAAAATGATATTGTTCAATGACGTGAATGACTTCCTGAATGAAATGCGATTTTTCTCCATGCCTCGCGTTGCACTGCTGTGTCTCGTTGTTGCTTCTCTTGGGTTTGCGATTATGGTTCCACAGAATGCCAACGCAGCTACCGTGAATTATAGCTCGAATTACAGAGACGTTATAGGTAATGCTCCTTTTTTAGATGGTCCTATAAGTATTGGTGGGACAAATAACATAGCAAGTCATGCCGAGAATATTTATTCCTATGGAAATACAGTCAATATCAATGGTGGTGTTGTCGATACCGGAATATATGGTGGGTATTTTAACGGAATTACAACCGAACTTGCTGTAGAATCCAACGGCAATACCGTGACAATTGGGGCTGGATTTATAGGTAGCAGTGCTATCCAGATATTTGGTGGATATGCCAGGAGCGTAAACCCTTGGTCCATGACAGCTTCTGGTAATACTGTGACCATCAATGGTGGGACAGCAAGTTCCGCATTTGGTGGCCTTGCCTATGTGGGTAGTATGGCTGGCTCTGCCTCTGCCACTGCTTCCGGAAATACAGTTAACCTCAACGGCGGTACCATAAGCAACCTTTATGGAGGATATGCCACTGCGGACTATCTGGGGGGAACACACACAGCCTCCGGCAATATCATTAATATCAGCGGCGGTACCGTAGGTAGCGTTTTCGGCGGAGCCGTCGCGGCCCCCTATGGCACCGGCGTAGCCACAAACAATATCGTGACCATCAGTGGTTCTCCGGACCTTTCCGCCGCGAGCCTCTATGGTGGCTATTTGAGTGTGACTAC
>JBKEAK010000210.1:0-9835 GCA_047972125.1 Halodesulfovibrio sp.
GCGCCGGAGCACCGGCAGCCCGCGTTACGCTGGGGAACGGGGTGTTCTCTGTGTTGTACCCCGAAGATGTGCATGCACCGGGTGTTGCCAAAGAGGGCATTCCCGAACCGGTGAAAAAGGTCGTGGTGAAGATTCGTCTTTCCCGGCTGCAGGGGCGGTAGCTCCGCTTTTAGCCTTGCCTGTAAAGTGATTTGCAGATTGGTCTGCAGGCAGGGCAGGGAATAGGAAAAAATGATGCGGCGGCATGTCTTTCAACATGCCGCCGCATTGTTATGTGTATATGTTTAGCTGTTGTAATCCCGTGGGGGCCTGCGGGTGCAAATCCGTGTGCTGATCAGCAGGTGCAGGCAGGCGACTGCTCGGTGCCCGTAGCAGGCTGATGCAGAGGCAGACAGACATGGAAGCATGAGCCCTTGCCAAGTTCGGATTCCACCCTGATTCTGCCATGGTGACGGCTGATCACATCATGCGCGTAAAACAGGCCTATGCCGGTTCCCACATGCCCCTTGGACGAGAAGAACAGGGTGAACATGTTTTCGCGCACCTGCCTGTCCATGCCCACGCCGTTGTCTTCAATGACCATGTGCACGTCTGTGGCATCGCGCCATACGCGGAAGAGCACGGAATGTCCGGTCTTGCTTCTGTCGAAGAGGCAGGCATCCATCGCGTTATCCAGAATATTGGTCAGGGCGGAGGAAAGGGGCAGGGTGTCGGCCTCAAAGCTGCCATGCGCCAGATCCATTTCCAGCGTAATGGCGATGTTGTTGGTCTCTGCCTTGTGGCGCACGGTTTCCAGCAGTTTTGTGGCAAAGCCGCGTATGTCGGTCTGCACCGGGGCCAGATCGCGGTTCTTGGCATAGTCCAGAATATCCAGCGACATCTTGCGCAGGCTGCCGAGCTTGTCGCGTACCTGCGTCCAGCCGGAGGCGATGCGTTCAATATCTTCGCGCTTCAGTCCGGCTTCCAGCCTGTAGGCTCCGCCGTCTATGGCCATGAGCAGTCCCTTCATGCCGTGCGACATGGAGCCGAGCATGATGCCGAGCGAGGCCAGATGGCTCTGCAGCTTCCGTATCATGGTTATGTCGGTGGACAGCTCTATGACGTGGGAAAGTTCACCATTCTCATCATAGATGGGGGCCGTCTGAATGAGGATATTGCAGGGGGTGCCCTCGTTGGTGGTTACCTGCATCTCTGCCTGATGCGACTGGCCGTCTTCAAAGGTGCGAAGGATGGGGCAGTCTGCGCAGTGCTCGGAACAGTGCTTGTACAGCTCATGGCAGCGTGCACCGGGTGTGAAACTGAACTGCTCCTTGAAACGCCTGTTGGCGTCCACCACGCGCATGTCCCTGTCCTGCACGGTGATGAAGCAGGGGGCCTCGTCAAACAGCTTGCGATACTGCTTCTGCACGGTGAGCAGCTTCTGCTGCTGGGCTTCCACTTCGGATACGTCCACGGCGATTTCCAGCACAAGGTCGTATTCGCGTTCCGGCCCGCGGATGGGAAATGTGTATATGAGTGCGGGCAGTTCTTCACCGTGCGCGGTGGAAATGGGTTCGCAACGCTTGCAGGAGGTGCCTGTGGTGAAGGTCTCTTCCACCGGATGAATCCAGCCTTCGTTGCCTGCGGACTGGTAGATGATACCCCGGTCTGCATCCGGACCAAATCGGCCACGGAAGGCGTTGTTGGTTGCCACAATGCTGCCGCCGCGTTCGTGCAGGGCCGCATGGGTGGGCAGCTGCGCCACATACTGGGTGCATTTGGCATCTTCTACTGCTTCGAGCATGGCGCGCGACAAGCCTTCCACAATCATGCCTGCAGCGGCAATGCGTTCATCCTGCAGCATGGCAGCGGCCTGTTCATGGGCCACCTTGCGGCTGTCGTCCTGATAGCGGCGCAGCTCGTGGCGCACGGTGGCATCGTCCCATGCCTTGCGGATGGTGGCGAGCAGCAGAGCCGGATTGTACGGCTCCGGCACCATGGCGGATGCACCTTCGTCCAGCAGGGTGGCGGCATCGGAAAATTCTTCGGGATAGGCCAGAATGACCACCTCGGAATCGAGGAAGTCCGGAACTGTATGCGGGCGGGCCAGAATGACGGTGGGGGCCGCCATGCCCGCAGGGGTTGCCGCAGACAGCGAAGGAATGCAGCACAGGCCGCCCAGCGGTCCCTGACTTGTCAGAACGCGGAACCCGGCCTTGTGGAGCAGGGCCAGCACGTCTGGCGCGTCAAAGGTCACAAGAACGGAAGGAGTGTCGGAAGTGCCGTTGTAGGAACTGGCGGATTGGAATGGGAGCTTGAACATCTCTTCCGGCATTTGTGCGGGCCGTCCCGGTTTAAGGATATGAACAGGCCGTGAGGCGTTTTACGCCACACGGCCTCATCTCTGGAAATCCTAGGCAATACGCTCTGCAACCGTGGTGAGCAGCAGGGAAACGTCAACAGGCTTGGATATGGTGGGAACACCCTTGCGCAACGCCGGAGGACGGGGGCCCACGCCGCTGACAACCACAACGGGCGTGTCCTTGATTTCCGTTTCCTTGCGCATGTTCGCATAGAACATGGTGCCGCCCTTGTCGGGCATTTCCATATCCAGGAGCACAAGGTCAGGCTTTTCCTGACGAGCTTTTTCAAGACCTTCCGCACAGCTGTGAGCGGCGCAGGTAGAGTAGTCGTGATCGCGCAGCAGGTCTTCGAGGAACGCAACAATGGTCGGGTCATCATCAACGATGAGGATCTTCTTGGCCATACGGGCCTCCCTGTTCATTTTTCCGGACAGTTCGTTCGGGTATCTCCCATCGTCCCGCGCCGCTCCATGACGGATTGCCAGCGCGCAGCGTGCGCAGCGGGCGGCACGGGACCATGGGGGGATATCTTGGTTAAGCCTTGTTCTTTCCGAGGGCGGAAAGAAGTTCGGCCATGATCCCGAGAGCCTGCTTGGATTCCTTGCTGTGCAGCTGTCCGACCATGCCGAGCGGGCTTACGCTCTTGGCATTTTCGAAATCCGCATCGGCAAGGCGCTCGAGCAGACCGGCCATGTTCACAAGGGCGCTGCCCATGCGGCCGAACTCTTCGGGAGTGTACTTCTGGGTAATGTCACCCATGGATTCGCCCAGTGCGCCAAGCGCTCTGAACACGCCCTTCTGATCCAGTTCATCAAACTTCTGGATGGAAGCGATGAAGGTGGGCTTGATCATGGGTTCGCAGGTGCGCCACAGCTCGATGATGTTCTCAAGAGATTCCAGCATCCAGGTGAGGTCGCGAACGCTCATCATGAAGCGCTTGGACAGTGCGCCAAGGTCTTCAAGGGTGCAGCGTTCCTGCACGTCGCTGAAGCTTTTCAGCATCACGTTATTCATCACGTCCCGTACGATGGGAGTGACGGTCTCCTGAAGATCCTGCATGGTTTCTGCACGGCTGTGCATCATGCTGATCTTCTCCTCGAGAGACTCGAGGCGTTCGAGAATGCGTTCTTCGTTGGTCATTGCACCGCCCCTAGTCTTTCTTGGCTTTGCGGACGTCGAGCTTGCCGGCCATGTACATGTCAGGTTCGAACGGCAGTTCGTGGCCCTTCATCATCAGGTTGAAGTAGATCCAGCGGAACATCAGCTTGCCGTAGTAGTTCATGCGGCTTTCGCCGAGCAGGTCGAAGGGACCGACGCCGGGCAGGGGGAACTTACCGGGCAGGGGTTCCACAGTGTAGTTGAAGTCGATGAGGGATGCCTTGTCGAAACCGGTAACGATGAAGCAGTTGGAGTGCCCGTCGAAGTGGTGGTGAGGCTCGTGGCCTTCGATTTCGGCAAACAGGTTGGCGCACACGATGTCGCACTCGAAGTGAGCCACGGAACCGGCCTTGGAAGTGGGCACGTTGGTGGTGTCACCAAGCACGTACACGTTTTCCATCTGCTCGGCCTTCAGGGTGGCGTTGTCGGTGGGGATGTACATCATGGCATCGCCCAGACCGGAATCTTCGATGACCTGCTGGCCGAAGTTCGGGGGAATGGAAACGAGCATGTCGTAATCAAGTTCGTTGCCCATGACGTCAGAGATAACCTTGTTCTCAGCGTCAACGCTGTCGAGAACGAAGTTGGGAACAACCTTGATGTTCTTGTCGTCGCACAGCTTGCCGAGCACTTCGGCGGCAACGGCCTTGGTGAAGGCGCCGGTGAGGGGGGTCACCAGTTCGATTTCGATGTCCTTGCGAACACCCATCTTGGTGAAGAACCAGTCAGCCATGTATACGAATTCGAGAGGAGCAACCGGGCACTTGATGGGCATTTCGGCGATGTTGAACACCATGCGGCCCTTCTTGAAGTTGTGCATCTGGGGGCACAGGGCCTTGGCGCCATCGGGGGTGTAGAAGTCGAAGATGTTCTTGCGCCAGCCGTCAGACATACCTTCGATTTCGTCGGGCATGATGCGACAGCCGGTGGAGATCACCATGTAGTCGTATTCATACTTGCCCTGCTTGGTGGTAACCACCTTGGCGGCGGGGTCGATGTTCACGATGGTATCGAGAACAAAGTTCACGCCCTTGGGTATGAAATCGGACTTGGGCTTGACGCAATCCTTCATGGTGTAGATGCCGAAAGGCACGAACAGCCAGCCGGGCTGATAGTGGTGGATGGGATCGCGATCAATGATGGTGATGTCCCATTCGGACTCCGCCAGCAGTTTGCGCATCTTTGCTGCAACCATGGTACCGCCGGAACCGGAACCGAGAATGAGCAGTTTTTTCATGCCAGGTCTCCTTTATCGAATGCTATGTTCTAAGTGCGTTATTGTTTTCCCCCGCCTCGGCGTGGGAGGTATTCAACTTTGGTGCGGCCTGCGGGCCTGTCTGCCCCTTACGGGAAAGGGGTATGCTTATGTGTGTGGGACCACCGCACCCCTTGGCGGGGCACAATTGTTCCCGTCCCTGCACGCGGCAGGGCGTGATATACTTTTGTTGTTCCTGATTCCTGTTGCGGCGATCTGCCTGCCGCCAGCACTGTCGCAGGCGAGCCTGCGACCTGCTTGTTACTGGCAGGTGTAGGAGTTGAGGTTGTCCTTCATCAGGTCCGCAAGGGTGATGGATTCAAGAGTCTGTTCCAGCGCTCTGGTCACGCTGTTCCACGCGGTGCGTGCCGCGCAGTCGTGTTCGCCGCAGCGGTCGTCAGGGCAGCACTGGGGGGGCTGAACGCCGCCTTCCATGACGCGGAGCACCTGACCGAGGGTCACATCTTCCGGGCGGATGCAGAGCATGTGGCCGCCGGAAGCCCCCCGGACGCTGCGGACAAAGCCCGCCGTCTTGAGGGGACGGATGATTTTTTCGATGAACTTAACGGAGATTCCCGTGCTGTCGGACAGCGCTGCAGCCGGAACGGGCTTGTCAGTATCGTGCATGGCAAGCTGGGCCAGAAGGCGGGAAGCGTAATGCGCGGTGGTGGAAATTCTCATGGGTTCTCCCGAAGAGGTTCATTTAGGGCTGGCGGACGTTGCCGTTAGTGGAAGGTTCGCGCTGCCCTCGTTAATCCCGATCACTCAGTTCTGTATTAATCTAATCTGGGAATGATTTAATTCCGATTAAAATGATCTGGATTGTTGAAGTCAGGATTAATGCAAAGTGAAATATGTGTCAAGCTGGTCTCTCTGGAAAAAAGACAAGCTATTTTGGCGTATTGCAGATGGTGTAAAAAATAGTGACTGTGATTGATTGCTCAAACTATTGCAGAAGCAAGAGAGCGCACGCGAGCAGGCGACTCAGTTGCTGAGCCGAAATGCGGTGAAGCGAGGAGGACATGAACTGTTCCCCCGGGGAAATGTTGGGCTATTCGGAAAGAGTGACGACGCCGTCGATAAGATCCTTGAGGGAGATGGAATCCAGCTCCTTTTCAAGGGCGCGTGATGCTCGAAGCCAGACAACCCGGGTGAGGCAGCGCTCCGTGCGCGGGCATTCCTTGGCAATGTCGTCCTGACAGCAGTGGGTGAGTTCCACGCCGCCTTCCATGATGCGGATGACGTCGCCTATGCTTATCTCTTCCGGGCTTCTGGTGAGCATGTGGCCGCCCGCCGCACCGCGGACGCTGGAAACGAGACCCGCCTTCTTCAAAGGCTTGAGGATCTGTTCTATGAACTGCACCGATATGCCGGAGACTTCGGAGAGCGTGGTGGTGGTGACAGGGTTCTCGCTATTACCATGCTGTGCAAGGTCAAGGAGAAGTCGGGCGGCGTATCGTGTGCGTGCGGATAATTTCATGTATGCGTGGTGGCTGTGAGACGTTGACGTGCCATGGGCGGCACATAATTCACACGTATGACGCTATCCCTACATGACGGCCAGCGAAGCGTCAAGGAACGAAGCCCTTGCATGCCCCGTAAGGGTACTTGGCTGCCCGCACATTGTGGCCGGGAACCGCACCGGGCCGATGAAACGGGATGCCCTTGTGAAGGAAGATGCGCATCCCGTTTCACCCGCTCGATACAATCTGAATAGATCCTCTGCCCGGTTTGCCGCGCCTTCATGCCATGGCGGGGCGTGTGCAGGCAGATATGTTCAAATGCTTGGTCTTGGCAGCGGCGTGCCAGCGCCGTCTGCGTGTCCGGCCCAAGAGGTCCGCACGCTTGCCAGATTCGTCGCGCGACCGGCGCAGGGTCGGGAACCGTCGTGCCGCGCGCCGTGGTGCGGAATCAGAGCCGGACAAGATTCATCAGTGCTTTTTACGGAAGGGCTTCCACATATCCCAATCCATGGGACGGTTGCTTTCTTCCAGTGCTTCGGACTCTGCGGGCTTGGGTGCTGCCGCACGTTCCTTGGCGCGCTGTTCCCAGCGTTTCTTGTTGAAACATGTCCACATATCCCAGTTCATCGGCTTGTTGGACTCGTCCTGTGTCTTGTGCCCCAGCGCTGTCATGGCCAGCCTCCTTCACTAAAGGTTATGAAACCGCTCACTATACATCTCCTACCAAACAGGTAGGAATTAACGGTGCACGTTTCCCCGCGGCACATGCTTCTTTGCATCTTGTCATACATCTACCCCGTAGGGGTTTTGAACAGTAGACGCAACATGCTATTATGCGGGCAGGGAAGCAGCGGTTTCCGGAAGACCTTCAGGTGTACCCGTCTTGCACAGAGTATAAGACGAATTCGCGAGGTTGGCTTCAATTGTGGCAGTTTTTTTCAGAATTGCCGCAGCGTTTCCCTGTGGCTAATTCATACCGATTTTGTATGCTTTAGGCAAGATAATCCTACAAAAAAGGTATGAATTTAGAAAATATTTTACCAGTCCGTCTTCTGTAGTGTGTTTTATTTAATTATAACAGAATGTTATTTGTTTTCCCGAGTGGAGGCGGGGCGATAGAATCCAGTGCAGTTTTGGCACAATGGAATGTCTTTTTTCCTTCCTTGCGACATGGCTTCGCGCATTTGCAGGCGGATATGCGAAAGGGCAATTTCGCGAATGGTGTTATTGTGAATGTTGCCAATCACTCCACGCGCGTTCAGGTCGTTGCAGCACACTGTTACCTGCCCGTCGGGCAGTACCACCATGTTGCGTTCCAGAAGAAAGCAGCATTCACCCGTATGTTTTTCGGCAGTTCTACGATAACTGCTATCGTCGACATCAAGTGCGGCGCTGCCGTCCCAGTTGTGGGGATGCCGTAAGGCCACCTTGTCGAACAGAGCAAGAAGTTCGGTGAATGAGGGAGCGAAGGGGACATTGTGTCCTTCTTCAACCATGCAGATTGCCTCGGTTCGTATTGGGTGTTCACTGTTTCGGTTGCGTTCCGTGAATTTGAGCACGTTCCGTTGCAGCGTGTGCCATTTGGCACCGCACCGGATGCGTTCGTATTGCTCGGGTGAACCTCCATCCACGCTGAAGCGAAGGCAGTCCACTGCACGGCTGTCAATTATCTGCCGGGCTTTGCGTTCTGTCAGCAGCATGCCGTTGGTGAGCAGGCGGATGCGCAGACCGGGGTTGGCACGCAGCAGGGGGGCTTTCCATGTGCTCAGCGTGTTAAGCATCCCCGCCAGATCCGGGTGAAGCAACGTTTCTCCGCCATTATGCAGATCCAGACAGGTGAGAGAAGGCAGGGCTCCATCCGAGAGTTGAGCAAGAAGTGTTTCCAGTGTTGCCGATGTCATGATGCCGCGCGGCCTGTTGTGGTCAAGCGCGCACCATTTACAGCGCAGATTGCAGGAAGAGTTGAATTCTATATTGAGTATGGAAATGTGGTCCGGCATGAATTTCCTGTTGCTGAATCGGTAGTGCTTGCACGATATTGTCGGAGCAAGTACATATAATTACGTTTAATTTTTGACGTGCAGGCTTCGTGGCAGAATGCTAGCACGGACCATGCCGGAGCGCACCAGCCCATGACAGCCAGACCGTACTTCTTTCTCCATCTGCCGCGCACGGCGGGCACCACTCTTAATTCTGTTCTGCGCGATACCTTCGGCAGGCACGAGATACTCAACGTCTATTCGGAGCAGGAGTACCGCGAGTTTCGCGAGATAGAGGCTGCGCGGCTCGATGCCATCCGCCTTATTCAGGGACATCTGTTTCTGGAGCAGTATGATCCGCCCCGTATCTATTCGCGCGATGTATCCGTCTTCACCTTTCTGCGGGAGCCTGTGGCACGCCTGGTCTCGGAATATCAGTTTCTGAAGTCGTGGCCGGACAATCATATGTATGGCTTCCTCAACAGTGGTAACATTTCATTCCGCCAGTACCTGACCGGCATGGACCCGCGCCTCAAATACAGGGGCAAGAATTTCATGACCCGTTTTTACACGGGTATGGATTTCGATCTTGCGGCCTTTCCTGATGAGGCGTTTGAAAAGGCCAGATATAATCTGGAGCATGTGTTCGGGTTTGTGGGGATTCAGGAACGCTTTGACGAGAGCCTTCTGCTGCTCGGGGATTTTCTCGGGTTGAAATCGCTGTGCTATGAAAAGCGTAATGTGCTTGCTCCGCAAAGCCGTGAGATGGTGGGCGAAGATGATTTGGCGTTGGCCCGCGAACTGAACGCGGCAGATGTGCAGCTCTACGCTTTTGCCCGCGATCTGTTTGAAAGGCGGGTAACCGCGTTGGGGCGCCTGTTTTCACTCAAGGTTCGGGAATTTGAGCTGATCAATGCAAAATACCAGAAGATGTGCAGTGCCATTTCCACAGAACTGGTGGGTGAACAGAAGGGGCCGATCATTCTGCCCAAATGATGCAATTTTGTCGGGACGTGACTTCCGGGGGGCTGGTTCGACGACTGTATTTTGTTCCTGAATTTTTACGAGCTTGTGTGTAGATCGTATGGTCAGGGCGTATGCTTGAGAGTTGTGGGCATAGATAGATTTTCTGCAAAGGATGAATGTATTGCAGGCAGTCTGATACCGTAACATCTGTGCGATTTTCCACGGGGGGCATCGTGGGGATACTATCGGAACCGGGCAGCGCATATGCCACGGTGGAACAGGCGGATGTCGTGCTGAAAGGCTGGGCCGTGGCAAACCGTGTCTGGAAAACGCTGGATGCAGGGCTCAAGGCTCGTCTGCTGGCTACGGCCACCAGTCAGATTGATACCTTGCCGTTCCGCTTTCCACGCGCTGTGGCCGGGCAGGAAAAGGCGTTGCCGGTGCTGTGCAACGGAACGGTCACGGGGCAGGCCGAGGCTGAACTGGCCTGCATTCTTCAGGCTGCACATCTTGTCATGGAAAATGGCACGGAGCAGGCAGAGCAACAGGATGCGGAGCAGGGCGGGCCATCATTTGCGGGAGACAATTCCACGGTCTGCTTTGCTGAGTCCGCGGACTGCATCCCCTATTCCCTCGGAGCCTTGCTGGTTCTTGAGGGATTGTTGGATCTCA
>JBKEAK010000211.1:0-7042 GCA_047972125.1 Halodesulfovibrio sp.
GGCCCACGCTTGGCTCCAAGAACCGCAGGATAACCGCAAAGAAGCAGCGCGGCGGCGTAAAGCAGATGCGCGGCAAGGTGCGGGACGAGTAGGGCAGCTTTTCCTTCCGAAACAAGCGAGGGGTACCGCACGATTCGGTGACATATTCACCTGATCGTGCGGTACCCCTCGTTCATTCTCAGTATCTATTTTATCCGCACACACAATATGCAGACAGGCTGCACCAAGATTACCCCAGGCTACAGCGGGGACTAGAAGCTGTTCCCGACTACTGGGCTGCCTTTGCTTCTTCGGGCTTCTGCGCTCCGGCTGCTGCCTTTTGCGCCTGTTCTATCTGTTTGGGCGGGGTGGTCATCGTATTCTGGGGCGCATTCTGAGTCGCGTTCTGAACATCATTCTGGCCATTGTTCTGAACATTGTTCAGGGGCTGGCCGAACACTTCCGGCTTCTGCAATGCCGCAATGGCCTGCGCGGCCACGGTCGCACCATTACGGTTCCAATGGCTATCATCCGGCCACCAGAGCAGTTCACGGCTTTTTTCCCACGTGTTCCGGGCCTCCGCCTGCAGGGGTTCCGTCAGGTTGTAACAGGGAATCTTTGCCTCATCACTGGCCGCCTTGAGGAAATCCCAGTCCGCAGAGGGCAGGGTGGCGGCATCTGCCGTCTCCAGCAGGGGGGCATATACGCGGTACTTGGTGGGAATGAAGAATATGCCGTCCACGCTGTCCTTGAGGGAGGCAATCAGCAGGGTGAACACCTCGCCCGCAGCACACTGGGGCTTTTGGGTTTCGTTGATGTTCGCCTGACTGAAGGCAAGACGGATATTTTCCAGCCGCAGGGTGCTCACGGCAGAAGAGGTCTCGCCCGCACGCAGCGTTTCAAGCTGCATGTTGCAGAACTTGGCCATGTCTGTGGTGTCCATAAGACGCACATAACGATGCAGCACCGGCCTCAGCGTCTTGCCGTAGTGGCCGAAGTCTTCGCCCTCGAACAGGAAGAGGTAAACAGGCCCCTTGTGGTCCTTGGCAAATGCCTGAATGCGGGTGACATATGCATACAAATCGCCGGGAGCGCCAAGGGAATAGGCAGCTATGCCAAATTCCTTGCCGAGCACCGCCGCCAGCGTATCACTCTGGGTGTTGCCGCTGCCCTGCACAAAAGCCCCGCCAACCAGCACGGTATCGTCCGGCTGCAGAGGCGAGCGGTTACGGAACCCCAGATTGTCGGTACGGAATTCAATCTCGCGGGGCATGCGGGGCACCAGTGCATCGGTGGTCATTACGCCAAGGTCGCCAGAAGCCTGCGTCATGGCGATATCCACACCCGGCTTGTACATGCGGGTATCGAGCACCATGTCATAGGCAGCGAGAATGCGGTCAGGGCTGTTGCCCTGCTTGCCGAGCAGCCCGAGCCCGCCCACGGTTCCCCATATGAGCAGCGTTGCCACGAAAAAGGAGCCAACCGCGCTGAAAGCGGCCCGCCTGGGCACAAAAAGCAACACCACAAAGGCAATGCCCAGCAGATAGGCAATGCCGTTTGCAGATGCAAGACCATACAAGGCCACACTCTGCGCAAGCAGAAGTGCCGCCACCAAAGCCATGAGAATACGAATGAACATGCGGTTCCGTACCTGAAGGTCATGGCGCAAGGCGCAACCGGCTGTTCTGTGCGCCACATGCGCTTGCCGGTTGGCGTTTCCGCCAGGTTCATGGGGTAGTCCGGTGATTCCTTTGCGAAACGCCGGATACGTTCATACCATCCTTTCCTTGTATTATGCCGACAGAAAAGCGTCAAACCTACTGTTTGGTGAATCAGGTTATTCACCGTGCAAAAACCCCCTCCCCATAACTGTGCGTTGGCAATGGAAATCTAGAAATTATCAAAAGAGAGTGGATTTTTCCTTCTGGTTCAGATAAGAACACTTCCTAGTTAATTGCATTGCCCTCAAAACACATATTCAATAATTCCAATCAATTAGGATTCCTTCCCATGGCAGACATGAAGTTACCAGCAGACCTGAAACCGGCCGATATCAACACCAACGCAGAGATCGTTCTTTCAAAGCGATACTACCGCAAGGGACCGGACGGTAAGCCCACCGAAAACGCAACCCAGATGTTCTGGCGCGTTGCCGCCGCCATTGCCGGCGAAGAAAAGAAGTACAAGAAGAGCACGGTTAAGGCTGAGGTGCTTGCCAAGGATTTCTATGATCTGATGACCAACTGGAAGTTCCTGCCCAACTCGCCCACGCTGATGAACGCGGGCACCGATCTGGGCCAGCTTTCCGCCTGCTTTGTTCTGCCTGTGGGCGACTCCATCGAAGAAATTTTCGACGCCGTTAAGTACGCCGCCATGATCCACAAGTCCGGCGGTGGTACGGGCTTTTCCTTCTCACGCCTGCGCCCCAAAGAGGCCCGCGTGGGTTCCACCGGCGGCGTTGCCTCCGGCCCCGTATCCTTTTTGCGCATATTCAACACCGCCACCGAACAGGTGAAGCAGGGCGGCACCCGCCGCGGCGCAAACATGGGCATTCTGCGTGTGGACCATCCTGACATCATGGAGTTCATCAAGGCCAAGGAACGGGAAGGGGAGTTCAACAACTTCAACTTCTCCGTGGCGCTGACTGAAGACTTCATGAAGGCCGTGGAAAAGGGTGAGGATTACCCCCTTATCGCCCCGCACACCCAAAAGGAACGCGGCCGCCTGAATGCCCGCGAGGTATTTGAAGTGCTGGTGCGCAAGGCATGGGAAAGCGGCGACCCCGGCATCGTGTTCCTTGACCGCATCAACCGCGACAACCCCACGCCCAAGCTCGGCGAAATCGAATCCACCAACCCCTGCGGCGAGCAGCCCCTGCTGCCGTACGAAGCCTGCAACCTCGGCTCCATCAACCTTGCCACGGTGTTCGCTCCTGAAAAGGACGCAGGCGTGGACTGGGACGAGCTGAAGCGCATTATCCATCTTTCCGTCCGCTTCCTCGACAACGTCATTGATGCTTCCCGCTTCCCGCTGGAACGCATTACCGAAATGGTGCACACCAACCGCAAGATCGGTCTTGGCGTCATGGGCTGGGCAGACCTGCTGTATCAGCTGCGCATTCCCTACAACAGTCAGGAAGCCGTGAACCTTGGCGAACGCGTCATGGAATTCATCCTCGGCGAAGGCCGCGCAGCCTCCAAGCAGCTGGCCAAGGAACGAGGAGCATTCCCCGCGTATCCCGATTCCATCTTCGCTGCCCGCGATCTTGGCCCCTACCGCAACGCCACCGTAACCACCATTGCTCCCACGGGCACGCTCTCCATCATTGCGGGCTGCTCTTCCGGCATTGAGCCGCTGTTTGCGCTCTCTTTTGCCCGCAACGTGATGGACGGCCAGCGTCTGGTGGAAACCAACCCCTATTTTGAAACCGCGCTGCGTGAAGAAGGGTGCTGGTCGCCCAAGCTCATGGAAAGCGTAGTGGCCAAGGGCTCCATCCAGAAGATGGAAGACACCCTGCCGGAATCGCTGCGTAAGGTTTTTGTTACCGCCATGGATATTGAACCCGTGTATCACCTGAAAATGCAGGCCGCCTTCCAGCACTACACGGACAACGCCGTATCCAAGACCGTGAACCTGCCGCACGAAGCCACCGTGGACGACATTCGCAACATCTACTGGATGGCATATGAGCAGGGCTGCAAGGGCGTAACCGTTTACCGCGACGGCTGCCTTACCTCGCAGGTGCTTTGCACGGGCGATTCCAGCAAGAAGGACGACGAACCGAAGGACGCCTCTGCCGCTGCCAACGTTGTGTGCCCCAAGCGCGAACGCCCCGACATTGTCTACGGCTTCACCCAGAAGGTGCAGACCGGCCTTGGCGTGCTGTATGTGACCATCAACGAAGTGGACGGCAAGCCCTTTGAACTGTTCACCACCATCGGCAAGTCCGGCCGTTCCATCACTGCCAAGGCAGAAGCCATCGGTCGCCTTGTTTCCCTGTGCTTCCGCGTAGGGGTAGAGCCTGTGGATATCGTGAAACAGCTCAAGGGCATTGGCGGCGAGCATCCGGTCTTCCAGAAGAAGGGCCTGCTGCTCTCCATTCCCGACGCCATCTCCTCCATTCTGGAAAACCGCTATATGAAGTCCAAGCTTGCCGTGCACGGCGCCAATGGCCTTGCACGCCAGAGCTGCCCCGAATGCGGTCAGGAGCTTGTGTTCGAAGAAGGCTGCAACAAGTGCTATTCCTGCGGCTACACCAAGTGCGGCTAGCCCGCGCCCGCGTGTTGTCTGGTCAGTAAAAACGCAAAGGAGCCTGTACACGGTACAGGCTCCTTTTTTATCGGTAACTATTTGCCGATTAGTGAAATTCAGGGATTACGGCAAAGGTGTTTTTCCAAACTTTGCATAGCGCAGCAGCCCGATCAGCAAAAAAACGCCCCCCTGCACCCCGAGCAGAAGAATATCTCCACCCGCAAGCCAGGAAAGCACTGCGGCAAGTCCGAACAGAACTTCCATCACGGCGCGCTTATAGCGCTTCTTTTTGGATTTTCCGAAGCGCCTATCGAGAAGCTTCGAAAAAAGGGCTAGCAACACAACCAACACCCCAAAAAATAAATACGGCATTGCGTCATGTACCCACTGACTATTCAAGCATGCCTCCTTCCCGCTCAGCACGATGTGCACCGATACCAGCTCCAGCCCCACCTTCAGCACTCCCTGCTCCCAAAGCAACGGACAATGAACGTGCACCACAAAAAGCGTTGCCTTCAGCTAACTATGACAACAAAATTCAAAGATTATCGAGAAAAGTAAATTTATACTCAGAAAGCATTGAGTTAACACTCCTTGCTCTAGACATCTTGCCTATCCTCTCTTTTGCATATTCTATATCAACAACACAACGATAGTATCTATGACCCGTGTTTGCATAAACATTCAAGTGTGTTATGCTTGAAAAAAAAGGATAGCTCGAAAAGCTTATGATCTTAATACTGTCAACACATAGCACTGTTGTTTCACATAATGTCTTGATAACGATTTTATCTTTTTCTATAGCTTCTACAAACCCAAAAGACCTCGATACGTACCACAGCGGTACAGATGCTATCAATAACAACAACCCAACTAGATCACCATAAACAACAAGAATTAAGCCTACAATTAAAACAAAAAGCGACTGTGCGGCAAAAAAAATACTAATACAAACGTAATATATTTGATATAACTTCATGATATAATAATATGGCGCGTGGCATTCCCACGCGCCAAGTTTCTCTAGGACTGTTATTCTGTAGAACCCAGCACTTTTACCGTGCTATGCTCTTGTTTTACACGCGCCTCAATCGGGATCGAGGGCGCTCTTACTCCAATGCCGACACTATATCCGTCTCCACTATAATTACTTCCCTTGATTTTTTCTATTCCAAAAGATGGGGAACCTGAGACGGGCAGTTGATAGCTTACCCCGGCCTTCTGCGAGGTCCCCGCAAGGTCTTTAATCGTCTCCGCAGTGGTTGTTTGATATGAGGCTTCCCCAGAAACACCAAAGCCGGAAGAGGCACCGTAGTCTCCATAGTACTCAACACCCCAGTTCCCCTTATCATCCTTCACCACCATTGCTCCGGCTCCAACACCAAATCCAAAGCCGCTAGCGGAAACACCAAGTCCTACGCCTTTTGTTTCCAACCCCCACGGGTCAACGCAATTTATGGGATCATCCACACAGTAATCCCACAGATCGCCATCGCCGCGTGTGTCACGGGCAGGGTCAAAGCAGATAGAGCCGGCGGCAAAGCGGCCCAGTTCGGGGGAATAGTCGCGGGAGAGGTAAGTGAAACGGGGCTACGGAACCCACTCGCCCCTAACAGACCAATTTATGACTTCTCGCTTTTCTAGGTATGATGGATCTGCCTCCAGCACTTCCATCTCAATGGTTATGGTGTCGTATTTGTCGTTATAAGGCATCCAGAAATTGAACATGTGTTCGCTCCAAAAATTGTCCGGCATACCATTCCAGCCGCGCCAGCCGTAACTCGATCTAATGTCATGCGATTCGAGCACCTCGCCTTCGTGGTAAATGGTATATCGAATAACACCTTTAAACTTCATACTATTGTGATAGGAAGTAATATATCCTTTATTAATATTACAATTGGCGAACACTGCATATCTATATGTATCTGATGTGGAAATAGTTGCATTTACTATTGAACCAGGCATTGTAACATCCAGTTGCCCTTTCCATATATCAACATACAAATTACGAAATATGATATTGAACCAAGCCCGAGCAACCTTGGGAATGACAGCGTGCCTGATGGGAGCGATGAACAACAGCGACGCCAGAAGAATGAATAGAACTATTTTTTTCAATCGCATGAAAATCAATCCTTAATAGGCCCCTCTTTAGCAGAGGGGCCTTGTTCAATTACTGCTTTGCGCGACGCTCTTGCTCAATTTTATGGCGAATCTCCGGACTATCTTTCAGGATGTCATAATTTTCGCGCAACCTGTCAGCATAATCCTGACAGTTGTTAGTGATGACATTGTAATCACCCTGCCTTGTAATATGGACAGAACTACGCATGATGGAGTCGTCATACTGCCTTGAATCCATCCGATATTCACCCTTTCTGCGTGTCTCTTCCGTCATTGGTCCGCTTTTCCCAAGCCCTACATCTCCCCCCTCTTCATCCTCATAAAACCCCTGCTCATGATGCAGCTGCAGGTTGTACTCGCCGGGATTATTCATCCCGTCTATCCACCCGTGTGCAACACCACTATCAGGCATGGGGGAGGTGAAACCGGGGCGGGAAACTGATGTAAACCCATCCAGAGATCGAACGCCAAACCGGAAAAGTCCCCACGGGTCGACGCAATTTATGGGATCATCCACACAGTAATCCCACAGATCGCCATCGCCGCGTGTGTCACGGGCAGGGTCAAGGGCGGTAAAACGACCCAGTTCGGGGGAATAGTCGCGGTAGCCGAAGCGGATGAGTCCCGTGTGTCGGTCCACAAGGCCGGAGGCAAAGCCAACAGGCAGGAATAGCTCGGGATTGGA
>JBKEAK010000212.1:0-2339 GCA_047972125.1 Halodesulfovibrio sp.
AGGCAGATGCAGGAAGCATCGGTTCTGGGGCTGCCGGAATCGGCGCAGCTGGATGCCTATGTGCGGGATTGTCTGGACAGGCTTGCGGCGCAGGCTGAGTAAATATCCGGCAAACAGAAAGGGCGGGGTATCCTTCCTGCTCAGGGTAATGACAAACCCTCGTTTTCAGTAACGCCGTATTCTCGTTAAGCTGGGGATGAGTTCCAAAAAACGGATTCTCATCGCTTGTACGAGGTGCAGGAAGGTTAGGTTCCTGCACGGCGGAGCCAAAAACAATCAAAAATATCTTCGTCAGCAGTTTGAAAGGGAGGGTTGCCCCTCCCTTTTTTCATGCCTGCAAATCAGTAGTTTGCTCAGGAAAACTGTACGGCCAGACGGCGGACAGAGGTTTGTGTGCTTGTCCTTTGTGCTACGGGCAGGCGAATGGTGACCACAAAGCCCCCTTCGGGATTGTTTTCACCGATCACGGAGCCACCGTGCCGCATGGCCACATGGCGGGTAATGGCGAGACCCAGCCCTTTGCCTTCCAATCCCTGCGATGATGTGCCGCGCACAAAGGGGCGGAAGATGCTCTGCAACTCTTCGGCAGGCACGCCTGAACCCTTGTCTGCAATGCGGATGATGGCTTCATTGCGTCCGGCATGCTCGGCAAAGTCCATGTTCACGGTCACAGTCGTGCCCTGCGGAGTATGCCGCACGCCGTTGCGGATGACATTTTCGAACATGCGGTAGAGCGTTTCGCGGTTGCCGGTTATCTCCACACTCTCCGGCAGGGGGGCGCATTCCACGTGTTTGCCCGAGGCTTCTGCCTCAAAGCGGGAATCTGCCGTTACCTGGCGCACGAGATCGGTGAGGCTCACCTGCTCTTCGGTATGCGCGGGGCGTTGGCAGCGGGCAAGTTCAAGCATCTCATTGGACAGGGTGCCCAGCCTGTCGGCATCGCGCCGTATGCGTGTAATGAGGCGTGCCGTTTCCGGCGGAACTGAACGGCCTGCCAGTTCAACGGCAAGCGACATGCGCGAGAGCGGTGAGCGCATTTCGTGGGAAATTTCCCCGAACAGCCGTTGCTGTTCCGCATGCAGCCGCCCCATGTGCTCGGCCATGGAGTTGAATTCGTAGGCAAGCTTTGCCAGCTCATCGCCTTTGAACCGGCTGTCCATGTTCACCCGTGCATCATATTCGCCACGTGCAAACCGACGCAGTGCCTTGCGCATTTCGCGCGCCGGATGCTCGGTAAAGCGTAGCAGCAGAAAGACCAGGCCGACGGCCAGACCCAGAGCGAGAATGCGGAAGCCTGTCCATGAGGCTGTGTATATCTCGCTTTTGGCGTTGTGACGGGTAAGACGTTCGGCAATGAAGTAGAGTTTGCCGTCATCTGCGGTAAAGGGCATGGCGTTGTCCAGACGCCCGTCACGTTCCCCTTCGCTGTGGTGCAGCAGGGGCATGTCTCCGGTCAGTTCGCCGGTTCTGTAAGCTTCCTCGGCCAGCATGGCCATTTCCGGATCGTTATCCGTGGCGTAAACGAGGTTCATGTTGCGGTCGAACAGCATGTAATCCACGCCATTGGTTATGGAAGACGGAAGCGGTGCCCGCAAGTCGCGGGGCGTGCGGGAGTGGTTGAGCAGCAGGTTGCCTGCCAGAACCAGTTCCCGCATGGTGTTCTGGCGTATGCGGCTGGCCATGGGGCCCAATTCGAGCACTCGGGTGCAGAAGAACAGGGACAGGCTGATGATGCCTACGGCAACGAGTACAGCAGTCGCTATTCTGAGCAGCCAGACTCTCACTGGAGGCCTCCGTTCATGCGCACGAATGCGGCAGGGCCGGAAGGTTTCTGGGTGGGCTCGGTGAAATGGTAGAAATAGCCTGCGCCGCGCACGGTGATGATGCGTTCGCCGCCGCTGGGAGCCGGACCGAGCTTTTTGCGGATGTTGCTCATGTGCACGTCTATGCTGCGGTCGTAGGGTGCCAGCTCGCGCCCGAGCGCACGGAGCGAAATATCCTCGCGTGAGACGGTGCTGCCGCCTGCATCGAGCAGCATTTCCAGAATGGTGTATTCCGCAAAGGTGAGCATGACGGGCTCGCTCTTGCAATGGACGGAACGTGCGCCTCTGTCCATGAGCAGATCGTCTATGCTTATCTGCCTGCCCTGTGACGGGGATGCGGCGCGCGCCAATCTGCTGCGGCGCAGCACTGAGCGAATTCTTGCCAGCAGGTCGCGCGGACCTAAGGGTTTGTGCAGGAAGTCGTCTGCGCCCATTTACAGCCCCACGATGCGGGCAACAAATACCGCCCTGCCGGGCAGCAAGATGACCGGTACCTGCGAGCAGGACCTAATATCA
>JBKEAK010000213.1:0-30031 GCA_047972125.1 Halodesulfovibrio sp.
CGGAACCAAGGCACACTGCAAAGAGTCCGTTCTAACGAACTTTGAAGGGGACCGCACCGGATGTCAACCCTGAACCAGAGGAACCTCTTGTGATCATTGACTGGAAGGCGCTTGCGCCCGAACTTTCGCGCCCCCTGCTCAAGGGCGGGGTGGGCAAGGTGCACTTGCTGGGCATGGCCGATGCCGCACTTGGTCTTGCCGGAAAAGGTGGGCCTGCCGCTGCGTTCTACACCGAGCTGGGGTGCGACCTGCTGCTGGCCGCTTGGGAGCATGACTGTCTGGACGGGAACACCGCAGGGCAGTTGCTTGCGCTGCACAGAATCCGTCCCGTACTCAAGCCCGAGGTGCTGGCTGTAGTTTCTGCCGTGCATGGCTCGGGCAAGCCGGAAAACCTGTCCTATCTGAACAGGCTGTTGCAGAAGCGCGAGACGGACAAGACCTTCCGTTTTCTGGAACAGCAGCGCGAGAAGGAACCCGGCGCCCTGTTCTGGTCCGCACAGGCGCTCATGGTTGGGTTCTATGAAGCGGAATATGACAGGCTGGCTGCGTGGCTTCAGGCCGATGCCGCCATTCCCGCTCCGCTGAAAGAACGGATCATGGGTGACGTGGCCTTTGCCTCGGGCGACTACGCAACCGCCGTATTCCATTATGAGCGTGCTGCCCGCAGCTTGCCGCTTGTTTCGCATTCTGTGCGGTTTGCCGAGGCCGTGTACCGGGTTGGAGACACCCCGCGTGCCGTGACATTGTGGAAATCTGCGGCTGCACAGCGCCCATGGTGCATCAACACGCTGCTGCGCCTGCACGATGTGACCACGGGGCTTGCTACGGATGTGCGCCTGCCGGAAGGCCGGGGCGCGGCACTGCTGTATACATGGAACAAGGCCGAGTATCTGGACAGAGCACTTGAGTGCATTGCGGCCAGCGACATGGACGGCAACCGCATTATCGTTCTGGATAACGGTTCCACCGATGCCACGCCGCAAGTGCTGAAGGCATGGCACGACCGCATGGGCAGGGACCGTATGGAGATTGTTTCCCTGCCGCTCAACGTGGGCGCGCCCGCCGCCCGCAACTGGCTCATGCAGATAAAAGCGCTTGCGGATTGCCGCTGGGTCGCGTACCTCGACGACGACGCCATGCTCCCCCCCGACTGGCTGGGCCGTTTCGGTGCCGCCATGCATGCCTACCCCGACGCGCTCGCATGGGGCTGCAAGGTGGTGGACCATGGCAATCCCATGGTTCTGCAGGCGGTGGACCTGCATCTGGACGAAGGGGGTGAGGTGCTTCCCGCGCCGGAACGCATGGAACCGTATACCCGGCGCTTCAGTGTCTCGGATATCCATCATCAGGAGCTGGATTTCGGCTGGTTCGACTATGTGCGTCCCTGCGCATCGGTAACCGGCTGCACGCACATGTACCTGCGTGAGACGCTGGTGGAACACGGCGGATTCGACCTGAGGTTCTCTCCCTCGCAATATGACGATCTTGAACACGACCTGCGCGGAGTGCTGCATGGGCGCATGCCTGTATATACCGGCCACCTGCGCGTGACGCACATGAAACGGACAGGCAAGGCCGCCCGCACGGACAGCGGGGAATTCGGCAACGCCTACGCCAACATGTACAAACTGCAAATGAAATATACGGCAGCGGAATTCGAAACCATGCGCTGCAACGATGAGGCGGCCGGTCAGACAGACCTGCTCGTCAAGTTGCTGCATCTGGACAGCTGATTTTTCCGCCCCGATACGGATACCCTATGAACGTTTTTGATACCCGGAGCTCCGTGCTCGTCACCTGTCCCCGAGGCGCTTCCGCCATCTGTGCGGAAGAGCTGACCGCGCTTGGCTTTCCTGTGCATGCGGAACTTGCTGCCGCAGTGGAGACCACTGCCACGCTGCGCGAATGCATGCGGCTGAACCTGTATATGCGCACTGCGCACCGCGTGCAGTTTGTGCTCAAGCGCTTCAGCGCCTCCAACGCGGACCAGATGTATTCGCAGGTGCACGCCGTGCCGTGGGAACAGTGGCTGTCGCCGGACGGGTATCTGTCCATCGGCTCCCACGTGGTGAACAACGAATCCATCCGCGACACCCGTTTTGCCAATGTGCGCGTCAAGGACGCCATTGTGGACCGCCTGCGCGCCAAATTCGGCAGACGCCCCGATTCCGGCCCGGAAAGCACGGGCACCGTCGTCTTTCTGCACTGGTCCGGCGACGACTGCACCCTGTATCTGGATACATCCGGCGAGCCGCTCAACCGTCGCGGTTACCGCAAGCTGCCGTGCAAGGCGCCCATGCAGGAAACTTTGGCTGCGGCAACCATTCTTGCCTCGGGATGGAAGGGCGATTCGCATTTCGTCAACCCCATGTGCGGCAGCGGCACCCTTGCCATTGAAGCGGCCCTTATCGCGTTGAACAGTGCCCCCGGACTCATGCGCGACAACTACGGCTTCATGCATGTGCCGGGATACGATCCCGCAGACTGGGATGCCTTGCTGGACGAGGCCGAAGCCAACGAAAAAGGTGAGCTTTCCATCCGCATCATCGCTACCGACATCGACCGCCCCACGGCGGAAGCTGCCTACCAGAACGCGAGAGAAGCCCGTGTGGAGCGCTACATTCAATTCGGTGCCTGCGACTTTACCGAGACGCCCGTTCCCGAAGAAGGGGGCATGATCATCATGAACCCGCCCTATGGCGAACGTCTGGGCGACAAGGAAACTCTGGGAACGCTCTATGCGGGTATCGGCGACTTTTTCAAGCAGCGCTGCGCCGGATACATGGGCTATGTGTTCACCGGCAATCCCGATCTTGCCAAGCAGGTGGGGCTGCGCACCAAGCGCAAGGTTCCTTTCTATACTGCCAAGATTGAATGCCGCCTGCTGGAATATGAACTGTACGGCGGCACCCGGAAGCAGAAGGACTGATTTTGACCGGTCCGGACCGAAAAGGGACGGGCCGGGTGCTTGCTCAGGTTAGTGTACCCGTACTTGACATAACGGGTACAACTGGGCAAACCACGCAGCAACAGGGCGCGATATAGTCCTTTTTTCCGATCTTCAGCGGGTTTCACTGTGAGGTGGATTCCCTCTATTTTCATTGATAACAGCCGGTTGTTCTAACCGGCCCTGATAGCGCAAGGCAGGAATACGTGGCCAAATCCGACCGATACAAGAAGATGTTTGTTGTTACCTGGGACCAGTTTCACAGGGATGCAAGAGAACTGGCAATCCGTCTGCGCGACCGCGGCCCCTTCAAGGGCATAGTGGCCATCACCCGTGGGGGGCTTGTGCCTGCTGCGGTGCTTGCACGCGAACTGGACATTCATCTTATCGAGACGGTGTGCATCTCCAGCTACAACTGGAAGAATCAGAACGAGCTGAGCGTGCTCAAGCATGTTGAGGGCGACGGCGAGGGCTGGCTTATCGTCGACGATCTCGTGGATACGGGAACCACCGCCAAGGTGGTGCGCGACATGATGCCCAAGGCATTGTTTGTCACCGTGTATGCCAAGCCCAAGGGACGTCCTCTTGTTGAGGAAGTCATTGCGGAAGTAGGGCAGGATACGTGGATTCTGCTCCCCTGGGACAGCGCTGTGCAGTTCGTTGAGCCTATTGTAAATTTGAAGGAAGAAGGGTAATTTTCCTTTTTTCGATACAGCTTCTGAATCGGCGCGAGGTGGGCGTTCCCTCGTGGAACTCCGCAATTTTGCAACCCATTATCTTTATGACATTTTCTGCGCTCGGAGGGATGTGATGCGTAAACTGTTTGGTGTGCTGGCGCTTGTCGCCCTGGTCGCCATGCTCGGTATCGGGACCGTGCATGCGGCAGAGAAGCAAATGAAGGTCGGCTTCGTATATGTTTCGCCTATCGGCGATGCCGGTTATTCCTTTGCCCATGACCTTGGCCGTCAGGCCATTGCCAAGATGGACGGGATAGAAACTTCCTACGTTGAATCCGTACCGGAAGGTGCCGATGCCGAGCGTGTTATCATGAACATGGCTCGCAAGAACTTCGATATCATTTTCACCACCAGCTACGGCTACATGGACCCCACTCTGAAGGTGGCCCAGAAGTTCCCCAACATCACCTTCATGCATTGCTCCGGTTACAAGACCGCTCCCAACATGTCTGCCTACTTCGGCCGCATCTATCAGGCTCGCTACCTTGCGGGCATGATTGCCGGCAAGATGACCAAGAGCAACATTCTTGGTTACGCCGCTGCCTTCCCCATTCCCGAAGTTATCCGCGGCATCAACGCCTTCACTCTGGGTGCACGTTCCGTGAACCCCAATGCGAAGGTACACGTGGTATGGACCAAGACCTGGTACGACCCCGCAACCGAAAAGGAAGCCGCAAAGTCCCTGCTTGACGTGGGTGCCGACGTTATCACCCAGCATCAGGACTCCCCCGCTGCACAGGAAGCCGCTCAGGAACGTGGCGTGTACAGCATCGGCTACAACTCCGACATGTCTGCCTTTGCCCCCAAGGCGCACCTGACCTCCGTTGTGTGGAACTGGGCTCCCTTCTACACCACCGTTGTTGAGAAGGTTCGCAAGGGCGAGTGGAAGTCCGACCATTACTGGTGGGGCATTTCCGAAGGCGTTGTTGACCTTGCTCCTTACAGCGACCTGGTACCCCAGGACGTGCGCGCTCTCGTGGATGCACGCAAGGCCGAGATCAAGGACGGCAAGTACAAGGTCTTCACCGGTCCCATCAAGGACCAGTCCGGCAAGGAACGCATTGCCGCCGGCAATGTAGCACCTGATGACATGCTGCTCGGCATGACCTGGTTTGTTGAAGGCGTTGTCGGTTCCAACGAATAACGTCCGTTTCCAATCCGGTTTACTGGAGATTCCCGCTTCATGCTAGGATTCAGAATAGCAAAGAGACAGGAGCCCCTTCAGTGGGGCTCCTTTTTTATTTTTTTCGCGGCACTGGCGTTGTCACTGGGCATAAGCTGCCTGCTCCTCGCCATTCAGGGCAAGCCCTTCATGCGTGCGCTTCTGCTTTTGTGGGAGGGCGCATTTGCTCACGGCTACTCGCTGGAAGATACCGCCCTCAAATCCATCCCCATTTTCCTCTGTTCCCTCGGCGTTGCGGTCTGTTTCCGCATGCAGGTGTGGAACATCGGCGCGGAAGGGCAGTACGCCCTTGGTGCCGTGGGAGCCACATGGGCGGTGCTTACGTTCCCTGACGCCCCTGCATGGGCGCTTATGCCGCTCATGTTCATGGCTGCGGCCGCACTTGGTGCCGCATGGGCCGCCATTCCCGCCTTTCTCCGCCTCAAGTTCGAGCTGAACGAGATTATCTCTACGCTGATGTTCAACTACATCGGCATACTGCTTCTCGAATACTACGTGTATGGCGATTGGAAGGACCCCGCGAGCTTCGGTTTCCCCATGACGGTCATGTTCCCGGATACCGCCATAATCGGTTCCCTGTTCGGTCGTATTCACTGGGGTGCTGCCGTTTGTGCCGTGGTGGCCGTTCTGCTTTCCGTATTTCTCAAGCGTACGCGGCTGGGTTTTGAACTTATGGCCGGTGGCGAGAACCCCCGTGCTGCCCGCTATGCCCGCATGCCCTACAATTTCCTCGTGATGCTGGTCATGGTTCTGTGCGGTGCCCTTGCCGGTTGGGCAGGGCTGATTGAAACCTCCGCCACGCTGAACCGCCTGCAGCCCAACGTGATGGTCGGCTACGGCTACACCGCCATTGTTGTGGCGTGGCTGGCCCGTCTGCGTATCACATCCATTGCAGTGTTTTCCATTTTGCTTGCAGGTTTGCGGGTAGGGGTGGAAAACCTGCAGCTTGAACTGCAGGTGCCCGCTGCCTTTGCAGGTATCATGCAGGGGTTGCTGCTTGTTACCGTGCTCGCCGGACAATTCTTCAACTGGTATGAGATCAAACGCGTTTCCCGCGTGGAAGGGGAAGCCTCAACGTCCGGTGAAGCCGAGACTGCTAAAATCACCGAGACCACCGAGACCGCCAAGACCGGAGAACAGGCATGATAACCGCTGAACTGTTAAGTCCCATTCTTGCGGCTACGGTACAGTCCGGCACGCCTATCCTGTACGCAACGCTGGGCGAAATGCTTACAGAGCGTTCCGGTGTGCTGAACCTCGGCGTGGAAGGCATGATGATTTTCGGCGCATTCGGCGCGTTTCTGTTCACCTACTTTACGGGCAACCCCTGGGTGGGGCTGTTCATGGCCGGGCTGTTTGCAGGCGCTCTCGGGCTGCTGCATGGCGTGGTGTGTCAGGTGTTTCAGGGAAATCAGGTTGTATCCGGCCTTGCTCTGACCATTCTGGGTGTGGGGCTTGCCGACTTCCTCGGCACTCCCTATGTGGGCGTGGCCACCACGGGCTTCACTCCCTTCGAGTTTCCCGTACTTTCGTCCATTCCCGTTATCGGCGGCATCTTCTTCAAGCATGATGCGCTGGTGTATCTTTCCTACACGCTGCCCCTGATATTCTGGTTCTTCATGAACCGCACCCGCTGGGGCCTTGCTCTGGCAGCTGCGGGCGAGCATCCGGCCGCATGTTCCGCCGCAGGCTTGAGCCCCGTGCTCATGCGCTGGGCAGGTGTCTTCTTCGGCGGATTCCTCGTGGGGCTGGGCGGTGCCTACCTTTCCCTCGCCTATACGCACCTGTGGACCAACAACATGACCGGCGGGCGCGGCTGGATTGCCGTGGCGCTGGTCATTTTTGCATTCTGGCGTCCCGGTCGTGCCGTGTTCGGTGCCTATCTCTTCGGCGGCATCATGGCCTTCCAGATGCGCCTGCAGGCGCTCGGGGCCACGCTGCCTTCTTCGCTGCTGCTGATGCTGCCCTATGCGCTGACCATCATCGTCCTGCTGTTCTCGTCTGCCCGTGGTAAGGGCAGGGCGGCACCTGCCGCTCTGGGCGTGAACATTGAGCCCGGAGAATAGCCATGAGCGAACGCGAGATCATCAATAAACGCACGAACCGCAACGCCTTTGTGCATCTGCCGCCTCTGGTGCGGCTGGAACATATCTGCAAGGTCTTCGGCAAGGTGCGCGCCAATAATGATATCATGCTGGACATCCGTCCCGGCATGATCAAGGCCCTGCTGGGCGAGAACGGTGCGGGCAAATCCACGCTCATGTCCATTCTTTCCGGCCGCTTTGCGCAGACTTCCGGCACCATTTTTGTGGACGGAAACGCAACCCGCTTCGATTCCCCGCGTGACGCCATCAACGCGGGCATCGGCATGGTGTATCAGCACTTCATGCTGGTGGAATCCATGACGGTTGCCCAGAACGTGCTGCTCGGGCAGGAGAAGGGATTTCTCATTTCTCCCAAGGCCATGGAAGCCGAGGTGACAAAGCTTGCCGAGCGTTACGGGTTGCCCATTGATCCTTCCGCCCGCGTCTGCGAACTCTCCATGGGCGAAAAGCAGCGTGTGGAAATCCTCAAGCTGCTGTACCGCGACAGCCGTGTTCTCATTCTTGACGAACCCACGGCGGTGCTCACACCCACCGAAACCGAGCAGCTGTTTGAGGCCATGTGGCGCATGGCTGATCAGGGTAAATCCATCGTTTTCATTTCGCACAAGCTCAAGGAAGTGCTTGCGGTGGCGGACGAAATCGCCATTCTGCGCAGGGGCGAGATTGTGGACGAGTTCCATGAAAGCGACGTGCCCAACGAAACCGTGCTTGCCAACCGCATGGTGGGCAGGGACGTGGTGCTCGCAATCGAGGCCGAGCCTGTAAAGCCGGGGGGTGTGGTGCTTGATATCGCCAACCTTTCCGGTGACGGCATGGAATCGCTCAGCCTTACCCTGCGCAAGGGTGAGGTTATCGCCATTGCCGGTGTTGCCGGTAACGGCCAGAAGGAACTGGTCGAGGTGGTGTGCGGCCTGCGCAAGCCTGCCAGCGGCAGGGTGGAGATTCTGGGGCTGGAGTGGAACAAGTTCTACCCGCGTCCTCCGCGCAAGGGCAAGTCGCTCGCCTACATTCCTGAAGACAGGCAGGGGCTTGCCACCTGCAAGTATCTTGACCTTGTGGACAACTTTCTGCTGACCACCCGTCATTCCTTTACCAGTGGTCCTTTCCTGAACCGCAAGGCAGCTGCGGAAACCACGGTGAAGATCATTGACGAATTCAACGTGCAGCCCGGCCATATTGAAGGAACCGCCCGCTCTCTTTCCGGCGGCAACCTGCAAAAGCTGGTCATAGGCCGCGAATTCTTCCGCCAGCCCGATATCATTGTGGCGGAAAACCCCACTCAGGGGCTGGATATCTCCGCAACGGAAGAAGTGTGGCAGCGCCTGCTGGATGCGCGCAATCGTGCAGGCATTCTGCTTATCACCTCGGAACTGAACGAAGCGTTGCAACTGGCGGACTATATTGCCGTTATGTATCGCGGGCGTTTCATGGATGTCTTCCACAAGTCCGATGCCGCCAAGGTGGAGGCCATCGGCCTTATGATGGCAGGTGTGACCGCCGCTTAAACTTCGTGTTTCTGATGGTGGTATGCGCCATCAACACTGGTATGTATCAAGAACGCCCGATGCTGCAATGCGGTATCGGGCGTTTTTTATGCGGCGGGTATGCGGGCTCCGTGCATTAGTGCCGGGGGATGCACCTGCCTGCCCATACCCCCTATGCCCTTATCTCTTTGACAACGGTGCAGGATGCCGTACAATACCGCCAAGCTAGAGTTTGCGGACTTGCGGGGGCGCAGGGGAACGTATGACAGACTCGAATCTGAAGACTGCGGTGCATGCCACCGGAAGGCTTGTTACATTGCCTGACGGAACCGGCAAAACCGTTGTCTCTCTGCACGACACCCGGCTGCTGGCTGAACGCAATGCCTGTTCCTTACGCGATGTGGAGCGCACCGCTCTGCTGCAGGGCATCATGCCCGAGCGCTATATGCGCAACTACAGCCTCATGGACTGTTCCGAACAGCTGCGCCTGCTTGATGCGCATGTGCTGCTTGTAGGGCTTGGCGGGCTTGGCGGCCATGTGCTCGACCTTCTTGTCCGCATGGGCGTGGGCACCATTACCGGTGCTGACGGCGACCACTTTGCCGAGAGCAATCTCAATCGCCAGCTCCTTTCCCGCGAAGAGTCCCTGAATATACCGAAGCCCGAAGCGGCAGAGCGGCACGTGGCCGCAATCAACAGTTCCACCACCTTCATCGGTGTGCACGAATACCTGAGCGGAGAAGCCCTTGTGGATGCCTGCCGGGGAAAAACCGTGGTGGTGGACGCTCTGGGCGGTCTGCAATATCGCGCAGAGCTTGAGCGGGCTGCATCGGCCGTGGGCGTGCCTTTGGTTTCCGCCGTGGTTGCAGGGCTCGGGGGCTATGTGGCGGCGATTTTTCCGGGCGAGACCGGTCCTGCGGAAATGCTGGGCACCGGCACCGCTGCCGAGGACGTGCTGGGCACCCCGTCACCGGTGGTAGCTTGTGCTGCCTCCATGCAGGCTGCCGAGGTCATGCGCATTATTGTTGGCCGTCCGCGTATGCATGGTGTGTTGTTCTTTGACCTTGCGGACCGCAGTTTCCAGAATGTTCTCTTTGAGGATGTGTAGAGCGAAAGCCCGTAATTGCTCCTCGTAACGTGCTGTGTTGAAACCGATTTTCGCTCTCACGGGTAGACAGAATGCCCGTATCTGCTATCATTGGCAGAGGAGAATCGGCAGCATGACTACTGAAAAACAACTGGCCCACATTCAGGCCGTCAGCCGGATTACATGGATAGGTCTTATTGTGAATGTTCTGCTTTCCGTGGCAAAGGTCGCGGCGGGCATAGCGGGTAACAGCCGTGCCGTGCTTGCGGACGGCATTCACAGTATTTCGGACCTTGTTACCGATGCGGCACTGCTTATCGGCGTCCGTTTCTGGTCGGCACCTGCCGACGATAACCACCCTTACGGCCATGGCCGGCTTGAAACGCTCATCACCGTCTGCATAGGGCTCATTCTTGCGGGTGCGGGCGTCGGCATCGGCTGGGATGCCATCTCGGCATTTCGTACAGGCGAAGCGCATCACAGCAAGCCGGTAGCTTTTTTTGCGGCGCTTGCCTCCATCATTTCCAAAGAACTGCTGTATCAGTGGACCGTGCGCGAGGGGCGCAGGCTGAATTCTTCTGCCGTTATCGCCAACGCATGGCACCACCGCAGTGATGCGCTCAGTTCCATTCCTGCCGCGCTGGCGGTTGCCGTGGCCATGCTGCTGCCCGACTGGGCTTTTGTGGACCTTGTGGGCGCGATTATTGTTGCTGTGTTCATTCTGCATGCGGCGTGGTCCATATGCTTTCCGGCGCTTGAAATGCTGAGCGACAAGACCGCTCCGGCCGAGGTGATGCAGCACCTTAATGCCCTTGCCTGTTCCGTGCCGGGCGTGCTGAGCGTGCACCGGCTGCGCTCCCGTTATCAGGGGGCAGGCTTGCTTGTGGACATGCATATCGGTGTGAACGGCAATGTTACCGTGACGGAGGGGCATGCCATTGCTGATGCCGTTGAGAAGCTGCTGCTTGAAGAAGGGCAGGAAGTGACAGAGGTTCTTGTGCATGTGGACCCGTGGGTGCACGAGGATGGCGAGTGTCGCGAAGCGACCGAGTGATAGCTGGGGCTGGCAGGGACGTTGCCACCAGCTGCCGGCATTATGAATGTGAGAGCGATGACACGGATCATGTCCAGCTCAGATAGCTCCTCTTTCTCAGCAAAACGATATTTCCGTTAAGCCGGGGCTGAGGGCCAACTACGGATTGTTAGAGCTTGTACGAGGTGCAGGAACGTCAGGTTCCTGCCCGGCGGAGCCAAAAAATCAAAAGTGATTTCCCCAGAAGTTAGAAGCCGGACATGATGCATGTCCGGCTTTTTTGCTGAGTTGGGGATACTGTGGCTGTTTGGATCACTCTTCGTCGTCTTCGCATTTTCCCTGATAGCCGAACAGGAAGCACAGGCCGGAGCGGACCTTGCCCGAGAAGAGTTTTTCACCAATCAGCGAACCTGCCACGCGTTTGTTGATCTCGCCGAGAGTCGGGTAGGGGTGGATGGCACCGGCAAGTGTGGAAAGCTTCACGCCGCCGCCCAGAATCGCCACCCATTCGTTGATCAGCTCTCCGGCGTGGGGGCCGACAATTTGTACGCCAAGCACCTTTTCGCGTTTGTCGAGCAGCATTTTCAGGCAGCCTTCGGTTGCGCCTTGCGCAATGGCCCGGTCGTTGGAGGCAAAAAGCTCGGTCCGCAGTGTGTACTCAAGGCCCTTTTCCTGCGCGGCCTTTTCGTTAAGGCCGATGGAGGCAAGCTCCGGTTCCGTGTAGGTTACCCACGGCATCCATGTATAGTCTGCCTTGCGTGGCAGCTTGAAAACGGCGTTGCTGACCACAATGCCGCCCTCGTATCCCGCTGCATGGGTGAAGAGGTGCTGGCCGGTCACATCGCCGCAGGCAAAGATGTGCTTGCGCGATGTGCGCATGCGGGCATCCACGGTTATGCCTTTGGGCGTATATTCCACCCCTGCCTGATCCAGCCGCAAAGTGCTGATGTTGGGGGTGCGGCCCAGCGCGACAAGCAGGTGAGTGCCGTTTACGGCAATAGGTTTGCCGCCGTTTTGTTCCGTTTCCACTTCAATGCGTCCGTTCTTCCGGCGTACGGAGCGTACCGCCGTGTTCAGCAGAACGCGTACGCCTTCCTTTTCCAGCGCGTCCTGCACGATATCGGCCATGTCCTTGTCCTCGCGTGAGAGAACCTGACCGGAGCGCTGGATTACCGTGACTTCGGAACCGAGGCGGCGGAAGGATTGCGCCATTTCCAGCGCTATGGGGCCTGCACCGAGAATGACGAGGGATTCCGGCAGGGCATCGAGAGAAAAGATGGAGGTGTTGGTCAGGTAATCCACTTCGTCAAGGCCGGGAATGTTCGGGATGGATGCAGAAGAACCGGTGGCGATGACGATCTGCTTGCCGGTGATCATGCGTGTTTTGTCGGCACCGGCTATGCTGACCGTGTGTTCATCCACAAAGGCGGCCTGACCGAACCGCACCTTGGCACCCAGCGCGGTGAATCGTTCCGGCGAGTCGTGCGGCTGGATGGTCTGAATGACGGAACGGATGCGGTCTGCCACCAGCGAGAAATCCACCGGAGGCAGTTCCGGCTGCGGCAAGCCCCATCGGGCGGCATTGGCCATGCTGTGGCGGTTGCGGGCGGCCGTTATGAGCGTTTTGCTGGGCACGCAGCCGTAGTGCAGGCAGTCGCCCCCCAGTTGCGGTTCCTGTTCCACCAGCAGCACGCGCACGCCGAGCTGGGCGGCACCGGCAGTGGTGGTGAGTCCGGCGGCACCGCCGCCAAGCACGATCATGTCGTAGTCGAAGTTGGTCATGCGTCCTCCGTGTGGTTACCGGTTGCGCTTGCGCATGAAATCCAGTGTTTTTCTCGCGGCAAGGGGAAAAAGTCCGAGCAGGACGAACGATGCCAGCAATGAAGGCGAAAGGATACCCGAAAGGCTGTCTATCTTGCCCAGCTCCTTTCCTGCGTTCACATATACGGCCGTGCCGGGCAGCATGCCGAGCTGCGAAACCCAGTAGAAGGTGCGTATGGGCAGCGATGTGAGACCCATGCCCAGATTGATGAGAAAGAAAGGCACAACCGGCACAAGCCGCAGGGTGAAGAGATAAAAGGGGCCTTCATGAGCTATGCCTTCGTCCATGCGCTGCAGGCGGCTGCCGAAACGGCTGCGCACCCAGTCCCTGAGCAGGTAGCGGGAGACGACGCAGGCAAGGGATGCGCCTATGGTGGAGGCGAAGGAGACGACAGCCAGTGCTGTCCAGAATCCGAAAACCGCCGCGCCACCAAGGGTGAGGATGGTTGCCCCCGGCAGCGACAGGGCAGTGCTCAGAATGTACACGGCTGCGTAGCCGGCGAGCACGGCGAGTGTATGCTCATTGTAGAGCATGTGCAGGTCCTGCTGGCGGGCTTTTATGCTCTCAAGCGTGAGGTACTGGTTCAGATCGAAAATGAAGAACAGGGCGATCAGGGTAACCATGGCGCCGAGCAGAAGCAGCTTTTTCAGCGCTGTGCTTCGGGGCTGAGTGCCTGAAGCCTGTTGGGTGGATTGTTCTGCGGAATGCTCTGGAGAGCTGCTGTGTGGTGGCGTCATGTCATATCCTTTCAGGTGGAGATTCCGTTGTTCTGCAGGTGCAGGCGGCGCGATGGCGTGGCGCTCAGAGATTCATGGCAGCCAGTTGGGCAGCACCCCACAGGCCGAATTCTTCGTTGGTGTTCAGGTGGACGGGGATTTTTCTCAGCAGGTGCCCGTGGGTGTCGCTGTCCAGAAATGCCTGCGCAAAGGCAGGGTGCCGAGCGATGGATGGATTGCCGGAAACCACACCGCCTGTGAGCACCACCCCGCCGAGAGCGAGGGTTTTGAGCACATAGTCGTGGCAGGCGCGGCCGAGGAAACGGGCGAACCACACAAGCTCCGGAGCATCCGGCGTAAGGTTGGCGGTCACTTCGCGTGAGGGGATGCGTTCCCCCGTGAAAAAGGTGTGCAGATAGCGTATGCCCGAGCCTGTGACGACCATGTCGCCTATGATCTGCGACCGGCCTGTTTCCTTGTGCAGAAACTCGGCGTAGGCGTGCTCCTCTGTGCCGACAAAGGGAAAATGCGCATGCCCCCCTTCAGAGGGCAGGGCTTTGTAGACGCCCTCTGCTGCCTGAATGAGCAGGGCGTGGCCGAAACCGGTTCCTGCGCCGAGAACGGCCACGGGGGCACCTTCGACAGGTGTGCCGGGAAGAATGGATATGGTGTCGCGCATGGCCGGACTGATGCAGGCATACGCCTGCGCCAGAAAGTCGTTAACCAGCAGAGCCTTGGAGCAGCCGCACGATTCCGGCAGGGCGGCTAGGTCTATGTCCCATCCTATGTTGGGGAGTGCGGCCCGCTTTCCTTCTTCAACCGGTCCGGCAACGGCAATAACCATGGCATCGGCAGTCTGCGGCGAGCAGGGAAGCGGCGAAGCAGCAAGCTGTTCCAGCAACTGGGCAAAGCTGGTTGCCCCGGTGGTGGAAAGCCATACGCTGGCCTGCCTGACAAGCTGGCCGTTCGAGAATGAGAAGGCAGCGAAGCGGCTGTTGGTGCCGCCTATGTCGGCAACGAGAATGCGTTTCACATGTGG
Organism: Halodesulfovibrio sp.; assembly: GCA_047972125.1. Classification (GTDB taxonomy): domain Bacteria; phylum Desulfobacterota; class Desulfovibrionia; order Desulfovibrionales; family Desulfovibrionaceae; genus Halodesulfovibrio. The sequence continues at coordinate 14,154 of JBKEAK010000213.1, forward strand.
CTCCTGCATGTTGTTCCCGCCGTGGTCCGGCTAGTCGGCCTTTGTCAGAATCACTTCCCACGCAGAAAGCAGCTGTCCGTCCATGAACAGGGCTCCGCGGTTTTCATACGTGTTTTCATCCAGCTGGCGCAGGGTTTCTATGTTGGCTCCCTGCGGGGTGTAGGCGCTGGAAAGTATGGTGTTGTCCACAATGGCAAAGTTGCCGGATATGCGGCCCATGGGCAGGGTTTCCGCCGTCCATGTGGTTGCGCAGTCGCCCGGTTCTATGGGCTTGATTTCATACAGGCACTCAATGTCCGTGAGCGGGCTGGTATGAATGAGCATGGCTGAACGGTTGTACCATATGCGGCGTTCATGCGTGATGATGCTGGACCCGGTAACGGGATAGCTGTTGCCGTTGTTGTCCCTGAAGGCACCCTTGGCGTGCCATGTGCCGGGGAAGAGCAGATAGGTGTGTTTCATGCGCATTCCGGAGGATGTGTGTGTTGGGGGCGGGGCAGGCGGCGCTGCCCCGCATTGCTGTTTTCCGTAGCTATCTCGGCAGACTATTCGTTCCCCCACAGTTTCTTCAGCCGCTGGTCGCGGCCGCAGTTGTGGCGGTAGAATTTGTACCGGATGGGATTCTTCTTGTAATAATCCTGATGATACTCTTCCGCGGGCCAGAAGGTGGAAGCCTTGATTATTCTGGTATCCACGGGTTTGTCGAAGCGGCCGGAGTCGTTAATGGCAGCCTTGGATTCTTCCGCCGCAAGGCGCTGTTCTTCCGTATGGTAGAATATGGCCGAGCGGTACTGTTCCCCCTTGTCGCAGAATTGTCCGTAGGGGTCCAGAGGGTCGATATTTTTCCAGAAAACGTCCAGCAGGGTTTCGTAGCTTACCTTGGCAGGGTCATAGGTGACCTGCAGGGCTTCCATATGGCCGGTGATGCCTGCGGAGACTTCCTTGTAGGCGGGGTTATCCTTGTGGCCTCCCGTGTAGCCGGAGGTGGTGGAGATAACGCCTTCCAGCGCGTCAAAGGGGGGCTCCATGCACCAGAAGCATCCGCCGGCAAAGGTGGCCAGAGCCATGCTGCCGGAAGTATCTTCCGCCCGAACCGGCACGGGCCTGCCGATGAGTAAGAAGGTGGTGACAACCAGCGTTGCACCGAGAATGGTGAGGGATATGTTCATCGCGACCTCCCGCGTGAGAGTTGTTTCGTTCATTGCGGGCGCAGTATTGCACTTGCGTTGAACATAACTCCTATTCCGGAAAAAGGGGAGGGGCGACGGCTATTTTCTGCCGAAGTGATTTCGGTGGTGTGTGTGGAGAGACGACCGGACTCAGGACTGGCATGCCTCGCGCCAGCGGCTTTCAATGGCTTTGCCGTGGCGGAGCAGGATGTGCATGTAATCCAGTTCCATGTCGATCATTTCCCTGTCCTTGCGGCGCAACCATTCGGAAAGCCAAGCAAAGCGAAGGGCGCAGGTGAAGGGCAGCAGCCATGGCAGCGTTTCGTCCGTGAGCACTGCGCCCGCGTGCAGCTCGGCAATAAGGGCGGGAACAAGGCCGCGCACCAGCCAGTCCGGATGTTCAAAGCCGACACAGCCTATGCAGTTTGCAGCATCGTAGAGCGCGGGTTTGCGTCCGGCGAACTCCCAGTCGATAACGCCGCGAATGGTGTCCTCTCCCCATATGATGTTGAGCGGGTGGCAGTCGCCGTGGGCAATGGCCACAGGCAGATGGGGCAGCATGGTGAACAGCGGCGTGAAATGCGGCAGAATCTCCGCAATACGGGCATGGATGCCGGGTTCCCGCTGGCGTATGGTGTCGGCGAGTGCGGCCACATAAGAGGGCAGGGCCGGGGTGTTGGCTTCCGGTAGTTCAGGCAGGGTATTGCCCGCTTTCTGCAGGCCGGTGATGAATTGGCCAATGAGACGCCCGCGCCATGCGTCATCAATATAGTCCGGCCGGGGCAGTTCCACCCCGGTGATGAAGGGCGTGCACTGCCATATGCCATGCTCTGTGCCGTCGGTCGCATGCAGAATATGCCCGCCATCCTCGGTACATGCCGGTGCGTGAATGAACGGCGCATTGCCTGCCGCGAGTTTCTCCAGCAGGGCAGCCACGGTTGCACGGCTCGCAGCCTGGTTCTCTCCGAGCCGTTCCACGAGCCACAGGCCGCCGTCTGTCGTTTCCGCAACCGAGCGGGTGATGCAGCGTTCCGGGCTGCCGGGAATGGCAAGGTCGTGACGGATGTGAGAGAAGGTCAGGCGGAAGCGGGAGAGTAAGTCGTGCATGGGTGTTCCTGTGGGCGTTCTGTGCGGCCCCTTATGCATGGCGTGTTGGGGGGCGTGATGGTTGGGCACTTTTTCATAGCCGGGGCAGGATGTCCAGACCGCAGGTTTGCGTCGGTTGTCATTATGCCCGGATTATGCCTGGATTATGTCTGGCACTATGTCTGGCACTATGTTTGGCGGCATATCTAGGTCAGGTCTGGTTTCAGGTCTGGTATCAGGGCTGGCATTTGGCCTAACATTGGGCCTAGCATTAAGTCTGACACTATGGCGGAACAACCTTCGGACATATTTCGGAGATTGCGAAAAAAGCCCGCAACGCTTAGAATACCTGCTTCCGTGAAGGCATAGGTTGCGCGGCAATGGTCGCCATGCTTCACGGAGTGTTGCGGCAGCGTTTTCCGATCCGGATGACACGAATACCGTTATGGGGTTGCACAGGTGAGTTTCGCCCGTCTGGCATTGCATCAGTCACTGCTTGAAGCAGTGGAAGAACAGGGGTTCATTGCCCCCACTCCCATTCAGGAACGTGCCATTCCTCCGGCAATGGAAGGACGCGACGTGCTCGGGCTGGCCCAGACCGGCACAGGCAAGACGGCGGCCTTTGTGCTGCCGCTTCTGCACAGGCTGGTGGAAGGCCCGCGCAATGTGATTCGTGCGCTCATCGTTGCCCCCACCCGCGAGCTTGCGGGGCAGATTCATGAAGATATCCGGCTGCTCGGCCGCAGGGCTCGCCTGCGCAGCGTGGCCGTATATGGCGGGGTGGGATTCCACGGTCAGGTCATGCAGATGCGTGGCGGCGTGGAGATTCTGGTTGCCTGTCCCGGAAGGCTGCTCGATCATGTGCGGCAGGGATCGGTGGACCTTTCCGGCGTTGAGGTGCTGGTGCTGGACGAGGCGGACATGATGTTCGACATGGGATTTCTGGACGACGTGCACGAAATCCTTCGCCTGACTTCCGGCAGAAGCCAGACCCTGATGTTTTCCGCCACCATGCCGGAGCCGGTGCGTGCTTTGGCAGACAAATGCATGCGCGAGCCCGTTCTGGTGGAGGTGGATATATCCACCCCTGCCGAGACCGTGACCCACTCGCTCTATCCTGTGGCGCAGCATCTCAAGACGCCGCTGCTCAAGACCATGTTGCGGACGCTGGGATATGATTCCATGCTGGTGTTCACGAGAACCCGCCACGGAGCCCGGCGCTTGTGGCAGCAACTGGGCAAGGTGGGCTTCAACGTCACCTGCCTGCAGGGCAATCTTTCGCAGCGCAGAAGGCAGGCCGCGCTGGACGGCTTCAAGCGCGGCAAGTTCGCCATCATGGTGGCAACGGATATTGCGGCGCGGGGGCTGGATATTTCTTCCATTTCCCACGTTATCAACTACGATTTTCCCCCCTCGGTGGATACCTATATCCATCGTATCGGGCGCACGGGCAGGGCAAGCCGTACCGGCATGGCGCTGACCTTCGTGACCCCGGAAGACGAGGTCATGGTACGCACGCTTGAGCGCGCCATGGAAGAATCTTTGGAACGCTGTTATCTGCCCCGGTTCGACTACTGCGAGCAGCAGCGCAGCGCCGAGGCGCGGCCCGCCAAGATCAGGCGCGTTCCCCGCCCAAGACGTATGGCACGAGCCTTCATGCCCACGCAGGTGGAAACCGAACCGGCAGAGCCGCTCAGAAACCAGCGACCGCCCCGCCAGCCTGCTCCCAATCCGGCACAGGTGCGCGTCATATCAAGGCCGCAGGCCAAGCCTGCCCCGGCACCGGAAAAAGCGGAAATGCGCCCCGCATCGCGGGCGGTTCCCAAGCAGGCTCCGGCACCGCGCGGGCCCCGGCATGCAGCGCAGGATGGCCGCGAAGCCCCGGAGCAGGAAGACTAATCCTGCATTGCCGGACTTCGTCGGCGCGCTGAGTGGTGTCTTTTTCAGCTTCCCTACGATGCGTTTTTGACTCCCGTCCGGGATAATAGTGAGAAGAATAGCTGCCAAAAAGGCTCCTGCACGGCTACCTGCACGGCTGCCAATGCGGCTACCTGTGTGGCTTAAAGACCGGTGACAAGGACTGAACTCCTGGCGGCGCAGGGCACTGCCCCCGGCTTGCTGGCTTGCGGGGCGTCTGTTACAACGCCCGTCAATACCGAATATAACCGACATCCAATGGAGGAAACCATATGCCGTCCTTTGACGTCGTGAACAAAGTGGATTTGCAGGAACTCGACAACGCCGTGAACAACGTGAAGAAGGAAGTGGAAACCCGCTACGATTTTCGTGGCACCACGACGGAAATCTCGTTGGACAAGGGCAACAAGCGTGTCAGCATTCTTGCTGCCGACGAAATGAAGATGCGCGCCGTGGCAGAAATGCTGCAAGCTAACTGCATCAATCGCAAGCTTGATCCCAAGGTGCTTGAGTTCAAGGATTTCGAGCCCACCTCCAAGGGCGCCATCAAGCGTGATGTCTGCATCCGTGAGGGAATAAGCAAGGAACAGGCGCAGAAGATCGTGAAGGATATCAAGGCCAGCAAGATCAAGGTGCAGGCTGCCATTCAGGACGATCAGGTGCGCGTGACCGGCAAGAAGATCGACGATCTTCAGGAAGTGATTGCCCTGCTCAAGGGGGGCGACTACGACGTGCCCTTCCAGTTTGTGAACATGAAGTCCTGATTTCTGGGGTACGGACAAAGGCAAAGCCGGAAAGGGATATCCCTTTCCGGCTTTTTGTTTTGTTTGCGGGCGGTAACGGTTATTCGCCGGTGCCCATGACCTTGACGGTGTCGATAAAGGCTTCCAGATCGTTCTTGTCGCCCGGAGCATGATCTTCAGGATACAGCAGGGCTGACATGTAGAAAACGGAGCCAATGCGTTTTGCAACAGATGCGCTGTGTGAGAAACGGGAGAGGGTATCGCTTACGGTTCCCCGTGCGTTTTCCGGCAGCATGGCCACAAGCGGGGCCGCCTCCTCAGCCAGATTGGTGAGCAGGTTGGCCTTTTCCAGCATGATCTGGCGATATCTGTTCTGATCCTGTTCGTCGTGCAGCACCTTCTCGGCTTTCGATTCAAGAGTGCGAACGGCCTTTGCGCGGCCTTCCAGCCAATCCGATAATGTAGTGAACGCCTTGCTACCCATGGCGCGGCTCCTTGGTTTGCTGGTACAATAGCTGTTCTGCTTCCGGGGTGCAACAGGTAGCGGTTATTTACGCAGCGGCTTCAGCACCTTTGCTGCGGTGCCATGAGTTTCAAAGGCGCTGTGTATGCTTTCCCGGTCGTAATGCGTGCTCTTGAAGTAGTCACATTTGGCACAGTTGGCGATTTTCTTGGCAAAGGTTTCCTGTATCACGCCGCCACAGTACGTGCCGGTGACAGAGGCGCAGCTGTAGCCATGGTTGGGCCATGCGGGGCACACGCCCATTTCCTTTTCGCGCTTGCCGCCTTTTTCGCGGCCGCAGTCCTTGTGCACCCAGCAGGGCACATTCTTGCCTGCGGCGTTGTTTTCACATTCGCCGGACTGCATGCGCTTGATGTGCAAGCTAAGATCGCTGGCTCTGCCCGAAAGGCTGAAAACATCCGTGGCGGCCTTGTTCATGGTTTCCATGGTTTCCGTGGCAATGCGCGTGATCTCGTCCACGGCTCCGTTGATCTGTTCGGAGGTGGCAGACTGCTCTTCGGCCGCGGTTGCAATGGACTGCACCTGCGAGCTGGTTTCATCCGCAAGGGAGACAATGCTCTGCAGGGCGTCACCGGCAGCATTGGCGCTTGCCGTTACCTGCTCCACGGCGGAAAGGGCCTGCCGCATCTCGCCGGATGCCGCCTTGGAACTTTCCTGAATGGAAAGGATGACGCTGCGCACCTCGCTGGTGGCCTGCATGGTCTTTTCCGCCAGCTTGCGCACCTCGTCTGCCACGACTGCAAACCCGCGTCCGGCATCGCCCGCACGGGCAGCTTCTATAGCGGCGTTCAGGGCAAGAAGGTTGGTCTGGTCGGCAATGTCGTTGATCACGTTTATGACCTGACCTATGTCCACGGCCTTGGTGCCAAGCTCTTCAATGCGGTCGCCCAACACGGAGACAACGCCGCCCACTCCGGCGATTTCGCCTTCAAGCGATGCCATGCGCTGCGCACCGTCGGATGAGTGGGAGCGGGTGCGCACAGCCAGTTCGGCCGCATCGCTGGCGCTGCGGGCAACTTCCATGACGGTTGCGTTCATCTGCTCCATGGCGGTTGCCGTTTCCATTGTTCTGTGCTGCTGGCGGGTTGCCCCGGCATTGGCGCTCTGTATGCGTTCCGCAAGGTCCTCGGAGGCGGAGTTGACCTGCTGGGCAGAGGCGATGAGCTGTTCCGCAAGTTCGGCCATGCGCACCTTGTCTTCAACCAGCGCTTTTTCCTGTGCGCGGGAATCGGTCATGTCCACGAGCGACAGGCAGAGTCCCATATGAGGGGTGCCTTCTCCGCCGGCAAGCGGGGTGGCGGTACATACCAGCGTGCGCGGGGTTCCGTTCTGCAACACGGGTGTCTCGGCCGTCTCACGCCTGCCGGATTTGAGCACGCGGGCGGCAAGTAAAGCTGCCTCGCTGGTTTCTCCGAGCAGTCTGGGCAGTTTGCTGCAAAGATAATCCTCTGCCTTTCCCCGTTGTCCCAATGCGGAAACAGCAGGTTCGTCCATGTGCGTTATGGAACCCTGTTCATCCGTAATGATAACCGAGCGGTTGTCGGAAAGGGCGGCCACTATTTCTCTGAGCATGACCTGCCTGTCTGCAAGTGCCTTGTTCCGGGTTATGATGGATTCCGCTATATCACGCAGGGGAGCGGGCAGTTCTTCTGCGCCCTGCATACGCTGTCCGCTGTCAGCAATGGAGGCAATCTGCATGATGCGGCGGTTGATGGTATAGTGGAAGAGTATTGAAGACAGTAATATCGTTACAATAAATACTGCTGCGAATGATAATGTCATACTTTGAAGGTGTGATATGCCGTTCAAGTACAGACAGATGACGCTTGTGACGCCTGCAATGCATGCTGGCGCAATAATGATCGATTTTGCAAAACAGGGGCTGGTGGCCATTGGTATCTCTGTTGCTTTGGTCTTTTTGTGGGGTTGTAATTCATCCTTACAATATGGCAATGGTCTATAGATACAGATTGTATGGAAAAGCAATAGAAATGTTGTCGCGCTGCAAATTGCTGATGTGCCGTATCGTGTATGTAAACATTCACTTCATGTGAAAATGCCGGAGAAAATACGTTTTGGCCTTATCCCTTTTTCTGCGTGTTTATGCCCGTGCTTGCCGTTTCGGTTTGGGGCGGCTACAAGGGGGCACACTTCAGTGACGATTTATTGAAAGGATACGATATATGGCATTGATAAGCATTCAGAACGCCACTCTTTCCCTTGGCGGCCCCCTTTTGCTCGACGACGTGACCCTGCAGATTGAGGAAGGGCAGCGTGTCTGCATTCTCGGCAGAAACGGCGCGGGCAAATCTACCTTTTTGCGGGTGATGCACGGCGATACCCCTCTGGATAAGGGAACCGTGGCCCGTCAGCAGGGGCTGCGGGTATCCATGCTGCCGCAGGAGGTGCCTCAGGGAATAAGAGGGCAGGTGTATGCCGTTATCGCGGAAGGGTTGGGAACTGCGGGCAAGGCTCTTGCCGAATACCATGCGGTGAGCGTGCTGCTTGAATCGGGCGATACGTCTCCCGAGTTGTCTGCCCGGTTACAGAAGGCCCAGCACGCGCTTGATGCCGGCGATGGCTGGACCGCACACCAGACCGTGCAGAGTGTGATCAATCACCTGAAGCTGGATGCTGAAGTCGAATTTTCCCGTCTGTCCGGCGGGATGAAGCGCCGGGTCATGCTTGCCCGCGCTCTGGCCGCTGAGCCGGATGTTCTGTTGCTTGACGAGCCCACCAACCATCTGGATGTTGATTCCATCGACTGGCTCGAAGAATTTCTTCTGCGCCGCGTTCGTACGCTGGTACTCATTACCCATGACCGTATGTTCCTGCGCAAGGTGGCAAACCGCATTGTGGAACTGGACCGCGGACACCTTGCGGACTGGTCGTGTGACTACGACACCTTTCTTGAGCGAAAAGACGGCCAGCTGCATGCGGAGCAGCAGGAATGGGCGCGGCTTGATCAGAAACTGGCCGAAGAAGAAATCTGGATACGCAAGGGCATCAAGGCCCGCCGTACCCGTAACATGGGCCGCGTGCGCGAGCTGTATGCGTTGCGTGAAGAGCGGGCGAAGCGTCGCGACCGCCTCGGTACTGTTTCCATGCAGGTGCAGGAAGCAGAACGTTCCGGAAAGCTCGTGGTAGAAGCCCGTGACCTGACCTATACCTATCCTGATGCCGAAAAGCCTGTGATACGCGATGTGTCGCTGGCCATCAGCCGTGGGGACAAGGTGGGGCTGCTCGGACCCAACGGTGTGGGCAAGACCACCATGCTCAAGCTTTTGCTGGGCCGGCTTGAGCCGCAGTCCGGTACCGTGCGGCATGGCACCAGACTGGAAATAGCGTATTTCGACCAGCTGCGCGGTGAGCTGGATGAAGCCAAATCCGTGCGCGATAACGTGGCGGACGGCAACGATACCGTCGAGATTAACGGCACCCGCAAGCATGTTGTGGGCTATCTCAAGGAATTTCTTTTTGACCCGCAACGTATCCACATGCCGGTGAGCTGTCTTTCCGGCGGTGAGCGTAACCGCTTGTTGCTGGCGCGGCTGTTCACCAAGCCTTCCAACGTGCTTGTCTTTGACGAACCCACAAACGATCTGGACATGGAAACGCTTGACCTGCTTGAAGAGCTGCTTGGCGCATATACCGGCACCGTGCTTGTGGTCAGCCATGACAGAGCCTTCCTCAACAACGTGGTTACTTCCACTCTGGCATTCGAGGGCGAGGGGCGTGTCTGCGAATACGTGGGCGGTTACGACGACTGGTTGCGTCAGCGTCCCGCACCGGCCACTGCCACGGTATCCCGGGCGGAATCTGCCACGAAGACGTCAGATAAGACGCCAGATAAAACACCAGATAAGATGTCAGGCGAAGGCGGAGCGGGTAAGCAGAAAAAGCTGACCTTCAATGAGCAGCGCGAGCTCAAAGCCCTGAAGGAAGATCTGGAAGCACTGCCCGCGCGACTCGCTGCACTGGAAGAAGAGCAGCGTACGCTGGAAGCGGACATGGCTGACCCGGCATTCTACACTCGCGATCCCAAGGGATTTGCCGATGCCACGAGCCGCCTTGAAGAGCTGGAAGGCGAACAGCTTGAACTGCTGGAACGCTGGGAGCAGGCAGAGCAGCGGATAGGGGAGCTGGAACAGTTCAGGGCTTAATAGCAGAGAACAACCCGGGAGGGATTGTTGTTGTATAGGTAATTCTATAATGATCGTGTCATGTCTCACTCACCTTAACCAAGGAGTGTTGTATGTGGCACGATCAGATCGGATCTTCTTTTGTTGCAAGGAATGCGGAAACATCGCTTCCGCACGGAACGGAAAGCCGCTACGTGGCAAAGTTCCGGAACCTGCAGTTCCCGAAAGAAACCCTGTATGACAACGTCTGCTTTGTCCCCATAAGTCTGGGGCAGGAGTATCATGAAGGCAGCAAACTGCACTCCATCATGCAGCTTGTGGACAAGACCTTCAAAGAGTGCGTGGTCATAGTTTCGGACATGCTGCACAGGCACACGCTGCGCATTGTAGACCCCAACCTTACAATGGAGCAGGCCTTCGTCAAATCGGTCAATATAGGCAGGCAGTGGGTGGAAAACAATGCCGACGCCTGGGCCGACCTTTCCATTCCCTACCGCATTATCTATTGGAGCGACCTGCTCGGCATGGAAGCCTATGCGGACCATAGGCAACAGTTGGATGTCTTTTGCGGGCAGGACGATGTTGCCTGCACTCTCGTGGATGACATGGTCGGCTATTTTGTGGATGCCGCCTGCACGGACGGCACCTGCAGCGACGAAAAGTCGCGGGTTGCCGCTCTCAGCAGGGAATATCTGCTTGAAGAGCATGCCATCCAGCTGCGCATGCTGCCGCAGATGTTTCCGCAGCACCATTTTGTCTACCCCCACACCAAACGTCTTGATCCGCTCATGGATTTCTATGAGCGCATGACAGGTGACACCTGCCGCTGGCTCAGGGTGCGCATAAGCCGCAAGGATCAGGCAGCCTGATAGTTTGGTACCAGCCTGAAAACCGGCTTTTGAAAACGATTCATCATATCTAATCCCATTGCCCATCTTTCATGAAATGGTGTAGGTTACTGCAACTGAAATGAAAGGTGGGCTTTATTCCATGCACAGGCTGCTTCTGTTTTTGTTGTGTGCACTGTTCTTTCCGCGTGTTGGTTGCGCTGCAGATATCGACAAAATAATAGTTGTCGGGCCTTCATGGGAGAAGTTCACCAATCTGGATGGTACCGGTCTGTACCATGAAATATTGAATGAAGTGTTCGGGTTTTATGGAATAAAGGTTGTGCGGGAATATGTTCCGTCGGAACGGGCATATGATCTGGTGCGGGCAGGCAGGGCAGATATGATGACCTGCCATGATGTTGCCAAGGGGCCTTTGCAATTGGCAAAATATCCCATGTTTGCGGGGCCCTATCATGTCTTTTTTAACAAGAAGCGCATAGGTGAATGGAAGGAAGGGGAAACACTCAGGGACCGGACTCTGGTGTGGAGAATCGGGTACTACTCCCCGAGCAATTTTCCTGTTCCCATAGAGTACAAGGAAGTGAAGACAGGCGGTTCGGCACTGGGAATGGTGCTTCTAGGCCGGGTCGATTTTTATGTTGATGACCTTTCTTTTATAGAAACGTCCATTAAGGAAAACAAGATTCCGTTCGATATGGCCGACTATGACATTCGGGTTGCCGGATACCGGACATACCATCCGGTTCTGCTGCAGTCGCAGCGGGGCAATCAGGTCAAGGCTCTCTATGATCAGGGAATGGAGCGGCTTATTCGGAACGGGCGGCTCCGGGAGATCTTTGCCAAATGGGGATTCGAATATCCGCCATACAAGGTGGATTGAGTTTTCCTTTGGTGTTCCCGTGCCTGCATTGAACGTGGCACACTCCACCTGCCTTTTGCACTGTGCTGACGGTGCCGTTAACCGTTTCGGGGGGCCCGCATGAAGCGATACGCCTTTCTCATACTTCTTCTGCTGCTTGTTCCTCTGCGCGTGCGTGCAGCTGAACTGGGTGAAGTTATTGTTGTGGGACCTTCTTGGAACAAGTTCACCAATCATGACGGTACCGGGCTCTATCATGAGATTCTGGACAGAATTTTTACGGAACACGGCGTTCCCCTGCGGCGAATCTATGTTTCTTCGCAGCGCGGCAAATTGCTGGTAGCGTCCGACAAGGCCGATCTGATGACGTGCAGCGACAGTGCTACTGCCCCCTTGTTTCTTGCGCGCTACCCCATGTACGAAAGCGAGTTTCACTGCTTTTACAATGTACTGCGCCATCCGGAATGGAAGGGCCCTGAGACCTTGGCGGGCAAGTCCGTGGTCTTCAGGCTGACATATTATTCCGCCAAGAACTTTCCTGCCGGAACAGTGCTCAAGGAAGTGCGCACGGCCGAGGCAGCCCTTGGCATGGTGCTTCTCGGGCATGCGGACTATTACATTGATGATCTGGGATTCATAAAAGACTCCATGAACCAGAGCACCATTCCCTTCAATGCAGACGAATACGCCATACAGGTTGCGGGCCGGCGGCAGTACTTTCCCGTATTTCGCGATTCCGAAAGGGGCAGACAACTGGAGGCGATGTATGCGGAAGGCATGGAAAAGCTGCATGCATCCGGCGAGTTGCGGGCCATTTTCGACAAATGGGGTTTTCCCTACCCGCATTACGCGTTTCCCGAATAGTTGCGGAGTGAAATATGCCTGAAGTGAAACGCGGACCATTCTTTGTCCCCATCCGGAACTCGGTTGCAACCCTGCTACTCAGCAAGGTGTTTCTGCTGTATGTTCTGGTTACCTGCGTTCTCACTTCCGGACAGTTGCTCAATGAGTATATCTCCACCCGTGACAAGGTGCACAGGTCTATTGCCTCGTTGGAAACAGTGGTTTCCGAAGGATTGGCCACAGCCATATACAATGTGGACGAGCTGCAGATACGCACTATTGTGAACGGCATGCTCGAAACCCCGGAAGTGATAGGGGTGCGGGTAGAAACGGAGTTTCAGGGCGCGTTCGAGGCCAATTCGCTGGAACGGCCGCTGCCCTTTGCCGCACCGGCGTTCGGTGAGCATGGCGTTCTGCTCAATGTGGAAGGCTGGGGCGAGCGTGACGGCCTGTTCTGGAACACATTTCCCGTCATGTACCGCGAAACGGGGGGCGAGCCGTACATCATCGGTGCCCTGACTGTTTTCTCCAGCGAAAAAGTCGTGCTTTCCGAGGTGTGGGAAGCACTTGTCATCATTCTGGTCAACGCCATGATCAAGGCTGTTGCCCTGTGGGTCATCTTTCTCTGGTTCGCCCGCAAGATTCTGTCCCGCCCCCTTGAAAAGCTCACCACGGCTACCTCAATGGTCAGTCTCGACAATCTGGAGACCGTGCAGGTGCCCGTGGAAACGGAAAACCGCAACGAACTGACCGTGCTCGCGGAAGCCTTCAACACCATGCTTGCAAACCTGCTTGGCATGCGCCGGGAATCGGAACGTCTGGCCAACAGTCTGCAGGAAGCCAGCAGGCAGGTGGAGGAATACAGCTGGTCCCTTGAAGACAAAGTTGAAGAGCGTACCCGTCAGCTTGATGAAAAGAACGCGGAACTGCGTGATGCCATAGACAACCTGCAGCAGGCCAAGGAACAGGCAGAAGCGGCAACCCGCTCGAAAAGCCAGTTTCTTGCCACCATGAGCCATGAAATACGGACCCCCATGAACGTGATTCTCGGCATGGCGGAACTGTTATCCGAGGCCGATCTTGCGCGTGAACAGCGGGAAAACGTGAAGGTGCTGCGCGCTGCGGGCGAAGGGTTGCTGGAAATCATCAACGATATTCTGGATATATCCAAGGTGGAATCCGGCCAGTTTTCGCTGGAGCACATAGAGTTTGATCTTCAGGGGCTGGTGGACAAGACAATCAGAACGCTGGCCGTGCGGGCGCATGAAAAGGGACTGGAGATTGCATGGCGGATTGCCCCGCAGGTCTCGCACCGGCTTATGGGGGACCCGACAAGGCTGCGGCAGGTGCTCATGAATCTGGTGGGCAATGCCGTGAAGTTCACCGAGCGGGGAGAGGTGATCCTCGAAGTGGACGTGCATCCGGACAGCGTGGATGCCGGATACCTGCTCTTTACCGTGCGAGACACGGGGGTAGGGGTTCCTGCCGAGCAGCAGGGTCGCATATTCGATATTTTTTCGCAGGGAGATTCCTCGACAACGCGCAAGTTCGGCGGCACAGGACTCGGGCTTGCCATATCGCGGCATCTGGTCACTCTCATGGGCGGCGAAATTGCCGTGCAGAGCGACGGGTATTCCGGGTCCGTGTTCTCCTTCTCCGCCCGGTTCGATGTGGCCAAGGCGCAGCTCATGACACGCCAAACCCTGAGCGCCGTGGCCGGAAAGCGCGTGCTTGTTGTTGAGCCGCATGCCTTCAGCCGGGGCGTGCTGCGTGAATATCTTGAGGATTTTGGTGCTGCGGTTGAAGTGCTGGGCAACAGGCAGGGAGTTCCCGCATGCCTGCGCGAGCTTGCCGCGCTGGGGCGTCCTGCCGAGCTGGTCGTTACGTCTTTGCCGGATGGACGCGAAATCGGCGAGGGATTCTCCGTTGCGTCTTATGTGGCCTCGCTTGTGGACGAGGGGATAAGACGGTGCGTGTTCCTGAGCACCATGGGGAATAGTGTGGGCAACGTGCCACCCGGCCTTGCCTTTGCCACTCTGGTAAAGCCCGTTGCTCCGGTTCCCCTTGCGGAGGCGCTGAACGAGGCGCTTGTTTCACGGCCGGTGCCTCTGGAAGTGAAAGAGCCCGACATCCGGCCAGAACGCCCCCTGCGCATTCTGCTGGTTGATGATTCTCCGAATAACCGCATGGTGGTGGAGCTGTTCCTGCGTCGCTCCCCCCACGAGCTTGTCATGGCCGAAAACGGGGTAGAGGGCGTGGAACGGTTTGCCGAAGGTCGCTTTGATGTGGTGCTCATGGATATTGAAATGCCCGTCATGGATGGCATAGCGGCAACGCAGCGCATACGCGAGATGGAAAAGGAGCGCGGAGACGGGCGTGTGCCCATAATCGCGCTGACGGCTCATGCCCTTGATGAGGAAAAAACAAGGGCATTTGCTGCGGGGTGCACGGGATTTCTGACCAAGCCGGTAAACAAGAATGTTTTGCTCGCCGAACTTGCACTTGTCTAACATATTGTTTTTTAACAAAGTTAAAAGAAAAATCAAAAAAAGTTCACTTGCCCCCTTTTCAAGGCTGAAAAGTGATTTATTATCCCGTCAGCGTTCGGGATGTTGATCCCGACGTCGAATTCCCCCGCTTATTCAGCGGGAATTTCATGTAAATAACTTGCGGTTGCCACCGCGCCGTGCGCGGGCCTGCCGTATCGTCATGCAATACCTTGCAAGGCGGGGCAGGAAGGGATACACAACCGTTCGGAATTGGCACTCAAAGACCCTGAGTGCTAACAAAAAAAGTTGAATATGAAAAATGTTGGAGGTTTATAACATGAATCTGAAGCCTTTGAGCGATCGCGTTCTGGTTAAGAGTCTTGAAGCCGAAGAAAAGACCGCCGGTGGTCTCTACATTCCCGATACCGCCAAGGAAAAGCCCTCTCGTGGTGAAGTTGTTGCGGTTGGCCCCGGTAAGGTTGAAAACGGCAACAACATTGCCATGACCGTTGCAGTAGGCAACGTTGTTCTCTTCAACAAGTACGCCGGTACCGAGATCAAGATCGACGGTAACGACTTCCTTGTTATGCGCGAAGACGACATCCTCGCCATCATCGCCTAACTTCCCTCATTACGTATATATTTCAGGAGGATTATTCCCATGGCTAAAGAAATTCTTTTTGACGCAAAGGCCCGTGAGCGCCTTTCCCGCGGTGTAGATAAGCTTGCCAACGCCGTTAAGGTTACCCTTGGACACAAGGGCCGTAACGTTGTCATCGAAAAGTCCTTCGGTTCTCCCGTCATCACCAAGGACGGCGTATCCGTAGCCAAGGAAATCGAACTGGAAGACAAGTTCGAAAACATGGGCGCACAGATGGTTAAGGAAGTTGCCTCCAAGACTTCCGACATCGCCGGCGACGGTACCACCACCGCCACCATTCTTGCTCAGGCCGTTTACAAGGAAGGCGTTAAGCTCGTTGCTGCCGGCCGTAACCCCATGGCCATCACGCGCGGTATCGACAAGGCCGTTGAATCCCTGGTGAGCGAACTGAACGCACTGGCAAAGCCCACCCGCGATCAGAAGGAAATTGCTCAGGTTGGTACCATTTCCGCCAACTCCGACACCACCATCGGCAACATCATTGCCGAAGCCATGAACAAGGTCGGCAAGGAAGGCGTTATCACCGTTGAAGAAGCCAAGGGCCTCGAAACCACCCACGAAGTTGTTGAAGGTATGCAGTTCGACCGTGGCTACC
>JBKEAK010000214.1:0-19141 GCA_047972125.1 Halodesulfovibrio sp.
CACAGTGACAGGCAATAAAAAATGAGGCTCCCTTGCGTGAGACTCCTCATGCGTTTTGTATGATGGTAACCGTTACCGGGCATCCTGTGCCAGTTCGTCGATCAGCTCATTGAGCTGCTGCGCAAGCGCTGCCAGCTCGTTCACCGCATCAGAGGACTGTTCCATGGCCTGCGCTGTTTCGCGGCTCAGGTTGTTGATTTCGTCCGTGGCTCGGGTGATTTCTTCGGAGGTTGCGGACTGCTCTTCAGCAGCGGTGGCAATAGAACGGACTCTGTCGGAGGTGCCGAGAACGGTTTCCACAATGCTGTTGAGGGAATCGCCAGCCTTGTGGGTCTGGTCCGCACTCTGGGAAACCAGCTTGGCAACGTCCTTCATGTGGCCGAGGGTGCCGGCCGTGCTGCCCTGAATGGCCTTTACCACGCCTTCCACTTCCTTGGTGGCGGTCATGGTCTTTTCTGCCAGCTTGCGCACTTCGTCTGCTACCACGGCGAAGCCTCGTCCGGCTTCACCGGCCCGGGCAGCTTCAATGGCGGCGTTAAGGGCCAGCAGGTTCGTCTGGTCGGCAATGTCGTTGATGACGCCTATGATCTGGCCGATGCCTTCTGCCTGCGTGCCCAGTTCCTTCAGGGTGGATTCCATCTGTTGGGTATGCTTGTGCACTTCGTCGGTGGAGCGGATAACATCCTGCACCACAGAGGCACCTTGCTGCGCGATCTGCTGGGCCTCTTCGGCCTTTTCAGCAGCTTCGCCCGCGTTCTGGGCCACTTCAAGCGTGGTTGCGTTCATCTGTTCGATGGCAGCAGCGGATTCGCCGATACGGTCGCTCTGCAGAGCCGAGGACTGCGTAGCATCGGAAATCTGCTCGGCAAGCTGGCCTGCAGCACCGGAAACCTGATCGGCAATGTCGTTGGCCGTTGCTGCCGTCTGCGCAATGCGTTCGTTCTGCGCCTTGATGCGCTGTTCGCTTTCCTTCACTGCGGTCAGGTCGTACCAGAAAGAGATGGAACCGAGGATGTTGCCGTCCGCATCATGGAAGGGCGTGGTGTTCACATCTATGTGGTACTGCTTGCCCGAGGGGCTCTTGTATTCGATTTCGCTGTGGAAGGCGTGCTTTTCGCGGATGGCCTTGTCGGAAAGGGTTTCCCTGCTCGCATCGTTCCAGAAGAATTCGCCGGAGCGAACCCCGATGTAGTCGGTGGTTGCCTTGGTCTTTTCGAGCAGTGTACAGACCTGCTGGTTTGCCCACAGAATTTTGAAGTCCGGTCCCACAACGGCGCAGGGGGTGGGAATGCCGTTCAGCACGCCTTGTGCGAAGCCCAGCCTGTTCTTCAGTTCGCCCACCATGGCGTTGACGGAGCCAACAGTATTGCCGATGGCGTCGTTGGCGGAGTATTCGCTGCGTGCGTTGAGGTCGCCGTCCGCAATGCGCTTGGTAACGGCGGAAAGGTCATTCAGGGGACGCAGCAGGAAGCGGATGAGGAAGGAGAACAGCACGATGGAAGCGACTGCACCGCCTATGATGATGGCGGAAGAGGCAAAGAGGGCCTTGTCATCCGCGCCGAGGTACATTTCCTTTTCCGGAAGGGCAAAGCCGATGTGCCAGTCCCAAGCGCTGTAATAGCGCTTGTAGCCAATGTAGGGCTCGCCATTATGGGTGAATTCGAGAATGCCTTCCTTGGATTCGAGGAACTGTTTGCCGTGCTCCAGGTCGGTTATGGTGGCATCCTTGCCAGCATTCTCGCCGTAGACGTATTTGCCGTCGGAAAGGGTAATGAAGGTCTCGCCCTTGCCGTCGTACGAGAGCTTGTCGATGACTGCCTTGAGTTCAGGAGTCATCATGCTGCGGCCCACATAAATGACGGCGACGACCTTGCCTTCCTCATTCTTGATGGGCTTATAGGCGGTGACATACCAGTCGTTCACGACAAAGGCCTTGCCGCGGAAGGTTTCGCCCTGCATGACGGTCTTGTATACGGGGCTGTCAGCGGGAATATAGGTGCCCACGGCGCGGGTGCCGTCCAGCTTCTTCACGTTGGTGGATACGCGGAGCAGTTTGCCCGGCAGTACCTGGAAGATGGTGGCGGTGCCGCCAAGGGTCTTTTGCACCTGATCAACCAGCATGAAATTGTCGTTGAGCGTTATGCCGGAAAGCCCGTCGCCCAGCTGCAGGGTGGGAATGGTGACCTCTTCCTTTTCCTTGGTCACCTGATTCACGATGGTGGTCTTGATCGTGTCACTGTCCGAGATGAACATGGTGCCGAGAGTCTTGATATCCCGCTCCATGACAACAAGGTCCGCATTCAGTTTTTCCTGCGTGATCTTGTTCTGCAGTTCAATAGTATCTTCAAGCTCGGTTATGAGTGAGGATATGAAGTGCTCGCCCAGAGTGTGAAGTGTGCTCTTTGAGGTTGCATAGAAATACACACCGGAAAACAGAAGCATGGCGACAACCGTCGCCACAATGCTGAGTAATAGTTTTCTGTTGAAATTGAGCTGCACAATGACCTCCAGTCTTGAAATATGTCCCAGCCGGTGAGGCGACTCCGGAAACGCATAAACCGGTAGCCGGTTGACGATTACAGGGCTGGCAAAGCGCAAGTACCGCAGTATTGTTTTTTTGCCAGTTGAGCCAACCAATTGTCAAGGCAGAGCATTTTACCGGCAGAGGGTATTATGCAGAGCGTTTCACCAATTCTTTTTCCCCCCGGAATACGGTCTGGCGAACCCTTTGTCGATAAGAAGCCTTGATAGACTGCTCTCTTCTATTTCCACATCGGCGATCAGCCGGAAATATTTACCCCTTTTTATGTTTTTGAGCCGAATTTTCCGTCCATGCAAGAGGGAAGTGACAAAAGATTTGGCCTGCATTGCCAATGCGCGCATTTCCGGCCGCTTGTCATGCAGTTCCGGGGTGTCGCAACCGGAAATGCGAATTCCGATATTTTTGCCGATCACTGGAGGAAGATCGGGAATATCGACAATGATGGTGTCCCCATCCACAATGCGCATGACAACGGCATCCATATCACCGTAATCCGTGTCGCGCGCTTCTGCCGTCCCCGCAAGGCAACTGCATGCTCCAAGCAGTATGAGCATGAGAAAGGTAGGCAGCAGAAGATTGTGTGTGGGCATGAGTATAGATAATTATATATCTGTATTCATGTCAACGGGCGTCATTGAATGCTCATGCAGAAGGTTACGTGAGGAATGCTATTTGCAAAGAATTGTCACGACAGGTAAAACAGACACAAGAGACAAAAAAATGGCGCCGCCGGTAACGACAGCGCCTCAAAGATGGCTGATTGCCGGGATGCGGCTAACCGAAGACTTCCTGCTTGGTCACTGCTTCTGCTTTGACCCGGTCGAGCAGTTCGGCGAAGACGGCTTTGACATTTTCACGAATGTCGCCTGCCACGATAAGGTAGAGCAGATCGTCGCCGGGCTGAAGTTCACCTTCGTTGGCCTTGGCTACAATGCGGAAGATGCCTTCGCGTTGTTCCATCTCCTTGCATATGGCGGCAATTCTGTCATGATCGGGCGTAACACGCACGGCAACAACATTATTCTTGTCCTTGCGTGACCAACTGCGTACTACGCCGTTGTGAATGAGCATCATACCCACATGGTCTGCAAAGCCGGGTTCCCGTTTGAGGTCGGCAAGGGCCTTGTTGATATCCATTAAAACCTCCGCGATCGTAAGAATGGGATAGAGAATGGCCAGATTGTCCGCATTGCTTAGCAAACTCCCGCAGTTCAAGGAAGCCCGAATGGTGGCGGCCGGGTACGGCCTATGGACGAGCTGGGAGGGCGACCTGAACCTTTCCATCACGCAGACTTTGCAGGATTACGGCGGGTTGCTGCTGACAACGGACCGCGGGCAGGCCCTTTGGTTTTTTTTCTCGACAGATGTTTTTCTTGCTCTTGCCCGACTGGAGATCTGGGGAAAGTTCAATAAACTCCCTGTGTTCGCACAGGTTTTTCCTGCCAAGCTGCTGTTCAGCAGCAAACGCGAAATAAATCTTTCTGTTGATACGGTTGTTGCCGCGCAGTCATCCATTGTTCCCGAAGATCTGGAAATATGGGTACACGCCAAGGCCCGTGAAGACGGCAAGGGGTTGCCCGGTTTCTCCTTTGAGGAAACCAAGCCCTATACGGGGCTGGCAGCAATTCAATGGTTCCTTTTTCATGCCGATCCGCGTCTGCCGTATCAATCCCAGCTGGGCTGGTACGGCGTGCTCAAGCCGCTCGGTAACCCGCTTGAAAAAGGTTTTCAGGCCGGGTGGCGTGAATTCTTCAAAGAAATAGAGCAGGTTTTCCAGCGGCTGAAGATGAAGTTCATGCTGTTCGAGAACTATGTGTTCTTCCAGCTTGAGAACCTGCGCACCGTGCGCCTGTGGTGCAAAGACTATCTCGCTCTCATCGCCTCGTTGAAGGAGGAAGCCCCGGAGCGCTACTGGCCGTGCGTTCAGGCTCTGGTGGACCGCAAGGGCCTCAACTTCAACAACGAACTGCACAAGAAGGTCCGGTTGGATTGGGACCAGTTGGTTCCTGATTTTCCCCACATGAGTTACCGCAACGCCTATCTCATGGGCGAAGGTTTCGAGGTGCACGACACCCGCTTCAATGTGGAATCGAGCAGTGTTGACGATTGGTGCAATATCAACCTTTCCTCCGTTGGCGAAGACGCCGTGGGCATGCTGCCTGTCGCCATTTCAAACAGGCTGGTGGCTGGCGCCAACAACCATTGCTTCTATTGCGGCATGCGCACGCATGAGCCCGCTGCGTGTCCGACGCGGCATATGGAAGAGCTTGATGCCGGTATATGGAAGAAGGTGGCGGCCATGGATTTCGACACCTTCAATGCCGGGTTCAAACGCATTGAGGACACCCTGCAGGGAGACGTGCAGGAGGGCATAACCGCCATTTTAGGCAAGGAAGGGCTTGAGAACCTGATTCTCAAGGCCGTGTTTGCCGTTACCGATACTTTTCAGCTGCGCATGATGCGGCGCATGTGGCTTGCGCGCGGCAAGGATTATCCCGCAGGCGTGGAAGATCTGGCCCCCCGTGACGAAAACCCCGTCTGGAACACGCTCAACACCATGCTGGCCGGGGAACACATTCACGCGGAAAAAGATCTGCAGCAGGTGCAGATTCGCTATCCCAGAGATTTCAGGTCGCGCACCATCAACGGCTTCATTGCCATGGAGCGCGGCGACCTTATCCGTGCCCAGCAGCTCTGGAAGGAGGCGGAATCTTTCTGCACCTCACCCTTGCTGCAGGGGTACCATGTGTTTCTGCAAGCGAGAAACCTCGAGATTCAGGGACGCTTTCAGCAGGCCAGCAACATGTACAAGCAGGTCATGCGGCTTTGTCCCATGTGGCTGGAAGCCTTGTACCGACAGGCCGTCTGTCAGGTGAAGATGGGGTTTGCGGATCAGGCCATGGGCTTTTTGCTGAACCTGATCGAAAAAGACCCCAACATGTTCAACCGCGTGCTGCTGGACCCGGAGATGGAGCGCGGCCATATTCAGATTCTGTCCGCCCTGAACATTCCGTGGACAGAGGCGGAATCAAAAGCTGGCCAGATGCGCGAGGGGCTGGAAAAGCTGCGGCTGGATATTTCTCTCTGGTTCCCGGAGGAGCACCCCTTTGCCGAACAGGCTTCGGCACGGATAAGCCGCCTGATGCAGCTGGCCGAGGTGAAGAACTTTGTTTCCTTCATGGGGCTGGTGCAGGGGCGCGAGCGCATTGATCGCGACCTGCAGATCAGGGTGAATCAGGAAGCCCGCGACCTGAAGCAGAAGTTCAAGTACTTCATGGACCGTCTCACCTATATACGGGATGAGGCTGCGTGGTTCCCCTTCCCCAAGGTGCTGATGGAGTTCAACAAGCAGTACAACCTGTGCGCGGCCAACCTGAACTGGGCGCTCAAGACGCATTTTCAGGTGGCGGAAACCTTCAAGCGTGCGCAGAAAATGGCGGAGCAGGAAGAAGAGCGGCTCATCCTGCTGGAAGGACGCCTGCGTTTTCTGCGTGTGGTGCGCGATGCCACGCTGTTCATGCTTATTCTGGGCAAGACCTTCTTCTGGATGGAACTGATCTTTCTGGTGCTCACCCTCATCGGGCTGCCGCTTACCATATACTATGGCCAGACCAGCGGGGCAGGATGGGCAACCGGTCTGCTGGTGAAGCAGAAATGGCAGATTCAGAAGGGGCTTATCATCATTCTTTCCGTCTTTGCCCTCGGGCTTGCTGCTCTGCGTACGGCCGTGGTGTTTGAAAGTGCACGCGCAAAGCTTTTCAAAAAGGCCAGAGGCGGCCAATAGACGCCTGACCGGAAGAATATGGGGCGTTGAACCTGCCTGATTGCGTCACCCCTTGCCGGAACGGGCAGGGCGGGCGTGCTTGCTGCGGTTCACGCAATGCTTGTCAAGGTGCGGTTGGGCCATCAGGCTTTGGTCATTAGGCTGGTCATCAGGTTAATCATCAGGTTAATCATCAGGCCTTGGTCCATATGGACCGCACTTCCTGAACAAGGGCCGCTATCAGCGGGTCTTCCTTTCTTGAGCTGAGGCAGGCTATGCTCAGCGGCACGCTGAGCGGTTCGTCCCACGCGGCGGCAAGGCCTTCCGCTTCCAGCAGTTCCGCCATGTCGCGTCGCAGAATGGAAGCGCCTTTGCCGTTGGCCACCATTTCACGCACAATGGCTTCGTCCAGCGCATCTGCAACGGGGTGCGGTTTTACGCCGTGTTCCGCCATTCTGTCCGCCACCAGTTTGTGGAAGGGGCATTCACAGGTCGTCCACAGCCAGGGCAGTTCTGCCAGAGATCGCCACGTGAAATCCGAAACTTTGTTGACCCGTCGCAGAAAACGTGTCGGGATAACCACGGCCAGAGGCACATCCGTGAGAAATGTTTCCGATATGCCCTCGTCACGGCTTATGCCGAAGCGGAAGCCAGCATCAAGCACCCGCTCGTGCAACAGGCTGGTGGTGGCCATGGTCTGCGAGGTGATGAACTCTATTGCTATGTCGGGATAGAGTTTTTCCATCCGTGCATCCAGTGCACGCATACGCAGATAGAGCGGGTCCGTGTTCAGGCCCACGGTAATGGCGCCGCACAGGTCGGCATTGAGCCTGCCGGCAGTTACGCGCATGTTTTCGGCCGCATCAAGTATCATCCGGGCCTGATTGAGCAGGGTCTTGCCGTTGACCGTGAGCATCATGCCCCGCGCCTGACGTTCGAAGAGGATGATGCCGAGCGAATCCTCCAGCCCGCGAATCTGGGTGCTGAGGGCAGACTGGCTGATGTGCAGCATGCGCGCCGCTCTGGTGAGGTTCTGTTCCCGCGCCACACATACAAAGGACCGGAGCTGGTTGAGTTCCAATGGGGTTCTCCACGTGTCTTACGCTTCCTGCGCCGCACGATGCGGTCGGGGATGGGCGTACCGTTCTGCAGAATCGAATGATGCCTTCTTATAATTCTGTTGGCAAGAATGCTCTGCCTCGGGCCATACTGCAAGGATATTGGAAACCTAAGGAGTTGTGTTATGAAAAGCGGTAAGCTTGGGCCTTTCATGCTGAGCGGTTTGATGGTGGGACCCGTGCTCGGGTCAGGCATTTTCATCCTGCCGCCTCTGGTGCATGAAACGGCAGGGGAGTGGGCCATTCCGGCATGGCTCATAACCGTGGCCCTTAATGCCGTTTTTGCCTTCGTGTTCGGCTTTCTTGCCATTCAGTTTCCCGGCAACGGGGGCGTGGCAGATGCCATTGGCCATGTTTTCGGCCCCAGAGCCAAACGGCTCGCCTCGTATTATCTCATTTCTGCCGTCATATTCGGCCCCGCTGCGGTGCTGCTGACCATTGCCCGCTACCTGCCCCTGCCATGGCTGGACACCCTGCCGGGCGGACGCATGGCCGTGGCGCTTTGTCTGGTGCCGCTGGGATTTCTGTTTCTGCTGCAGCACATCCGTTCCATAGGAACCGTGGCACTGGTCATTTCATCGGTCTCTGCCGTGCTGCTGCTTGTGGGCGGTGTGCTGGTCATGGGCTTTCACGGCTCCGGGCACAGTCTGCTTCCCGATCCGCAGAGCTTTGATGCCGACATGTTCGGCCATGCGCTGCTCATGTTGTTCTGGATAATCGTAGGCTGGGAGGTGGTGGGTAACTACAGCGGCGATGTGGATGAACCGCAACGAACCATTCCCGTCGCGGTATGGGGCAGTGTGATTGCGGTAACAGCCGTGGAATTGTGTGTAGCCTTTGCCATGCAGATGGCAGATGTGCCTGCACAGGCAGGCTATGGTGTGGCCAAGCTGCTGTATCCGCTGTTTGGAACTTATGCCGGGCTTGTGTGCTCCGTGCTTGTCACGGCACTGTGCGTGACCACGTATCTCATGTTTGTGGGTGGTGTTGCCCGCCTTATGGCGGCTCTTGCGGCAGAGGGGGCCCTGCCTGCCGTGTTTGTGAAGACAAGAAACGGCGTGCCTGTGGTTTCCATCGGCGTATTGTGCCTGATGCAGGCAGGTTCGCTGGCAGCCTGTCTTGCGGGTGTGGCGCAGCTTGAATCACTTGTGGCCATTGCCAGCGGCTTCTTTCTCGCCAACGCCATTATTGGCATAGGAACCGGCATCGTCATGCTGCCGCACTTGTGGAAGCGTGTATTCGCCGCCTTGCTTGGTGCCGTGCTTCTTGTTGTTCTGGCGCAGTCCCAATGGTTTGTTCTGGCGGCTTCTGTCGTATTGGCTCTGTGGTGTTTTGCCCCTGTTCACCTGTTGACAGCACTAGGTAGGGTGAGTGATCATCATTGATTCGTCAATTTTTAGGAATTTTTCCTATTAAGCTTTACATTGAGCGAACAAATACTTACTGTGCAGTCTCTGTGCTGGTCTGACCAACGCCGGTTTTTGTAAGAATATGCGCAGGGCGTACGCCCGGCAGCATATCCGGCCAAGTGGAAGGTTCCGGTTGCAGTCCAAATTCATGTTGATACATGTCCGCCCCGGGGTCTGACTGACCTGAATGCAAGACGGGGACGGATCGTTACTCGAATTCGAAAACAATCACAGGAGCATTATCATGTCCAAGTCCATCAAGGGCTCCCGCACGGAACAGAACCTGCTCAAGTCCTTTGCGGGTGAATCTCAGGCACGTAACCGTTACACCTACTTCGCCGCTATTGCCCGCAAGGAAGGGTATGTGCAGATTTCCCATATCTTCGAAGAAACCGCCAACCATGAAAAGGAACACGCCAAGCGCATGTTCAAGTTCCTTGAAGGCGGCGATGTGGAAATCACCGCAACCTATCCTGCCGGCAAGCTCGGCTCCACGTTGGAGTGCCTGAAGGCCGCTGCCGATGGTGAACACGAAGAATTTGTTTCCCTGTACCCTGACTTTGCTCGCGTTGCCGACGAAGAAGGCTTTCACGATGTTGCGGAAATGTACCGCAAGATCTGCGTGGCAGAAGAATACCACGAAGAGCGCTACCGTGCGCTGATCAAGAACATCGAAACCGATCAGGTATTCCACAAGGATTCCGAGATCGTGTGGCGCTGCCGCAACTGTGGTTACAACCACAAGGGTGCAGATGCTCCTGCTCTGTGTCCCGCCTGTGTGCATCCTCAGGCACACTTTGAAGTCAAGGCTACCAACTGGTAGTCTGGCTGCCGTAAGGCCTGCAGAAGCCGGAATGGTTGCGTGAACGCAACCTCCAGCCTCCAAGGGCGGCGCGGCTTTCGCAGACAGATAGTACATGCAGCGAGGGGTAACGTGATTGTAGTCACGTTACCCCTCGTTTTTTGTTTCTCGTAGCAGCCTGCGTGGTATGCGGTCAGCGATGTGTCGGAAGCGGAGTTCGCAGCGGCCCTGTCTGCAGACGTTTGGTGCCGAGAAGGCGTCAAAGCTGCTTTGGCAGGGCTGACTGCCGTGGGGTTGATCAGCCTTCCTGCTGCAACTCGGCAAGGTGCTCGCGTGCAAAGCCGATGGAAGGATCAATGTCCAGAGCGGCCGTGAGGTACTCTTCGGCTTCTTCCTTCTGCCCGAGGAATTTGCAGCACAGGCCGAGGTTGGCAAGGTCAATGGCCGATCCCTTGTCCAGATCCTTGATGAGCGTGCGGAAGTCTTCCGCAGCTTCTGCATACATGCCCAGCTTGAAACGGGCCACACCGCGGAAGTTGAAGTATTCCTTCATCTCCGGGCACAGGGCCACGGCGCGGTCAAGGCCGGGCAGCGCGGCGCGCCAGTCTTCTTTCAGGGTGTGGCAGTAGCCGCTGTAGAAGGCGGCCAGCCCTTTGGCATCGGCTTCCGGCTGCAGGGGTTCTGCCTGTTCGAACAGGATGCAGGCTTCATCAAAGGCTTCTGCCCGCAAGGCAAGCATGCCCTTGAAGAAGGGCAGGAAGTGTGCGTGGGGATAGATTTCTTCCAGCACGGAAAGTCCCTGCGCAGCGGTCTGGGCATCGCATTCTTCGCTGAGAATGCGGCCCACAAACAGGCCGAGGCTTGCGTTCTTGTCCCGTTCGCGGAACTGGAAGCCCGGAACAAGGTTGTAGTTAGCGGAAACATTCAGCTCAGGATTGGTGGTCTGTACGGAATACAGGCTGTACCCCTGCGCGTGCAGGCCGCGTACAAGAGCCATGAGCTCTTCGTAAATGTCGCCGTGCTCCACGCTGGGCAGCTCGTCCAGATTGACCTCAGGACCTTCCAGCAGCCAGCCCAGTTCTTCCGTTCTGGCATATTTGGGCAGGCCGGATGCCTCGTAACAGGCACCGGATTCAAAATCACCCGCAAGCTGGGCCACTTCCGTCAGGGCGCGTACGGCTGCCTTGACCGGAGAAGATGCCGTGCCCGCCGTGTAGACGATTTCCGACTGGTAGGGGAAGGTTGCCGGGTCCCATGCAATGGCTGCAACGGTGGGTACGGGCATGCCCTGCGAGAAGTCCTTGAGAATGACGACAATGCCGTTATCCGTGAACTTGCTGTAAAGGTTCACCAGCACAGGGTCGGTGAACGAGGCAGGGCTGATGGTGGGCACTGCCTTGCCTGCACGGTCTATGACGCAGCACACATGGCGTTCCACCAGTTCACAGGCACCTTGAAAAATGGATTCCTCATCGGTGTTGCCTGCCGAGGAGCCGTTGAATTCGCCGAGCTTGCGGAACCAGTCCAGCGGGATGATGCGTTCTTCGCCGCTGCATATGTCCGTTGCCGGACAGAACCACCATTCGATCAGGTCCAGTATGCGTGCGGCCTTGTCATGGGGCAGCGATTCGGAAACGGACTGCAAAATCACATCAAGCCCGACCAGCTTGTCGCCGAATCGTTTCACTGCCTGCGACCATGTGCAGCGGACCATATCCGGCTTGCGGTCCCAGAAGGTCCAGTAGCTGTAGCGCTCCATCAGTTCCATGAGGGCAGAAGCTTCCGCCTGCTCAACGGACGCGCCCTTGCCCATTTGCTTTCTGGTGGGCATGAACCGGCGGGCATCTTCCCCGCACACGGAGAGAAAAACGGGAATGCCGAGTCGGCCGGTGTCTATGCGGCGCGTTTCGGCCAGAATTTGGGTATCCAGCTCAGCAAGGCGGGCTTTCACGCGGGCCACGGTCTCCGAAGGAGTCATGACCTTGTCCTGATCGGCTGTGTAGTGCTTGGGGCAACTGGAAAGTCGTATCATCTATTTGGCTCGCAATCTGTGGATGGTGTACAGGGCGCGGTCTGCGCCTTCCTCATCTCCGGCAGTGGTCTTTGCTCCCACCGTCTGTTCCTGCATGCGGAAGTCGCGTTCGGCGAGTTTGAAAAACTTCTTGGCCTTGCGTCTGTAATCTTTGGCGAGGATGGCTTCAGCCTCGGGCTGCTTTGCCAGATGGCGCTGAATGAACTTGACCAGCGCCCGGTGCAGCGTTTCAAGATACAGAACTTCGGCTCCCACGATGTAGTCGAAGGTCCGGTCGAGCCGGGTGGTCTGAATATCCACCTTGCGGACGGCAACCTTGTCCTGCAGGCCGTTTTGCAGCACGTTGATGCGGGCAAAGAGCAGGGCTTCGTCGTTTACGTCGGAAACGACAACGTCCGAAAATCCCTGCGTGGCGGCGATTAGGCCGGTAACCCCGCAGCCTGCACCTATTTCGAGCAGGCTTTTGTCTTTGGAGGGTGCGCGACGCAGAAAATGGCCGAGCATGAAGGCGGCGGGCCAGATCTTGGCCCAGAGAGGCAGGGCGCTGAGGGCGTCCTCCTTGATGGTGGGTACGAGGTTGTCGAGATATTCCTTCATGTTCTGCACTTGCAGAATCTCGATCTGCGTATCACCCACGACCAGCGGTTCAAAGGCAACATCGAACCGTTGCCGTGCCATATCGAGTAATTCGTCCAGCGGTGCGTCCAGACGGTATTGCATAGTGAGTCCTTGGCTATGAATAGATGCCCGGTGCGGAAACCCCACGTCGCCGCAATTCGGGCACACAGGGTTCATGCACTATGCGGACCGATTGTGCAAGGCGCAGGGCGCGTCTTGAAAGGGGAAAGGGGTATGTGGTGCTGCCTGCTGTTTGTCTCTGTTTCTCTCCTTTCCCTCACTATTTCTCCATGGCCGGTAGGGGCTGACCTCGGCATCTTTTTCTGATAGGGGAGGCTACGGCCAAGGCCGACGAAATGTAACCGCGAACATCGCAGGAGAAATCATGGAAAATCCCTATGTACTGCTCGAGACGACCTTGGGCGATATTCTTATAGAACTGCTGCCGGAAAATGCGCCCAAGAGCGTTGCCAACTTCCTGCAGTATGTGGATGCCAAGCATTACGATTACACCATTTTTCACCGCGTTATCCGCGGCTTCATGATTCAGGGTGGCGCATACAATAACCGCCTGCAGCGCAAAGAGGCTCTGGCCCCCGTTGAGAACGAGGCCAAGGGCGGTCTTTCCAACGTGAAGGGAACCGTCGCCCTTGCCCGCGCAACGGAAAAGGATTCTGCCTGCGACGAGTTCTTCATCAACGCAGAAGACAACCTTGACCTCGACCATACGGACGACAGCGACGAGAACTACGGCTACACCGTGTTCGGCCGCGTTGTGGAAGGCATGGATGTGGTGAAGAAGATCAACTGGAAGGTGACGAAGCCCCGTAACGACTTTGATGACCTGCCCGTGGATGACATTGAAATCATCTCTGCCCGCCGTTTTGAGTAGGCGCAAGGCAGATAGAGTGTAGAGCAGGGCGGCCTTCGGGCCGCCTATTTTATGTGGCCCTGTCTGGACTAGTTAGGTAGGGGCCCTTCAGGTTACTGAAAAAACTCGTTTTTGGTAAACCGTATTTCCGTTAAGCCGGAACCGAGGTCCAAAAACGGATTTTCATCGCTTATACGAGGTGCAGGAACGTTAGGTTCCTGCCCGGCGGAGCCAGAAAATACCAGAAATGAAGTTGTCAGCAGTCTGAAGGGCCGCACCAAGTGGCACGGCCCTCAATCTTTTCGTGCTTACAACCGTTCGGCTAGCTCCCTGCCGAAAGCTTCGCATTGCAGAACTGCCTGCTCATCCGGTTTCCAGAGCACCTTGAGGCTGTCGCCCACCATTTCGAATCCGGATTTTTCAAGCTCCTTGGCGACAATATCCGCACTCTCGCCGGACCAGCCGTAGGAGCCGAAGGCAGCGCCGAGCTTCTTTTTGAATCCCAGCCCCTTGATCATCTCCAGAACACCGGCCATGCCGGAGAGAATGCCCTTGTTGATGGTGGAGGACCCTGCGACTACCATTTTTGATTTGAACACTTCCAGAACCACTTCGTTCTTGTCGCGCTGCCCCACATTGAAAAGTTTGACCGTCATCTCGGGCCTGACGCTGTTAATGCCCTTTGCGATGGCTTCTGCCATGTCCCGGGTGCTGTTCCACATGGTGTCGTACAGTATGGAAACTTGATTTTCCTGATAATCCGCAGCCCATTCCAGATATTTGTGGACAATTTGCAGCGGATTATCGCGCCAGATAATGCCATGGCCGGGCATGATATAGTCCACCGGCAGGCCGAACCCGACCACTTCGTGTATTTTCTTTTCCACAAGTTTGCTGAACGGGGTGAGGATGTTTGCATAATACTTGATGCATTCATGCATGAGATCACCCTGATTCACCAGGTCGTTGAACATGTGGTGTGATGCGTAGTGGTGGCCGAAGGCGTCGCTGCTGAAGAGAATGTTCTCCTTGTCCATGTAGCAGAACATGCTGTCCGGCCAATGGAGCATGGCGGCGTTGATGAAGGTGATGGTACGCGATCCGAGAGAGAGGGTGTCCCCGGTTTTAACCGGGTGGAAATTCCAGTCCTTGTGGTAATAGCCTTTCAGTGATTTCACAGCCTGCGGGGTGCAATAGACAGGGACATCGGGAATGCGCTCCATGAGCTCAGGGAGCGCGCCGCTATGGTCTATCTCTGCATGGTTGGCAATAACGTAGTCGATGCTGGCAAGGTCGATTTCTTGTTCGAGGTTCGCCACGAATTCCTTGGCATACGGCAGGTATACCGTATCAATAAGAACCGTTTTTTCATCGCGCACAAGATAGGCGTTGTAGGAAGATCCCTTGAAGGTGGAGTATTCCTCTCCATGGAATTTCTGCAGTTCCCAGTCAATCTTGCCCACCCACGTCACGTTATCCGTCAGTCGAAAACTCATGCTGCCTCACTTTGTTGCCTGTGTGCATAACGAGAGGTGTCTCGCCTTCGCGCCTGTTTACGCAAAGACTACCTCATCTGACTTACGGGTTATGTGATTTGGATCAATTATTTGTGGGAATATGCTGAAAAGGTGCCGGTTATTGCAGGCAGGGGTGCCTTGCTGGCTGGGGGAGAGGGGGAGGAAAGACACAAAAAAAGAGGGCCGGTCATGGACCGGCCCTGAAATCTGGAGCGGGAAACGGGATTTGAACCCGCGACTTCAACCTTGGCAAGGTTGCACTCTACCACTGAGTTATTCCCGCTAAGGAATATATGTATGCCTTTCGGCGGTCCGACGAGTGGAGCGGGAAACGGGATTTGAACCCGCGACCTTCAGCTTGGGAAGCTGACACTCTACCACTGAGTTACTCCCGCGCTCTATCAGGTGCTCCAACCCCTTCGGGGGAAAAGCTGGCGGCTAATGCCGCCAGCCCAAATGTCTGGAGCGGGAAACGGGATTTGAACCCGCGACTTCAACCTTGGCAAGGTTGCACTCTACCACTGAGTTATTCCCGCGTTATGGAGGCGGCATCCAGATTTGAACTGGAGAATGGAGGTTTTGCAGACCTCTGCCTTACCACTTGGCTATGCCGCCTCATCGTTGGCGATGTTGCGAAGACGCACCTTGTTTGGTTTGTATCCGCTCGGAATCAGAAGTGATTTCCTCTCGCCGGAGAGCCTTTTGCCTGAACCCGGATTGGATTGCAAGCTTTTTTTCAACTTTTTTTCCGCCCGGTTTTTCCTGCTCCGAAGAGGCGGTACTTGCCGTTTGGGAAGCCGGAAATTGCCATAGCTGGCGGAACTTGTCAATCGTTTGAACAGCAAAAACGATCAGGTCGCCCGGTTCCGTTTGCTGTATACGGATGCTGCAATGGCCGGGCAGGGCGATAGTGCGGTTGCGGGGCAGGACGAAACCCGGTTCTTAGCCCCGCTGCAGAAGCATGCGGGCTTAGAAGGCGTAGCCGATGCCCAGCGTGAAGCCGGGAGCGCCGTCCACGTCCAGCTTTTTGTCTTCGTCGCCGGATGACTCGTATATCCGCATGGTGCGGGCAAAATGATAGTCCAGACCACCCGTGATGGAGAGACTGGAGGTTATGTCATATTCCCCCTGAACTCCAGCCCTCCATCCGGAGTGTTCCATGTACCCTTCCCGGCTGACGTTGCTGTCATCGGCAAGGCGGTACATTTCTATTTCATGTTTTACGGCGCCCTTGAGTCGCAGGGAGGGGGTGAAGGCGTATCCGGCAACAACGCCGTCCACCCCCAGCGAACCATATGCTCCAACGCCGTCAGCACCGACGGCATTGTAATGTATGGACAGGACGGGAAAGAGTTCGTCTTCAACGGAATGGAACTTGCCGCCCACGCCAGCGGAAATGCTGAACCGTTCATTCAAGGAATAGGAGATGCCGCCCACGGCAAGCGCGCCGAACGAATCTTTCATCTCTTCTTCAAAAGCGCTGTCCACATTGCCGTAGGCGAACCAGCCCCAGCGGTCGGCCAGTTTGCCGGAAAACGAGGTGGACAGTTCAAGAACATGCAGGGTGTCCCACGGGTCATCCCCGTTGGAGGTGAGCGGAAGGCTGGAGGCATTGTTCCAGTCGTATGTGTCTTGCGTATAGCTGAAGGTCAGCAGGGGCATGCTGAAGCCTGTGGTGAACCCCGATGTTTCAAAAGAGCCGTCGCCGGAATCCACATCGGCGCTGCCGATATGGTGTCCCTTTGCGAAAACAGAGTATGGTTTCTTTTCGGCAAAAGCCTGAGTGTGCAGAGCGAAGAGCAGCAGGAAAGGAAGCAGACGAGTCGCAATTCGTGGCATGTAAACCTCATGTGTGTGGGATAGACCCGTACGGCCGGTTTGGGGGTGGGGGGCATGTTTCCGGCACTGCTTCGGAGTATGGCACGGAATGACCGACCGCACGGGATGGGCGGGAATGTAGTGCACGGCAGGCGAAAAAGTGTGATGGTTTTCGTCAAAAATTGATTAATCTCGTTATAAGGCGTTAAAAGGTGTAAAAAACGCCTGCAAACGTAAACGGGCTTTTACATGTGCCACACGGTGTAGTAGGGGATACGACCTGCCAGCCGTTGTGTGGCATGGCTGCAATTCAAGAGGAATGCATGGAAATACAGCATAAAGTTTTGTTATTTGATGATGATGTGAAGCTGCAGTCTCTGTTGACTGAGTATCTGCAGGGGGCCGGATTTGAAGTTCACTGCAGGCAGAGCGGGCTTGATGCCGTCTCTGCGTTGCATTCAGTTCAGCCTTCCATAATCATTCTGGACATCATGATGCCCGGAATGGATGGTTTGTCTGTGTTGCGTATGCTGCGGGTTGAATCCAGAGTGCCGGTGATCATGCTTACCGCGCGCGGTGACGATGCCGACCGTATTGTGGGGCTTGAGCTTGGCGCGGACGATTATCTCGCCAAACCGTTCAATCCCAGAGAGCTGCTTGCGAGAATGCGCGCCGTGCTGCGGCGGGCAGAGGCTCCCGCAGCCAGCGTTTCCGCCGGTCGCGTGGAATGTGTCGGCCTGGTGCTGGATACCGGCAGGCAGCAATTGATTATTGATGAGGCGGTTGTGGACCTTTCGCCCACCGAGACCAAGCTCATGGCGGAACTCTTGCGCCAGCCCGGGGTGGAACTTTCGCGTGATGATCTCATGACCCGTGTATGGGGCAGGGAATTCAATGCCTATGACCGATGCATCGACGTGCACATTTCAAAGCTGCGTTCGGTGCTGAAGCCGTATCCCGAACATGCGGATCGCATCCGGACCGTGTGGGGCAAGGGGTACATGTTTCTGGGGCAGTGATGAGACTCAACAGTCTGTATACCAAGATCCTGCTGAGCTTTTTTACCGCGCTTGCCGCGGGGCTTGCCTGTATCGTCATCATCTTCATTCTTATTGTTGAAAACAGGTTCAACAAGCATGTGCAGAACGAGCTTATTGCCGCCTTTCGCATAACAAGCAAAGGTGTCGAACTGCTCGCCAGTGAAGGGAATGTTGACGATCCGGCAGCCCATGCGGAGCTGCGGCACTACATCAATGACCTTGATGTCATCTTCAAGGGGCAGGTGTGGCTTGAAAAGCCGGACGGAACTGTCTTTCTCTCCTCCCGGCCGCGTCCGGTGCCCAAGTTCACCATCAGTAACGAGAAGTATCAGGACAGGCTGTTCTATGCCGATGTGAAAGGACTGCCGGAAGCCGACTTCTATTTTGCTTACCCCGTGTCCGTCTTCGGCCATAATGCCACGCTTGCCATGTTGCGCCGCGACGATATCTATTACAGGGACGCCGCTCCGTTTTTCCTCATGGTCGTGCAGGCTGTGGGCATATTCACGCTTCTTCTGGCTTTTCCCGTCATCCGGCGCATCACCGTGCCCTTGCGTAAATTGGAAGAGGGAGCCCTGCGCTGTGCATCCGGCGACCTTTCATCCCGCGTGGATATAAAGCGCGGCGACGAGGTGGGGCGGGTGGCCCGTGCGTTTAACGTCATGGCGGACAGTGTGGAAAACATGCTGCGCATGAAACAGGAACTCATGGCCAACGTGTCGCATGAAATGCGCAGCCCCCTTGCCCGCATGCGCGTGGCTCTGGCCATTGCGGAAATGCGTATTGAAGAAGGGCGTACGGAAGAAGCCATGCGGCATCTTGCCGCCGTGAGTCAGGAAGTGGAAGATCTCGATTCTGCCATTGGCGGCGTTATCGAGCTGAGCCGCTTTGATGCCGGCGGGGCATACAGAATTTTCACCCGTTGTGATATTGCGGAAATGGTCCGGGCCATGCTGCAGCGATATGCTCCTACAATTGATATGAAGCAGCTGCGGATGGAAGTGGACCTGCCTGAACATCATGAGCAGGATTGCCAGAAGGAAGGCTTTAACGCGATCATCAAGAACCTGCTCGAAAATGCGGTCAAGTTCGCTGATCCGGGTGGTTTCATCCGGGTTGAACTGGCCGGGGATGAGCAGGGGGCTGTTCTGGCCGTATCAAACAGCTACAGGCAGCTTTCGGAAAAGGAAATTTCGCTTCTGTTCCAGCCGTTTTCGCGCGGCGTGGGAGAGGATGTACCCGGCACGGGACTCGGCCTTGCGCTTGTCGACAGAATAGCCGTGGACCACGGTGGCAAGGTGGCTGTCGAGAATATTGAAGGTGGCGTGCGGTTTGTCGTCCATCTTCCCCGTCCGGCAAAGGACGAACCCGTCTCTTGATTTGTGCTGGCCAACTAACAGATGGGGTCAGGACAGAACCGGTACTGAAAATTTGAGAGCGCAACAGAAAAGCCCCCGATCAGAGGAATCGGGGGCTCTCTTTTGTATGTAAGCCATACACAGAGTCGTAAGGCCATGTATGGCACGAATCGCAATTTGGAGCGGGAAACGGGATTTGAACCCGCGACTTCAACCTTGGCAAGGTTGCACTCTACCACTGAGTTATTCCCGC
>JBKEAK010000215.1:0-25369 GCA_047972125.1 Halodesulfovibrio sp.
AAATTCCACAATATTCTTCTTTGAAATACTATTTGCGCCATCGCAGCCTGATGTAAACAATCGCTTACTTTTACGATTACCCACAAACGCATCGCCCCGTCTGGAAATCGTGTCCACAGCCTGCCACATACCCTCACGGGCTTTCAGGGCTTTGCGCTGAAGCTCAAGCAAGTCGCCCCAATACGCCTTGGGTACATCTGCATGCCAATATACCATTGCGTGACCTTCAGAGACCAGTATCTTGGCGATACTCTCACCCTGCGGCAAAAAGAGCTGTGCGAGCGTGCGTCCATATCTGTCTCTGGGAGGATTTCCTTCCATGACAAGAATCTCTTTCTCTGCAACCATATTGGCCAGAGCCTGACGGGATTCCTCGGCATGAAACTGATTCACAGCCCCGTCCTTGCCCATTTCAGGAGCGTCTATGCCCAGAAGCCTGACCACCTCACCCGAAGCGAGCACAACGGTATCTCCATCGGGCACAAAACGCACTAACGCCCTTCTGCCTTCATTTACGGCACCGGATCCGGCAAGCGCGCCAGCCGGATGAAGCAATACAGCACACCCGAGCAGCAAGATAGCGAACACGGCAGGCAAGTTGCTCCATCCGTCAGCATATTTTTTGGAAGCTTCACGCATATGGGAAAATGGAACCTCGTGAAAAGAAAGACGGGCGACCATGGGTCGCCCGTCTTGTTATCAGCTTTCGTAGTACGAACGCAGCGTCTGGCTTCGAACGGGGTGTCGCAGCTTTCGAAGCGCCTTGGCTTCGATCTGTCGAATACGTTCACGGGTAACGTTGAAGAGCTTGCCCACTTCTTCCAGAGTGTGGTCAGACTTTTCACCAATGCCGAACCGCTTGCGCAGAACCTGCTCCTCTCGGGGGGTAAGGTCTGCCAGCACGCTGGCAATCTGCTCGCTGAGCTTGGTGTTGACCACTTCTTCGGAAGGCGCAACAGCCTTCTTGTCTTCAATGAAATCGCCGAGGCTGGAATCTTCCTCGTCCCCGATGGGGGTTTCGAGGGAAATGGGTTCCTTGGCAATCTTGAGGACCTTCTTCACCTTGTCGATGGGATAGTCCATACGCTCCGCAATTTCTTCGGGCGTGGGGTCGCGTCCCAGTTCCTGCCCAAGGTAACGGGCAGTACGGATCAGCTTGTTGCTCGTGTCGATAATGTGCACCGGAATCCGGATGGTGCGAGCCTGGTCCGCACTGGCGCGGGTGATGGCCTGACGAATCCACCAGGTGGCGTACGTGGAGAACTTGTAGCCGCGCTGGTATTCGAACTTGTCCACCGCCTTCATGAGACCGATGTTCCCTTCCTGAATCAGGTCAAGGAACTGCAGACCACGGTTGGTGTACTTCTTGGCAATGCTTACCACGAGGCGCAGGTTGGAACGGATGAGTTCCTGCTTGGCGCGCATGGCAGCGCTGTTGCCGCGCTTGATACGCCACAGCACTTCTTCAAGGTCAGTCACGTTGTGACAACACTTTTCCTGCAGGCGCTTGAGGATTTCGATCTTGCCTATGATCATTTCCTTGAAGGAGAAAAGCTCCTCCACGGTCAGGCCAAGCTCATCCGCAGCGACGACGGGGTTGATCTCACGTTCTTCCAGCTTGGAGAACAGAGTCTGGATATCCGCCTGCGTCTTGCCGGTGGAAAGTATGTATGCGGAAAGGTCGCGCTGGCAGTTATGCATCTGCCGCACGTAGTCTTCAACCGTTTCGATAATGCGGTCGATGAGCGTCTTTTCCAGCTTGATGTCACGCAGGCGAAGAACGATCTCTTCCTTGTAGCTGATGATTTCCTTCTGCAGGCCCGCCACACGCTTGTCGAGCGTGGCGCATTCATCCAGCTTCAGATAGATCTTCTTGCGCTTCTTGTAGACAGACTTGATCTCGTCAAGCAGCTTTATAACGCGCTCGCGCTGGTTCAGCTCGTCTTCGCTGGGGTCATCTTCCTCAATGGTCTTAACCACATCCTTCAACTTGATGCGGTTATCCTTGAGATCGTCGCCCACATGAATGAGTTCTTCAACAGCAACGGGCACTTCAACCAGGGCGTACAGAACGTCCTGTTCGCCCATTTCTATCTTCTTGGCGATGACGACTTCGCCGTCACGGTCCAGCAGGGGCACAGCTCCCATTTCCCGCAGATACATGCGCACGGGGTCCGTGCTGCGGGTGGCGTAATCGGCAGAATCTTCATCGTCAGTCAGTTCAATATCAACTTCGCCCGCGTCTTCGTCAGATTCGCTGGGAGTCACGGCAATGGCTTTGCCTTCTTTTTCCGTGTCGACAATGGCAATGTCGAGCTGGTCAAAGATGCCGATGATCTCTTCAATCTGCTCAGGGGTGTTGACTTCGGCAGGCAGGGCCTTGTTGACTTCATCAAAAGTCAAAAAACCGCTGACCTTACCCTTGGCGATGAGGGTTTTGATCTGCTGGATGTCCTTAATATTCCCCATTGGACCTCCCCAAGGATTCGTTTAACACACGAAGAAGTTCCATGTCTGCGTCCGGTTCGCCACCCTGTTTCATGTGCCGCATGGCGGCTACGAGGGATTGCCCTTGCTGCTGGCGGCGGTTTCTTTCCAGAAACACGCAGACATCACGAAGCTCTTCCTGTTCCTTTTCGGCCGGTACAGAGCTTTCCACCCTGTTCCGTATCCAAAATTCCTTTTCTTTTCCATCAAGGTACATGGCGACATCGCCAGTACCATGTTCCAAGACCGCTTCCCACAACCGCTCTGCCCAGGAAGACTGCAGCAGCTCTCGGCCGCCATGCTCCTCAAGCACTGATTGCAGGTGCGGATAACGCACTAAAAACAACAGAACCGTTTCTTCCAACGGCACAGCCAGTGACGGCTTTACCGCAGGCGGTTGCGGAACAGACTGCTGGCGACGTGCGCCTGACCTGTTCGCTGAGTAACCGCCGGAGCGTCCGGCAGGAGCCTGTGCCTGAGCACCCGACCATCCCTGTCGTTCACCCTTTCCATTCTGATACTTACGTGTCGACTTTGCGCCCTGTCTGTTGGCATAAGACGGTCCACCTGTGGTGCGGCCACCAGCTTCCGGGTGCCAGCCCGGACCGTTTTCCATGCCATAACGGGCAGATACCGGCCGTTTTGGAGCAGCTGTGCGGCGCAAGTCCGCCTCATCAAGCCCCAAACCGCCGGCAAGCCGGGAAATATAAAACGAGCGCAGCTCGGGCTGCACCAGCGAATCCAGAAAACGGGTCACCCACTCCAACACCTCACGGGGAGCCCACTGTGAGACGGTGCTCATGCAGTAGTCCATACCGTCGGGTGCCGCCTGCAGGCGTCCCTCAAAAGCTTCCGTACCCTGTCCCTGCAGAAGGCTGTCCACGTCCTCGCCTTCCGGCATGAGCACCACACGGCACTGCATGCCGCGGCTCAGGATCATCTCGCAGCTCTTCAGGGCCGCTTTTCTGCCTGCCTCGTCTCCGTCGAAGATGAGATCGATGCTTGAGCAGAAGCCGCCAAGACGCTTCACCTGATCCGGCGTAAGCGCCGTGCCGAGCACACCACAGGCATTTTCATACCCGAACTGGTGCAGCGTGAGAACGTCCATGTACCCTTCGGTGAGCAGGGCGCGCTTCTGGGCGGTAATGGCCCGGCGTGCCTGAAAAAGTCCGTAAAGATGCTCACCTTTCTTGTAGATGGGCGTATCGCTGCTGTTGATGTACTTGGCCTGTTCCTTGGCCTCATCCTTCACGATGATACGGCCGCCGAACGCGATAACCTGTCCGGAAAGATCCTTGATCGGAAAAATAAGCCTTCCGCGGAAGCGGTCATACATGTTGCCCCGCTCGTTGCGCGAAAGAAGCCCGGATTCCACCCCCTGTGCAGGCGTGAAACCTTCGCCCTGCAGGGCATCACCAAGCGAATGCCATTCATCCGGTGCCCAGCCAAGCTCAAACGCTTCCACAATCTGCGGAGCCATGGAACGACCGGCAATGTAGTCCCGGCATTGCTTTCCCTTGGGGGAACCCAGGCAGGCAGAGAAATGATTCCGCGCAATCTCGTACATGCGCAGACATTGCCGCTTGGTGTCCCTTTCCTGCTGCACGCGCGGGTCGGGCTTGTATTCCTGCAGTTCCACCCCGGCCTCTTCGGCCAGTTGCGCAATGGCTTCGCGGAACTCCAGACCGTTCACACGGCAGTAAAAATCGATCAGGTCGCCGGATGCATGACACCCGAAACAATAAAAGAACCCATCCTGTTCATTAATGGTGAACGAAGGGGTCTTCTCCTGATGAAAGGGGCACAGACCTTTCCAGCGCCCGCTAACCTGCCGCAACTCCATATACCGCCGCGCCAGATCCGCAAGGTTCAAACGGGCCTTAATTTCCCGTACTGCTGAATAGTCCCGACCGCTCATGTGAATACTCAAGGGTGCACAAAAGCACCCGCCGGCCCATTGTCCAACCGGCGGCGTGCGCAGCCCGTGCTATTTGAAATCCACTATGGTCATCCCGTCGCCTCCCAGGTCTTCCGGCGCAAGCCGGAATTCGGATACGGCAGGGAAATCGCGCAACAGCCGGTGTACTTCCTTACGAAGAACGCCGGTTCCGCGTCCGTGAACAATCTCGACCTGTGATACATTGCCCAGCAGGGCTTTATCAAGAAAACGCGACACTTCGCTTAATGCTACATCAGTCCGCATTCCCCTCAAGTCAAGTCTCAACGCAATATTTCTTTCCGCTTTGACCATTGCGCCTGAAGTGGCGGGCGATTTGGGAGCCGCAACTCCCTTTTCGTCAATCAGAGCGAGGTCTTTACCTTCAACCCACATGGAAACGCCGGAAAGGTCGATTTTCACGCGGTTGCGGCGTCCGTCCACTTCTTCCACCACGCCGGACTTGTTCCACGGCAGGTAGGAAAGACGCTGCCCCGGCTGCACCGCTTCAACAGAGAACGGCTTGACGGGTTCAGGCTGCACGACCGCAGACTTAACCAGCTTTTCGCGGGTTTTCGACAGTTCCTTCAACGCCGACTTGTGGCTCACCTTGCCGGACTTCCAGTCCTGCAGAACACCCTGAGCCTGCGTCTGCACTTCCGTGAACAGCTTTTCACGATCGCGGTCAAAACGTTCTTCAAGCCGGTCGCGCTTGGAGCGGAACTTGTCGCGCTCCTTATGCAGGTTCTCGATTTCCTTCTCGCGGGTCACCGCAAGGGAATTGAGACGGTCGATAAGCGCGGAAGTATCTTCCCCGTCCATAAGCAGATAATTCTCTGCCCTTCTGAGCACCGTTTCGGGCATGCCATGCTCGCGTGCCACATCAAGAGCCTGTGATGCCCCAACCTGATCATAGGCAAGGCGGTACAGCGGCTTCTTGGTGCTCGGGTCGAAAAGAACGGAGGCGGCGCGCACCTTTTCACGGCTGAGGGCATAGGCCTTCAGTGCCGGGAAGTGGGTTGCCGCAGCAATGGACGCATCCTTCTCAAGCAGTTCGTCTATGACTGCCTGAGCAAGGGCTGCACCTTGCGCAGGATCAGTGCCTGCACCAAATTCATCGAGAATGACCAGCGTTTCAGAATCAGCTTTGTCCCACAGGGCGCTCAGGTGGCGAATCTGCGCCGTGAACGTGGAAACATGCCCTTCAAGGCTCTGCTCGTCGCCGATAAAGGCAAACACCTTGGTCCACAGGGGAAGCGTGCTTCCACCCGCAACCGGTACAGGCAGGCCGCTCATGGCCATAAGCGTGATAAGGCCGACGGTCTTGAGACATACGGTCTTGCCACCTGCGTTGCCGCCGCTGATTACCAGAGCCTTCTGGCCGGGTTTCAACTGCAGGTTCACCGGCAGCGATCCCTTATCCGTCAGGGCAAGCAGCGGGTGGCGGGCTTCACGAAGGTTCAGCGGCGTTTCAGCAGAAAGCTCCAGCGCCGTGCCATCAAATGCAGCGGCCAGCGTGCACTTGGCCAGCAGCACATCAACCTTCACCAGAAGATCATGCACGCCGCGCACGGAGGCGAGCTGAGAACGGACAAGACCGGTCAGGTAGATGAGTACCTTACGCTCTTCTTCGCGTTCCTGCTGCTTGAGTTCCTGCAGCTCGTTGTTGAGATCCACTAGGAACAGCGGCTCAAAATAACAGGTTTCCCCGGTCTGCGAGTAGTCGTGGATGATACCCTGCACCCTGCCCTTGAAGTTGCTCTTCAGCGGCAGCACATAGCGGTCGTTGGCAAGGGTGAGATACTCGTCCTGCATGTATTGAAGCAGGTTGTAGGTCTGCACCACTTCCTTGACCTTGCGGGTGCAGGTCTGATGGATGCGGCGCACCTCCTGACGGACGAGCAGCAGTTCGGGAGAGCTTTCATCACGAATCTGGCCATTATCGCCAATGCAGCGGGCAAGACCGGACCAGCTCTGCCCCGGCCAGGGGTAGCGGTCTACGGATTCTTGCAACAGCGGCCATTCCACGGAACCGCCGGGTGCCGAAGAAATGGAATCTACCAGTTCCTTGGCCTGCGCAAGCACCTGCCGCAATGCCCACAGATCATCCAGATCAAGAACATTGCCGGGAGCTTCGACAAAGTCGAGCATGCCGGAAAGCGGCGGAAACTGACGCAGCCGGAAAGAGGCATACTGAGACCAGACCTGTCCCTGCCGGAAAAAGTCCATCTCCGCACGAGCAGAATCCGGAGACAAAGGCACCACCTTGCGGCAGGCTTCGGCTCCGGCATCCGAAACGGCAAGTCCGGCAAGATGCGCGAGCACCTTGTCGAACTCAAGATTCTGAAGAGTACGCTGTTCCATGCAGCAAAAGACTAGGAAAGCTTTTCGCGAACGAGTGCGCTCAGCTTCTTTCCGTCCACGCGTCCCTTGTAGTCGGCCATGATGGGGTTCATCACCTTGCCCATATCCTTCATGCCCGCTGCACCGGATTCGGCGATGGTCTTGTCAACCAGAGCGGACAATTCTTCATCGGAAAGGGGCTGGGGAAGGTAGGTCTTGAGCACTTCAAGCTCAGCGGATTCGATGGCTGCAAGGTCGGGACGGTTGGCGGTGTTGAACTGCTCAATGGAGTCCTGACGCTGCTTTGCCTGCTTCATGATGACGCCGAAGACATCTTCATCCGTCAGTTCACGAAGAAGCTCAACCTGAAGGTTCTTGGCTGCAGTCTTCAGGTGACGCAGCACGCCGAGCTTGACCTGATCCTTAGCCTTGTATGCGGCGATGTAATCCGCTTCAATCTGCTTTGCGAGGCTCATGGCGATGACCTGTGATGGTGGGAGTTGTAAAGAAATAATGCGGGGACTCGAAACTAACCGAATCCCCGCTATAATGCACCATGAATGCTTACATGAATGCTCCCGACTAAGCGGGCTCACGCGAGGCTAGCTCGCGTTCATCTTTCTCATCTTCTTAACAAGACGCTTGCGTGCGGCAGCCTTTTTCTTCTTGCGCATCACGCTAGGCTTTTCGAAGTGCTGACGCTTCTTCATTTCGGAGAGAACACCAGCCTTCTCAACCTGCTTCTTGAAACGGCGAAGCGCGATATCGAAGTTGTAGTCACCTTCTTCAAGGAATACACCGGGCATTAAAAATCACCACCTTCATGCAATGTCCGTTGGACGAAAAATACGCCAAGGCAAGAAGGTCAGATACCCCCTCCACAGATTCTTGGCAAGCACTTTGTTTATCGGACAATAAAAAAGGCCTGTCCGGGTGGACAGGCCTTCAAACCAGACAGCAACAAAATTTAGTGGCTACCGTGCCCGTGGCCGTGCTCATCCTGACGGGCCTGCATCACGGACTTCAGGATAACATACCCGAGGCCGGAGCAAAGAACGAACAGAACAGCGTACAGCACACCAAAAAATACGAAATGGTCAGCCATCCACCACGGAATATCCATGGGCAGCGGGCTCTGAATAGTTTCACCGTGCAGCATTTGCGCCTCCGAAGCTACTACTTAATAGCTTCCTTAAGAAGCTTGCCGGGACGGAACTTTACCACCTTGGCGGCGGGAATGGAAATTTCGGCGCCGGTACGGGGGTTACGACCCTTGCGTTCCTTGCGCTCTTCGACAACAAAGGTACCGAAACCGGTCAGGGTGAGCTTGCCTTCCTTGACCAGAACGTCTTCAACAGCGTCGATGAAGGCGTTAAGGGAACGCTCGGCATTAGCCTTGGTGAGGTTCGCCTTTTCAGCAATCTTTTCGATAAGATCCGCTTTAGTCATCTGCCACATCCTCCTCTCTGGGGTTTACCAAATAACACGCTTGGCAAAAAGTGTATCACCTAGGGCTCATTCACGCACCAAGGTGACTTTGAGATTTTTTTCTCAAACCCAGAA
Source organism: Halodesulfovibrio sp. (assembly GCA_047972125.1). Classification (GTDB taxonomy): domain Bacteria; phylum Desulfobacterota; class Desulfovibrionia; order Desulfovibrionales; family Desulfovibrionaceae; genus Halodesulfovibrio. The sequence goes on from JBKEAK010000215.1 coordinate 8,330, forward strand.
AACCCTTATCAGATGCGTAAATCTGGCGCAACGGTAAATATTGCCTTCGGCAGTAGGCAAACACCATTTCACCCTTCAAGTCAAGCAGGAATCCAATTTTTTACGGTAGTTGCGAGCAACTGGAACTGTCTTGGAGTCAGGTTCTCGGGCCGGGCCGTGGGCAGCACATCGGCGGCGGCAAAGGCTTCATCCAACCTCTCTCCAAAGTAACCACGCAGAATTGTTTGCATTTGTTTTCTGCGCTGCTGGAAACAGACCTTGATTACCCACGACAAAGCCGCCGGATCAAAGTCCAGCTCATGCTTGGAAAAAGGTTCGAACCTGAGCACGGCCGAATCAACCTTCGGCCGGGGTTTGAACACGGTAGGCGGAACAATGAACGCCCTTTTGGGGCGGCAGAAGCTCTGCAACCATACGGAAAGGCCACCGTACTGCTTCGAATTCGGCGCTGCGGTTATCCTGTCGCCCACTTCCTTCTGAATCATGAAGACGGCACGCACCAGTCCCGGTGCCCTGCTGAGAATATCCCACATCAGCGGCGAGGCAACGTTGTACGGCAGGTTGCCTATGACCTTCCATGAAGGCCCCTCTTCAAGGTTTTCCCACGGAAAAAGCAGAGCATCAGTCAGCACCACATTCAGCTCGGGAGCTCCGCTCGGGGGATTCTTCCTATGCTCTGTGGCCCAGTGGTAGTCCTTTTCCAGAATGGTGAACCACTTCGGGCCGCGCGCATGTATGAGGTGCGTGAGCGCGCCGGGACCGGGGCCAATTTCTATGACACGGTCTTCGGAAGTAATGCCCAGCTCGTCAACAATGCGGTTGGCAATATTCTTATCTTGCAGGAAATTCTGGCCGAGGCTCTTTTTGGCGCGGGGCCCGGAATGGATATCGAGAGTCATGCAGGAACATCCTGTCGCATAAAAAATGAATGATGGGGCCGCAGCCTGCTTCCGCCTTCGGGAGCGTGGCCGGACATCTAGCGGGTGGAATCGGGGGAAACGTCGGATGAAGCGCCCTTGGCATGCGGCATGGCAGCAGCGTCGCCGAGCATTTCATGCTTTCCGGAAGAAGCACCTGCACGCTGTTCAGCGGCAAGCTCTGCGGCTTCCCGCTCGGCCTTCTTCTTCTGGTACTTCTTGATCAGCCGAATCATACGCTTCTGTCTGTAGCGGTTCACAGCCTTGAAGGTCGCGATGTACGTGACAAAGGCTCCCGGCACACCAAGAATGACGCCCCCGGTGAACATGACCACCACGAGCCCCCAGCCCTGCTCTATCATGGCCTTGAGTTCCAGATGGTGGAAGTCCAGCTCGGGTGTTGCCACAGGCATGATCATGCGCCCCACATAGTAGAGCATGGTGTAGAAAGGAATCAGGTTAACCGGGTTGGAAATCCACGTCCCGAGAGCTGCCGGTATCTTGCTGGCCCTGAAAACAAAAGCGAGGGAAAGCGCCACGATTGTCTGAAACGGAATGACGGGCAGAAAACCGACGAAAACGCCAACTGCCAACCCCATGGCAATGGAATGAGTGGAGGCCTTCAGGCGCATGACCCGAAGGTAGTTGTATCTGAGCGTCCGCTTGAATGTTTCCCATCGTTGCTGCACGAGCCAGAGTCTCCCTGATTGATAGATCCAGTCTAAACAAGCTCAATTACGAAAGCGTGTCGAATCGGGCAAACTTGAGCATGAGTCCTGCCCGCCCCTGCGTCGCGGAGCGTAAATCCGTCGAGAATCCAAACAGCTTCCTCATGGGGGCAAGTGCCTGTACAACCTTCTGCCCCGCATGGTCAAACATGTTCCCCACACGGGCCCCCTTCATGCCCAGCAGACTGATGACATCACCGACATAAGAGTCGGGCACTGCCACTTCCACATGCATGATGGGTTCAAGCAGCACGGGGCCTGCCAGCTCCAGCACATCCTTGAGAGCCATGACCGCAGCCATGTGGTAACCGGCAACGGTTGATGCACCGTCCTTGCGTTCCATCGCGATGATGGCAACGTCGACATCCTGCACCGGATAGCCCTTCTGAACGCCGCTGAACAAACTATCTTTAATCCCTTGTTCCACTGCGTCAAGCCATTGTGCCGGCCAGCCTTCGGTGTCCATTTCAAAGCGGACACGGTTGCCCTTGTCCCGTTCGCGGGGAGCAATGCGGACAGACACCTTGCCGAAGTGATGCTGATCGCCCAGCTCTCTGTCGAACATGCCGGTTGCCTCGGCCGTTTTGGTCACGGCCTCCTGGTACACAACCTGCGGGTTCCCCACTCTGGGCGAAACCTTGTACTCCCTGCGCAGCCTGTCTATGACCACTTCCAGATGCAGTTCGCCCATTCCGGAAATGACGCGCTGACCGGTTTCTTCGTCCTGCACAAAGGTCAGAGTGGGATCTTCCTGCAGATATTTATCGAGCACCTCGTCCAGCTTGTCCCCTTCTTCGGAGTTTCTGGGCTCAAGGGCCAACGAAATGACCGGCTTATAGGCAGCAATATTCTCAAGAATATAAGGATGTTCCGGCATAGCAATGGTATCCCCGGTGCGCGTACCCTTAAGGCCCGCAGCCGCGACGATATCACCGGCATAGGCATGCTCTATCTTTTCCTGATGGCTCGCGTGCAGCCTGAACAGTCGGGAGACTCTCTCGGATTCTCCCTTTGTCACGTTGCGATACACCTCGCCGGCCTTTATCTCGCCGGAATAGATGCGCATGAGCACCATCTTGCGGCCATCATCCATAAAAACCTTGAAGGCAAGCGCTCCGAGCGGAGCCGTCGGAGATACATCCAGCGTGCACTTATCCTTGGTGTCCGCCATATGGGCCACAGGCGGTTCAACATCAAGAGGACCGGGCAGATAGTCCAGAACCCCGTCGAGCACCAGCTGCACACCCGTGTTCTTCAAGGCGGAGCCGGTGAACACGGGAACAGCCTGCAGCTTCAGCGTGGCAGAACGCAAGACTGTGCGAATTTCCTGCGCAGAAATTTCCTCACCGCCAAGATAGCGTTCCATGACGCCGTCGTCGAAATCGGCAACGCTTTCCAGCAGGCGGTCTCGCCACGGGGTAACCAGCGCTGTTTCTTCTTCCGTCAGAGGATGCCGGGCATACTCCCTGCCCTGCGAATCCTGATCGAATTCCACGCGCTCCATGGTCACCACGTCCGCAACACCGTAAAAGTCCTCACCCTGTCCAAGCGGAACAACCACGGGGAGCGGATTCGCCTTCAACCTCGAACGCATTCCTTCAAGTACTGCTTCAAAGTCTGCGCCGAGCCTGTCCATCTTGTTCACGAAGGCAAGCTTGGGCACGTGGAACTTTTCAGACTGTCGCCACACGGTTTCAGACTGGGGTTCAACCCCGCCTACAGCGCAGAAAACGCCAATGGCACCGTCCAGAACGCGCAGGCTGCGCTCTACCTCAATGGTGAAGTCCACATGCCCGGGCGTATCAATGATGTTGATAGTGTGCTTGCCCCAGTGGCAGGATGTGCAGGCAGAGGCAATGGTTATGCCGCGTTCCTGTTCTTCCGGCATGAAGTCCATGGTGGCGGTACCTTCATGCACCTCCCCCATGCGGTGGATTCTGTCCGTGTAATAAAGAATTCGTTCCGTGAGGGTGGTCTTGCCCGCATCAATGTGGGCTATGACTCCGATATTTCTGAGAAACTCAAGATATTTCGATGAAACAGCCTGCTTGGTCATGAGTCTCGCTCCGGCGAAAGTGATGGAAAATCAGGTGTGGCGTAACAAACCGCGCGGTAAATGCGCCCCCCGGCTACATCTCGGTGATCAGCGAAAGCCTGCGCTGCATGAAGAACTGCGTATCAAGCTCCGGCCAGACCCAGCACCCTTCCTGCCCGGGGCCCAGCATCAGGGGAATGGAATCTGGTACAATATCGATCAGATCCGGGGTTCCTGCAAGAGCCAGAAAAACGCCCTCGCCTGCTGCCCCCTGCTGCGCCATTTCGAGATTGTCACCGTCGTATCGCACGATCTGCAGGTCGGGGTGCGCCCATGCAAGAAGTTCTTCATCAATTTCGCACACTTCTTCAGCTTCGGCAATGGCCAGAGAGCCAGCTGCAGGCTCAAACCAGCATGCCACTTGAGCAGAGCGGCCTGCAACAAAACCGAATATGGTGTCACGCACGACAGGCGCAACAGCACCAAGCACAAGGCAGCGGCCACTGCCCTTGCCTGCCATTTCGTCCAGCAAGGCAGGCACCTTGTCTGCGGAAAGGTTGATCACGGCTTCCTGCCCCGCCAGTTCAAAACCGGCCAGAACAGCAGCGGCCCATGGAGTTCCTTCTTCCGCCACACGCACTACGAGCACATTACCAACTCCCGCCAGCAAAGCCGGCATAAGTGCAGCAACAGAGCGCGGGCCGGAGGCATAGTCCCCCGCCATGAAAACAATGGTCCATTCGACAGGGCGGGCTTCAGCAACAGATACAAAGCCCTGCCGCCACTGCTTTTCCGAGCGCCCCCACGTCATCCCTGCAGCGCCATGCAGCACATGCAGGCGGGCTATACAGGTCTTGAGCCACGCTCTGCGTTCCGGCATGGCAGCCTCGTAGGCGTCACCAAATTCGTCATCCGGCACCAGACAGGTCTCAAGCCAACCGGGAAAAGGACTCTCTTCAAACATTCCATCCTCTCTAATTGGCGGTCTCGTCGCCGGTCTTGTGGTCAGGATGCCCCTTGTGGCGGGTAATGGGGTTCACCCGTTTGGGGTGCAGCCAGCGTCTGCGCGAATCCTTGCCCTTGCGCTGCAACTTGCCGCGGGAACGGGTAGACCAGAGTATGCGTGCAAGCGCCAGCCCGCCGAACAGAATATCCGCCCCCCATGCGCCTATGATAGGGGAGACAATGCCCTTCTCTCCCAGCGTGCCGCCTACCGTAAAGAAGGCGTAGTACATGAAGGTCAGCAGCAGACCTGTTCCTATGCAAATATACAGGTTGTCGTTCCACGTGACCAGCATGAGGCTGATAAGGCCCATGACCATGACGGAACAGGCATAGGCCAGCTTCATATGCAGAGCGGGTCTGAGTGCTTCCACGTTGGAACCGGTGGCCTGCAGCTGGCGGGTTGCTGTCCAGAGCTTCCACAAAGGCAGTTTCTGCAGATCAGCTCTCGGATCAACCACCTGAAAAGCCGCCACATCCTGCTTCAGAGGCAGCGAATAGGTCTCTGCCCTGCCGGTGGTAAGCATGCCGGGGTCGAGAATGCGCACATTCTGGAGCGTCCAGTCCCCCGGTCTGGCTGTAAAACTTCTCGCCTTGAGAACCTGCCTGATTTCCTTGCCGTCTTTGCTCAGTTCATAGGCCGTGATGTTCAGGCCCTTACGCTTGGCGGGCACCACGCTACCCAGCTGAATAATGTATTCACTTTCCGTGAACCAGACTCGGCTCAGTTCCGTATCCTGAATACTTTTTTTCCGGACATCTTCCTTCCAGATGCGGGCGGCAAGCTCTTCCCCCTGCACGCCAAGAAACTGGGAAAACGCCAGCTGCGCAATGGCCCAGACAACGCCGCACACAAAAAAGAACCGAGCCAGCCGGAGAAAGGAAATACCCCCGGCCTGCAGAGCCACCAACTCGCGGCTGCGTGCCATGATGCATAGCTGCAGAATACAGGCAATAAGGAAAACCGCAGGAAGAATCTGTGAAATGATAAGCGGGGTTTTCACCACAAAGTAGGTAATGGCCACCTTTGCGGAAACACCTGCCTCAAGAAAGTCGTCCAGACGGTCAAACAGGTCGGAAAGCAGATAGAGACCAATGCCCACACCAAGCACCATGAGCATCAGAAACAGGTTCTGCCGCAGCAGATAGCGGGACATCAACGACATGCTGTACGCTCCTTGCGACGATGCAGGAAGGCGGCATGCTTCAACATGCCCACGACGTTGAGAGAACGCTCTCGGGCGGCACGTTGCAGGCCCACGCCTGCAAGAATCGCAAACAGCAGGTTGGGCAGCCACACGCCCACTACAGGCGGAACCGTGCCCGACTCGCCTGCGGAAAAACCAACAGACAACAGGCTGTAATAGATCAGGAAGTTGACAAGGGCCATTATGACGCCCATCTGCCGTTCCATCCCTTCAAAGGCACAGGCCAGCGGCATGGCAAACAATCCGAGTATGAAACACGCAATAGGCAGGGCCAGACGCTTCTGCATCTCCACATCTACCTTGCGCATGTAGTTCAGGTTATCGGCGTATTCTCCGGGTGCGGCATACAGCTTTCTGAGCCCTGTCCACGACATTTCCTTGGGTTTTACCTCGCCAAGGTCAAATCCGGTCACCAGCTTGTTCAGGTCAAGCCTGACAGTATATTCGTTGAAGGACAAAACGCTCACGCTGCCCTTCTGCTGGCGGTACACCTTGCCGTCCGCAAGGCGGACCAGAATGTCGCCACGCACCTTGTCCGTCTCTATGATGCCTCTGGGTGCGGTAATGGCAATGGTTGCCCCCTCGCGGGTGCTGTCTTCCACCATCACCTCTTCCATTTTGCCGCTGGCGTTATCCACCTTGCGGGCATAGACCATTATTCCCGGAATGTTCTGGTTGAACACGCCGGGCTGTATGACAATACGCGCACGGGTTTGCACGATATCCACAATGGTTGACCTGAAATTACTCATCCCCCACGAGAGGCCGTACATGGAGACACCCACGTTGAAGAGGGTGCACAGCAGGCAGAATATGACAGGCGCAGGCAAGAGCTGATACAGGCTCAGCCCGCCGGCCTTGAGGGCGACAAGTTCCCTGTCTGTGCTCATGCGCAGAAAGGTAAGAAACACGCTGAGCATGCAGGCAATGGGCACTATGAGCAACAGGAAGAATGGTCCCAGATAGATGAACAGCATGGCCATGTCTGCCGGTCCGACTTCCAGACCGAGAAACAGCTCACGCAGCTGCAGAACGCGGCCGATCAGAATCAGCGACAGCAAAGAGCCCAGACACAGGCTGAACAGGGACGATAGTTCCTTGAAAATTTGTCGGTGCAGCAAAGAAAGAGTAAGCAGAAACGCCCCCTACTCCTCGGTTTTGGCGGGTTTGAACAGGTCGCGCAGCATTTCCGCGTCCTTGGGACTCAGGTTGAAACGCATGCCAGCTTCGTCGAGAAGCGGCGACAGCGCTTTACCTTCCTTCAACATTTCATCAATATATTGTGCAGCTCTGCGGACCAGTTCGCTCTGCGGCATCACGGTAGTCATGGTAGACTCCCCCCAAGCTTGCGGTTGTTTCCGGAAGGTTCGTGAAGCCCTCTATCTCATTACGAAAGGACTCCACGCCAAAATCGACTAAACCTACACCACTCGTCCCGCGCTTGCAACACAACCGCCGTTGCGGTATCCCGTGATGCACCATAATTCAACCCTTTTTATCACCAGTTTTGTCAGGAATACCTATTTCACCTTGTAAGGACACCTAACATGACAGACATTCTTCCGGCCATATGGCTGGGCATAGTTGAAGGATTGACGGAGTTTCTGCCGGTTTCGTCCACGGGCCATCTCATCATTACCGGGAACCTTCTCGGTGTGACAGGCCCCAAAGCCGACACCTTTGAAGTCGTCATTCAGCTTGGAGCCATCCTTGCCGTGGTCGTTCTCTACTGGGAACGATTCATCGCCCTGCTCAAGCCCCGGGCCGACATGCGTTTCTCCGGCTTTCGCGGGCTGTGGCTCCTGTTTCTCACCTCCCTGCCCGCCAGCGTTGCCGGCCTGCTCCTGCACGGCGCCATCAAGGAACACCTGTTCACCCCGGTTACCGTGGGGCTGGCGCTCGGCGTAGGCGCACTCTACATCCTCTTTGTTGAGAGCCGGACCTCCAAGCAGGGAGAGCCCGACAAGTATGCCACCCTTGATGACATAACCCCCTCGCTCGCACTGGGCATAGGCCTTTTCCAGTGCCTTGCACTGTGGCCGGGCTTTTCCCGCTCCGCAGCCACCATAATGGGGGGCATGATTCTCGGCACCCGCCGTTCGCTAGCCGCGGAATATTCCTTTATCGCCGCCGTGCCCATCATGTTTGCGGCAACCGGCTATGATATGCTCAAGAACTACAGCCTGTTCACGGCCGACGACATGCTCTTTCTGAGTGTTGGCTTTGTCGTTTCCTTTGTGGCGGCATGGGCTGCGGTCAAAACCTTCATCGCGCTGGTAGGCCGCATTACCTTCCGCCCCTTCGCATGGTATCGCCTGGCGCTGGCCCCGCTGGTAATCTACTTCTGGTCCTGACACGCCACTCTTTTTCTTGCGGAATGCAAAAAAGAGACTTGCCAAGCATAGGCGTTTTGTATAATCAATTCCCCGTCGCGCGGGACTGTGCAAACAGACAGTGACGACACATGGCGAGGTAGCTCAGATGGTCAGAGCATGCGGCTCATATCCGCAGTGTCGGGGGTTCAATCCCCTCCCTCGCTACCACGAATTCAAAAGCCCCTGCCGGTAAACGGTCAGGGGCTTTTTCTATCTTCATCAGCCACCATCACAGCGCACGCGCTCATGACCAGAACAGCCCAACCCGGCATGGTCACCACTCCTTTCTGTAGCAAACATACTGCCGCAACACCATAATTTCACAGGCTTTTACCATTCACCAAACGAGCCTTGCAGCACCGAAGGGGAAACATATGCCCAACTCGCTGGCACTCTTCTTGCTCATACCAGCCAAGAGGGAGAGTGGGGAAATATATGCAGGCCATCATAGGAGGTGATTGCCGTGACCGTAGAGGGCATATTCAACGGCCTGAACAGCATGATCAACATACGGCAGTCGGAAGGAGAGCGCGAAACTGCGACCAGTCCAGAATCTATGGACTTGTCGAAGCTGACGGACTCCATCAGCCTGTCATCCATTGATCCCAAGCTGCGCTCGGTGCTGGAAGAGATTTCCGAGCGCGGGGGGAACGTCGTTGACGCGCTGGAAGGCAACATCAACACATTGCAGGACGGTTTTCTTGAAACCCTGCATTCACGGCTATCCGAAGCCGGTGTCAGCCTTGATGAAAAGATAACCTTGCGTCACAGCGGGGGCGAATCTCTTACACTGGTCAGTCAGCACCCTGACAAGGAGACCATCGACAACGTGCTTGCCAAAAGCCCCGACCTTACCGAGGCTTTTGACGAAATCGCCGGGCAATCCGAACTGGTGCGCGACATACGCAACATACGTAAAGTGGTTACCAACCGCGGCGGCCTTGCGCAGTATGCCGAGGCAGCATCCGAAGGTGGTAACGGCAACGACAGCTACCAACTGAGCATGCGAGGTGCGTTCTCGCACTTCTACTTCAACAAGGATTAGCGATTTTCTCTTGCGTGTTGCAGGATGAAAAGGTATTGCCTACGACCTGTTCGGGATATGGATCTGCCGTTTTTTTATTTACGTCAGAAACTTGCCATACCTGAAACAGCCATTATATTCTCTGCGACAGGATTTGGCCCTGTCCGGCTACGCCTAATGAATGGGGGCGCCCTGGTTTCGACGGGGATTGAAGATGCCGGAGTGGCAGGCCGAGGCGCCGCTGGCCTCGTTAAAAGCGGCACAAAAGTAATTGCCAACGATAATTACGAATACGCTCTGGCTGCTTAATTGACGGCCACGTCTGCTGGGTTGATGTCTGATAGACCTGGCAGATGACAAACTTATCAGGCTGGCTTCTGATGGCGTTTATCCCTGAGGAAGTAAGAACATTTAGATGAACTGGCTGCAGGCCACCTGGTCATGGGTAACACTTGCAGCAAGATTATGAACATGACCTAAGCCTGTAGAAGCTTCGAGCGGACCATTCTCGGACGCGAGTTCGATTCTCGCCGCCTCCACCATTCAAGGAATTTATAGGGTTTCACGCCGTCTCACCAGACCGTGAAACCCTTTCCTTTTGCCCTGTGCTGCACTCAACACATCAGTCAGCACTGGAGCGTTCGTCTTGTAAGATGACAAAAAAAGGGAGGAACATCCGTTCCTCCCTTCATAACTATCAAAGCCTGATTAGTTTGCCGCTTCCGCCGGCAACTCACGAAAGACCATGGTGCCGCTGTCATAAGGCAGCATCAGGTAGAGCTTGCCATTCTCCACATAGAACGACTGCGCCCGGTGCAGGTCGCGCATATACACAGTATCCTGCGAATCGGGAGGGCAGGCCATGCGGGTTGAGAACATATTGCCAAAAGTTATCTTGCCTTCTTCGAGCACATACACACCGCCACCCCGGTTACAGTCAAAACGCATTTGTGCCCGGCTTTCGTCCGTAAGCAACATGGTGTAGCGTTCTGAATCCGTTGCCATAATGGTTTCGACGGGCGTTATGGTGGATTCCCACCCCCATACCTTACCCACCACGGCTTCCGGAGCAGCCACGCGGGCAGTCTTGGGCTTTGAGACATACGAGGCACAGGCCGTGAGCAAAGTGACACTCAGGGTAACGCAAAGCAGCGTCAATACGCGATTCCACTTCATAATCTTCTCCTGATATTTCATTCAGGATTTGGCTCTCAACCGGCTGCAGCAGCCCGGCAGTCATCATACGCCATCGCCATGGGAGCAGCGAAGAGAATAGCAGCAGGCATATCGATGCTGCCTGTGTTCCTATCGCAACATCTCGCGCGGCTACTTTAAGCCGCACCCGTTGCGGTATTACTGCCACAACGAGACCATGCATCACAAAGAACCATCATCAAGCCAAATCCGGTACAACTTCCCCCTGCTCTGCAAAAGAACAACCGAAGGAAGAAATTGAACCATACCTCAAAATCACCCTGCAGGCACCAAGGTTTGTTTTAAAAGATGTAAATGTTTGGCTGAAATCCGCCGGCATCGGGCTCCCGAAGCCCATACCCATGGAGAGGGAAGCTACCCGAGAGTCCGGCCCCCTCATCTTGCGGGGATGCAGTCCCGCACGGTGCAGTCATGAAGGCTGAAGCGCAGCCTGATAGAGCTTCCTCATCTGATCGGAAAAGCAGACAAAGACAACCAGTTCCGGGAGTGGATGGCTCTCCATGAACAGCCTTGTTTCTCTCACGGCAATCTGCACCCCCAAATCAGCGGGAAAACCGTATACACCGCAACTGATCGCAGGAAAGGCAATAGAACGCACTCCATTCTCCCCCGCAAGCCGCAGACACTCTTTGTAGCACGAGGCGAGCAATGCAGATTCGTTGCAATTGCCTCCTCTCCAGACCGGTCCGACTGTATGAATCACAAACCGGGCCGGCAGGTTGTACCCCCCTGTCATACGAGCCTCACCAGTAGGGCAACCACCAAGAGTACGACATTCCTCGAGCAATTGCGGCCCTGCCGCACCGTGGATGGCGCCATCAACACCACCGCCCCCCAGCAGGGAAGAATTGGCGGCATTGACAATCGCGTCCATGGCCAATGCGGTAATATCCCCACGTACAACCTCTATCATCACTAGTATCTCCCCGTGGGTATTGGCCACATCATGAAATCACGGAAATCGCAATCCACCAACTACCATTCTTTTGAACATGCACGTTTTATTGTGACAGGTTGCCTATTGCACGATTCAAAATTTGGATAAATTCACCCAGATCTATAATTGGCTTGGAAGCAACAGCAAACGCACCAAGCGCCTTTGCCCTTTCTTCATCATCACTGTCACCTGTTCCGGAAAGTACAATTATCGAAAACAGCTTTTTCTGTTGTCTCATCTTTTCCAGAAAATCAAATCCATCCATCACAGGCATATGCAGATCCACAATGACTGCCTCAACGTCATCTCCATATGCTTCTACGAGCTGTAATCCCTGACTTCCATCTCCAGCCTGATCCACCGCATATCCCAAATCTTCCAGAAGAGAGACCAACGTTTCCCGCAGTAACGGCTCATCATCAATTAATATGAGCACAATCCCCTCCTATCTGATATATCAATCCAACGCCATGTCGTTCCGGCTTTCCTATTCACCAGGAAATACAACTTTCACTTTATAAAAGAGTAGTTTCCCCCAGTATGCTACACAGATGCGAGAGCCACAACCATCATGACAAAGTTATAACCGGACAAACGGGTCCGACCCGAAAATCCGGAACTCCACCTTATCAGGGTACATAATGAAAACGCAGCAACACCCATTTCTCATCTTTGCCATGACGCTTGAGCTCATCACCCTATTCGTGCTCGCAGGATTTACGGGGTACACCCTTATCAAACAGGTGGCAGCCAGCCAGCATCTGTATGAGGTTTCCGAACGCAGGGCCAACTCATTACAGCGAGCAACCGAACTGCGGCAAAGTTCAGATGACCTTTCGCGCATGATGCGAACCTATGCCGCCACCGGCGAAGAACGTTTTCTCGGCTATTTCAAAGCCATTCTCGACATCAGAAACGGCGTTATTCCGCGACCGGCCAACTACAATCAGATTTACTGGGATTTCGTGGTATCCACGAATAAAGACTACGTTCCCGCCCCCGGCAAAGGCACTCCCTTACGGCAACTCATGATGCAGGCGGGCATCAAACCCGAAGAACTCGCCCTGCTGGAAGAGGCACAGAGCAAATCCGACCAGCTGGTTGAAATGGAGGATAGGGCCACACACATTGTGAAGGAAGCATTGCAGAAAAACGGAGGACATGCCCAGTTTCATGATGGTGGGAATGAAGAAGCACTGAAAATTCTCTTCGGCAGGGAATATCACGCAGCCAAGCGCGATATCATGCATTCGATCAACATTTTCATGAAGACGGTTGAAATCAGAACAGACGACGAATTCAACTCACTGTTCAACGACATCAAGACGCTTGGCAGAAACCTGCGGTACGCGCTCATCGCCCTGCTCGTGACGGCCCCTCTCTTCGTGGTGACCATATCCATCTATCAATTCAGAATACGCTCTACCCTGCAGGCATTGCTTAATTCCAAATCAATCGAAGTGCAGCAGCGAATAGAGGCCGAAAAGGATTTAGTCAGGAGCCGAAACAACCTTCAGGTAACTCTGGACTCCATCGGCGACGCGGTCATTTCCACAGACAGCAACGGCCTCATCACCCACCTGAACCCCATTGCCGAACTGATAACCGGCTGGCATCGAACTGAAGCTGTCGGCATGTCTGTCGACGAAATTTTCAGCATAACAGACCCCAAGACCGATGAACGCATTGCCTCCCCCATCCGGCAGGTACTTACAACCGGCAAGGCGTGCTCCATGCATGCACCAGCCGTGCTTACAGGCAAATCCGGAACCAGGGTGCAAGTCTCCGATTCCGTAGCTCCAATACGAATGGACAACGGAGACCTTTTCGGCACAGTTCTGGTCTTCCGGGATATCACGGAAGAACTGAAGATTCAGGAAAGGATGCGCCACAGCACAAAAATGGAGGCTGTGGGGCAACTCGCCGGGGGCATAGCGCATGACTTCAACAACATGCTCGGAGCCATACTATCCGCAGCCGAACTTGTCCGATTCAAATCCGGCAAGGACGATCGCATTGCAAAACATGTGGAGGTCATCATCGAAGCTGCAAAACGGGCGGCAGACCTGACCAAAAAGCTGCTTCAGTTTTCCAGAAAGCAACCGAAGACATCTACTCCAACAGACGTTCATGTCGCGATCAACACCGTAAGGGATATACTGAGGGAGACCATCAACAAGAAGATCACCATCGAGACGCACACCAACGCGGAAGATCACACCACCCTTGGAGACCAGTCCCTTATCCAGTCCGCACTGATGAATCTCGGAATCAACGCATCACACGCCATGCCCGACGGCGGGACCATAACCATCTCCACACGCAACGTGCTGGTTACGGCATCCGACAAGGAATCCGGGCTGCTGAACATAGCGCCGGGAAAATACATTTACATTGATTTTGCCGATACCGGGACAGGAATTCCCAAAGATGTGCTGCCCAAAATTTTCGAACCCTTTTTCACAACCAAGGAACAGGGGAAGGGAACCGGGCTGGGACTATCATCCGTATTCGGCACCATTCAACAGCATGCTGGTGCCATAACGGTCTACAGCGAAGAAGGAAGCGGCACCTGCTTCAAGATATGGCTTCCGGTCGTGGAAGCGGAAGAACCGCTGCAGGTGGCCGAGGTCAAGACATACGCAAAACGAAGCGGCACCATCCTGCTGGTAGATGATGAACCACTGATGCGGATAGTGGGCGAATCGCTGCTCAGAGAACTGGGGTATGACGTTGTTCTGGCCTCGGACGGCGAACAGGCCGTGGAAATTTTCAGGGAACGTCACGACGACATCTGCATCGTCCTGCTGGACATGATCATGCCCCATATGGATGGCAAGGAAGCCTATAGGCTCATGCGGCAAATTACTCCGGACGTGCGTGTCATCCTTTCTTCCGGTTTCTCCAGAGACAACGATCTTGATGAAATGCGCAAGGAAGGCGTGTGTGCCTTCATTGAAAAGCCGTACCAGATAGATACGCTCACCAAGGCCCTTGATTCGATCTCGTGTGCCGGTAAATAACACCCTGCAAACAAAAACAGCCTGCACCGCAAGCGGTGCAGGCCGAAAACATCTTGGTTCTGCAGGTGCTATCCCTTTGCGCGCAGCAGCACTACATCCTTGCCATCACGTTCCTTGATAAGCACGTCCACGCGCTCGTTGCGGGCCGTATTCATGATCTTGCCCACATAATCTGCATGTATGGGCAGTTCACGATGACCACGATCAACAAGCACCAGCAGTTCAACGCATCTGGGTCTGCCGAAATCCAGTATCCCCTCAAGGGCGGCTCGGATGGTGCGTCCCGTGAAAAGCACGTCATCAACCAGCAGAATGATCTTGCCGTCTATGTCGCCGGGAAGCTCGGTTCTGTTGATCATGGGCTGCGATTCAAGGCTTGTCCAGTCATCGCGGTACAGGTTTATATCCAGAGCGCCAAGCGGCACATCACATTTGAGCCTTTCTGAAAGGATGGCACGCAGGCGGGCGGCAAGATCAACGCCGCGTCGCTGTATTCCAACGAGGCAAAGCTCGGCGCACTCGCCGTGCCGTTCAAGAACCTGATAAGCAAGCCGTTCCAACGTGCGGCGCATTTCCTCTTCCGACAGAATCATCACATCATCAGACATGGTGCCCAACCTTGCGTATTCACATTTATCACAACAGGCTCACTCTGCATGAGCAAGCACCTGTTCAACCAGCATCTTCCCGATTATTATCCCTTATAGACAGTTGCCGCACACAAGGCAATGCCTCAAAGAATGCCCATATTTGACATTTATCCAATAATTTGATATATTTAATAAATCAATACACTCTCTCGCCATCTATAGACTCCATAAATGACGAGCACCATCCTAACCGGAGGTACCATGGTTACTCTTGAGCCCAGCGCCAAGAACGAACTTGACGCTTACTTTACCGACAAAGACAAAACCCCCATCCGCATATATCTCGCTCCCGGCGGCTGCAGCGGCCCCCGTCTGGCACTGGCCCTTGACGAGCCCGGAGATGACGACTCTACCCTGGATGTTGGCGGTTACACCTTTACCATGAACAAGGGCCTGCATGAGCAGGTTCAGAGCGTTACCATTTCGGTTTCCTGCGGTGGCTTTGCCGTTGTTCCCGAAGTGGCACTGCCCAA
Organism: Halodesulfovibrio sp.; assembly: GCA_047972125.1. GTDB lineage: Bacteria > Desulfobacterota > Desulfovibrionia > Desulfovibrionales > Desulfovibrionaceae > Halodesulfovibrio. The sequence goes on from JBKEAK010000215.1 coordinate 23,917, forward strand.
CATGGGCGGCGGCTGCAGCGGTTGCGGTTCTTCCTCTTCCTGCTGCTCATAGCCTTGTCATACATGACAAGTACCAACGGCCCTCACGGGCCGTTTTTTATTATCCACGCTAAAAATACCACGACAAAACAGGAACAATTCCTAAGAATAATCAACCCTTATCCGGGTAATGTAGTTGTGAAATCTATAACTATGCCCCGCATCCATTGACAATCCCTTTGGGTGTACGTACTTGTACCTCCTACACCCAAGCGGAGGAAAGCAATGTTTACACTGACCGAAAGCGCCCACAAGGAACTTGCGGCGTACTTTGCGGATAAGGAAAAGTCCGGCATTCGCATCTACCTTGCCCCCGGTGGCTGAAGCGGCCCCCGACTGGCATTGGCTCTGGATGAGCCAAACGAAGAAGACACCGTATTTACCGAGAAGGAATTCACCTTCGCCATCAATAGCGCCCTGCTCGCTCAGACCGGCGCCATCAAGATAGACCTGTCCTACATGGGCTTCACCGTCGAATCCGCAAACGCCCTGCCCGGCGGCGGTTCTTCCTGCGGTGGCTGCTCCAGCGCAGGTGGCTGCAGCTCATAGCAGCTTCGACTTTTGAAATATAAAAGCGGCCTTTTTTCCGAAGGCCGCTTTTCTTTTTATCCAAGCTCCATGTCTAACGAGGGCAATACTGATTCAGAACATCATTGACCTTTTGTACTGTCGAAGCATCGACCGCTTTACTGAACAAAATATAACGACTATTCCCCACCGGAACATCACGCAGCAGCGTAAAATCAAATTCGTCTTCCTGCAAACCCGCCTGAGATATAAGAAAATGAACCTCTTCAGGCGCGGCCAATATATAATCTATCCGTCCTGCTCCAAGCATTTTCACAAGCTGCTGCTGATCTCCAGCCAGTGCAAAACGCCTTGGTGAATATCTGGCAATAGTCTCGTCAACGCTTTCTCCATATGAAAAACCATCAATAACCCCCAGAACGAGGCTCCGGTCTCTGAGCAAATCACTCAGGTCTAACTCTTTACCTTCCCCGCCCAAAATTCCTTTTCTATGGAGCGCCACCAGCGGTTGATCCTGATACAACAAAGAACTGAACACACCCCACTGCTGCCGTTCCTCAGTCATAAACCACCCGACTGAAGCTGCATTCGACTGTTCTTCCTTGAGTATCTGCACAATACGCTTGGCAGGAAGAGAGCGGGTGCGTACCGGCACCCCTGCCTTGGCAAAAACTGCCAAAGCCTGTTCAAGAAGAAAGCCGGAAGGCTTACCCTCCTGCGATGTAAAATAGTAAGGAGGTCTCTCCATATACAGCACAAGCAATGGCTCAGCGCACATAGCCGGACTGTGAAGCATGAAAAGGAACATCCAGATAAAACTCGCGACACGACGAACAGACATCCCCTTTACCTCCCGATCGAACTGTTCGTTTAGATACAGCAAATT
>JBKEAK010000216.1:0-28763 GCA_047972125.1 Halodesulfovibrio sp.
CAGCTGCCCACATCGGTTATGGTGTCGCCCGTTATGGCTATGCCGCCCTGTTCAATGACTGTTCTGAGCGGATTCTGTGTGAGAATCAGGTCGGCTTTGACGAGAAGGTCGCACACCTTTGTCATGCGCAGGTCTCCATGAAAAAACGTTGAGTGTGAGTGGGGCAATGCCGATTGTGCTGTGGCGGCAATCAAAATATGGTATCGTCGCCGCAGGTGCAAGCATATAGGTCTGCTTAATATGGTGCCATAGCTGCTGGCACATCATTAATAATTGGAGGAAGGATGAAAACGGGTTGTTTGTTGATTCATGGCTGGACCGGAGCTCCCTTTGAAATGGAGCCGCTGATTCCAACCCTTGATGCTTTGGGCTGCGAGGTGAACAACTGCACGCTCCCGGGACACGGGACCACCTTTGAGGACTTTTGCACCACATGGTTTGAGGATTGGGCCGCAGGTGCCGAGCGGGCATATGAGGAACTTGCACAGCGGGTGGACAGGGTGGTTGTGATGGGGCTTTCCATGGGAGGCACGTTGTCGCTGCATCTGGCATCCAAGTATCCCGTTGCCGGAGTGGTGACCATGGCCTCGCCTGTTTTCGTGTACCGGCTCTTTCCTCCGCAGATGAAGGACTGGCGTCTGCCCTTTGTGGGGCTGCTGCAGCATGTGCGTCCCATATGGCCCGGTAGTCCCAGAAGGTCAGAGGCGAACGAGATTGCGCCATGGCAGGGGTACGACGGTGCCACGAGCCTGCCCCAGCTTTGGAGTCTCATGGAAGGGGTGAAGAAAGTTGGGCGAAATTTGGACCGGGTGACCGCCCCTTTGTTGGCCATGCATTGCCCGACTGACCGAACCGCGCCTTCGGGCAACGTGTGGGAGATAATGAGCAAGGTTTCGTCAAAACGCAGGCGAATGGAGCTAATTCCCATCGAAGAGACAGTGACTGCACACCATATGCTGACGACTCACAGGGAAACCAGAGAGCGTGTTTGTGCTCTTGTGGAGGATTTTTTGGTCCGAACTGTCTATTTGTAGACAAAATTGTAAATGAGCGAATACTCAGTTTTTTATGACAATTTCGTAATATTACATGGTAATCTACTGTATTAATTAATAATACATCTAAAATTATATGGAGGTGGCAAGATGGGCACATGTGCTTGTTGACAATTTTAGTATTTTCAAGCTAATTCGTACTTCCGTTCAATGAGAAATGCCCTCAAAGCGTTTTTTCGCTTTTTTTATCAAAATTGTTAGCGGGTCCGGATGGACGGGGTGAGGGGATCCGACCGCCCGCTCTCTGCGCAAAGCGAGGAGACTGTCTTGCTTTTCAAGCCGATCAGCCAGAATTTTAATGATTTCGTCATAGACCGGGATAAGGAACGCTGCATCAACTGCGAAGTATGTGTGCGCCAGTGTTCCTACGAAGCCCACTTCTGGGATGATGCCCGTCAGTGTGTGAACCACGACAACACCAAGTGTGTCGGCTGCCACAGATGTGAAGCGCTTTGTCCCACGGGTTGTCTCACCATCAAGAAAAACCCTGCCGATTTCCGCGACAACGCTCTGTGGACCCCCACGTACATGAAGTATCTGTACAAGCAGGGCGACACCGGCGGCATTCTGCTTTCCGGCATGGGCAGCCCCAGTGCAAAGCCTATCTACTGGGACAATCTTCAGCTTGATGCCAGCCAGGTTACCAACCCCTCCATCGACCCGTTGCGCGAGCCCATGGAACTGCGTACCTACCTCGGCTCCAAGCCGGACAACGTGGAAGTGGAGCAGACCCCCGACGGTCCCAAGCTGAAGACCAAGATCGGTCCGCAGGTGAAGCTGGAATATCCCATGATGTTCTCGGCCATGTCCTTCGGGTCCATCAACTTCAACCTGCACAAGGCCATGGCCATGGCAGCCACCGAACTCGGCATTGTCTACAATACCGGTGAAGGCGGCCTGCATCCCACCTTGTACAAGTACGGTGCTAACACCATCGTGCAGGTTGCTTCCGGCCGTTTCGGCGTGCACAAGGACTACCTGAACGCCGGTGCCGCCATCGAAATCAAGGTCGGTCAGGGCGCAAAGCCCGGTATCGGCGGCCACCTGCCCGGCGAAAAGATCGACGAAGAAGTCTCCAAGACCCGTATGGTGCCCGTGGGTTCAGACGCCATTTCGCCTGCCCCGCACCACGATATTTATTCCATTGAAGACCTGCTGCAGCTCATCTATGCGCTGAAGGAAGCAACCGAGTACCGCGTTCCCGTATCCGTGAAGATCGCAGCCGTGCACAACGCACCGGCCATTGCTTCCGGTATCGTGCGCGCCGGTGCCGACATAGTCGTCATCGACGGCTTCCGCGGCGGCACGGGTGCTGCTCCCACCATGATCCGCGACAACGTGGGTATTCCGGTGGAACTGGCCCTTGCTCAGGTTGATAACCGCCTGCGCGATGAAGGCATCCGCAACTGGGCGTCTCTGGTTGTGGCCGGTGGTACCCGTTGTTCCGCCGACGTCATCAAGGCCATTGCCCTTGGTGCAGACGCCGTTTACATCGCCACTGCGGCGCTGGTTGCTGTGGGCTGCACGCTCTGCGGCCGCTGCTACACCGGCAAGTGTCCCTGGGGTATCGCCACCAACGAAGCGCGCCTCAAGAAGCGCCAGAACCCGGAAATCGCAGCCAAGCGCCTGACCAACCTTGTCAGGGCATGGGGCCACGAAATTCAGGAAATGCTGGGCGGCATGGGCCTCAACTCCATCGAAAGCCTGCGCGGCAACCGCGACAAGCTTCGTGGCATCGGCCTTAACGAAGTCGAACTTGACATTCTTGGTGTCAAGCACGCCGGGAGGTAGGCAATGCGCAGAGTCTATCCCAACAAGGATTTCTGCATCGGGTGCCATATTTGCGAACTGGCCTGTCTGACCGCTCACTCCGAGAGCAAGGACCTTATCATCGCCGTGCGCGAGGAACAGGCTGCCGGCCTGCGCCCCTGCAAGGCCGTTTATGAAAAAGGGCCTGTATGTGTTTCTCTGAGCTGTCGGCACTGTGAGAATCCCAGCTGCGTAACGGCGTGCATTTCCGGCGCGCTTTACAAGGACGAGGAGACCGGCAAGACCAAGTACGACGAGAGCCAGTGCGTGGGCTGCTGGTCGTGCCTCATGGCCTGTCCTTTCGGGGCCATCCGCCGCAATCCGTCCAAGGGGAAGATCATCAAGTGTGACCTGTGTGAAGGAAGGGACAAGCCTGCCTGTGTAGAGGCCTGCCCCAATGCCGCACTGAGCTACGAAGATCGTTAGCAACAAGCATCCGGGAGAATACCATGACCTATGTCATCGTAGGCAACGGCGTAGCCTCCGTTGGTGCCATTGAAGGCATCCGGAAGCTGGACAAAGAGGGCAAGATTGTGGTGGTGAGCGAAGAAAACACCCCCACCTACGGCCGTCCCCTCATTTCCTATTTCCTCGCAGGCAAGATCGGGCTGGATCGCATGAGCCTTCGCCCCGACGGATATTATGAAAAGAACAACGTGGAACTCAAACTTGGTTCCCGCGTTGTGGGTCTTGATACCGGTTCGAAGAATCTGGAGCTGGCAAGCGGCGAGAGTGTTCCGTACGACAAGCTGCTGCTCGCAACCGGCGGCGTTCCCTTCATGCCCCCGATCAAGGGACTTGAAGGCCCCGGCATCTACAACTTCACGACCCTTGCCCATGCGGAAATTCTGCTCGATATCGCGCAGAACATCCGCAACGTGGTGGTCATCGGCGGCGGTCTCATCGGCCTCAAGGCTGCAGAAGGTCTGTTCGACAACGGCCTGAACGTGACCATTGTGGAACTTGCTCCCCGCGTTCTCTCTGCTGCCTTTGACGACGTGGCAGGCAAGATGGTTTCCCGCCGTCTCGAAACCGAAGGCCTCGGCATCCGCTGCGGCAGCACGGTGGATGAAGTGCTGCGCGGCCCCAGCGGCGGCATTAACGGTGTGCGCCTGACCAATGGCGAAGTCATTCCCTGTGAAGCCGTTGTTGTGGCTATCGGGGTTGTTCCCAGCCTTACTCCTGCAAAGGAAGCCGGTCTCAACATCCGCCGTGGCATCAAGGTGGACGAGTATCTGCACACCAGCGCCGAAGACGTGTATGCGGCAGGCGACGTTGCCGAAGCCTACGACATGATCACCGACGATGCCCGTGTTACCCCCATCTGGCCCAACGCTTACAGCCAGGGCTACTATGCGGGCATGAACATGACGGGGCAGAAGCATGAAAAGCACCCCGGCGGACTGGCCATGAACGCCATTTCCTTCTACGGGCTGCCCACTGCTTCTCTCGGCATGGTTAATCCCGCGCCGGAAGAGGGCTGCGACGTCTGCACCTATGCGGATGAAGACAATCAGACCTATCGCAAGCTGGTTTTCCGTAATGACAGGCTTGTCGGGTATGTGCTGGTAGGCGACATCGATTTTGCAGGGCTGTATACCGGTTTTGTCCGTTTCCAGCTGCCCCTGAGCGATGAGATCAAGCAGGAACTCAAGGACGGACGGCCCTCTGCGCTGCTCTGGCCCGAACACGATTTCGAGACGAGATGGACCCCCGACCACGAGTAGGGCAGACCATCATCGGAGAAGATATATGAAGGCTCCCAGCAATTTCTGGCATTTTGACAAGGACATTTCCGGGTGCGGTGTCTTCGGTGTCATTGACAAGAAGAAGAACCTCATATCCGGTTCCATGCCCATCAGCGCCATGTGCACCATGCACGACCGCGGCAACGGGCTGGGTGGTGGTTTTGCTGCATACGGCATCTACCCCGACCACAAGGATGAATACGCTTTTCATCTGATGTGTGACGATAAGGCCGCTCTGGACAGGGCTGAGGAAATCATAAAGGAATACTTTGATATTTCCGTTTCCGAGCCCATTCCCACCCGCAAGGTGCTGAGCATCAAGAATCCGCCCGTCATGTGGCGCTTCTTCGTGACTCCCAAGGCCCGTCGCCCCCAGTGGGAAGGTCTGACCGAACAGGACTACATCGTAAACGTGGTTATGCTCATCAACCGCAGGGGCGGCGCATTCGTCTTCTCCAGCGGCAAGAACATGGGCGCGTTCAAGGGCGTGGGCTTTCCTGAAGATATCGCCGATTTCTTCCGTCTGGAAGAATACAGCGCCTACATCTGGACCGGCCACAACCGTTTTCCGACCAACACTCCCGGCTGGTGGGGTGGTGCGCACCCGTTCACCATTCTGGACTGGGCCATCGTGCATAACGGCGAAATATCCTCATACGGTATCAACCGCCGCTACCTGTGCCAGCATGACTACGAATGCACCATGATGACGGATACCGAGGTTGTGGCCTACCTGCTCGACCTGCTTATCCGCAAGCACGGTCTTTCCTACGAAATGGTGAGCAAGGTTTTTGCTCCGCCTTTCTGGGATGAGATCGACCGCATGGAGCCCGAAGACCGCAAGCTGTATGAAAGCCTGCGCATGGTATACGGCCCGGCCTGCCTGAATGGACCTTTCGCCATTCTCGTGACCGATGCCAACACCATGATGGGCCTGAACGACCGTGTTAAGCTTCGTCCTCTGGTTATTGCCGAGAAGGACAGCATGGTGTTCATGTCCAGTGAAGAAAGCTCCATCCGCGAAGTGTGTCCCGATCTCGACCGCGTTTGGGCGCCCAAGGCCGGTGAACCCGTTATTGTGAAAGTGGAGGCGTAACCATGGGCAAGAAGGTCACTCTGGACGCCAATGGCGTTTACTACAGGCAGCTTAACGAGCAGATCCGCGAGGCGGTGCGTAACGGCGCTGACGAGATTGAACTGCTTAATGTGCGCGGTCAGCGCTACATAGGCAACTCCATTGACAAACCCATCCGCTTCACTGTGAACGGAGTTCCGGGTCAGGATATGGCTGCCTTCATGCGCGGAGCCTTTATCCGTGTGGAAGGCAACGCACAGGACGGCGTGGCCAATACCATGGACGACGGTGAAATCGTGATCAACGGCATGGCTGGTGACGTGCTGGGCTACGGTATGCGCGGCGGCCGTGTCATGGTAAAGCAGGACGTGGGCTACCGAGTGGGCATTCACATGAAGGCCTACATGGACAAGTCTCCCGTTATCGTTGCCGGCGGCAAGGCTGGCGACTTTCTCGGTGAATACATGGCGGGCGGGGCGATCATCCTGCTCGGTATGGACTCCACCATGCCTGTTGAAACCCCCATTACCGGGCGCAGCCTGGGAACCGGCATGCACGGCGGCGTGATCTACATCCGTGGTGATGTGCCGGAATATCAGCTCGGACCCGGTCTGAGCTTCCATCCTCTGGAAGATGAAGACATCGCCTTCATCCGCAAGCACGTGGAAGACTGGGCCAAGGCCTTCGGCAAGGATGCCGACGAAGTCATGGCCGGAACCTTCCGCAAGGTTAAGCCCTTCTCCAAGCGTCCCTACGGCAACATGTACGTGGGTACCAACTAGGTCTTGCCGGATACTGAAAGAATTCCGGGGCCCTCCGCAAGGGGGGCCTTTTATTTTGCGCGCTGCGCATATGGAACCGCAGACGAAACCCATATATAATGATGCCCGCAGCAATACCCCGACGAAAAGTGCATACCCCCCGGCGTAACCCGCATGGGATATGCCGTGCGCGCCTTTGCTGCCGCTGTGCAGCATGATCGAAAACGGTTGCATGTTTTCGTCCTAAAAGGTACTTCTTGCAGGTTTTCAACCAGTTTTCATTTCATGATCACCCCATAAGGAGCAAATCATGTCGTTTATCAACACCGCTTGGGCCATGGGCAATGCCGGTCAGGCTTCCGGACAGGGCGGGGGAATCGCCGCATTCGCACCCCTCATCCTCATGTTCGCCATCTTCTACTTCCTTCTTATTCGTCCGCAGCAGAAGAAGGCCAAGGAACACAAGGCCATGCTCGAGGGGCTGAAGAAGGGTGATGCAGTTGTCACCGCAGGTGGCCTGTACGGCACCGTTGTGGAAGCCAAGGAAGAAGTTCTGACTGTGGATCTTGGCACCACCACCGTTAAGGTTGGCCGCCAGTTCGTTTCCGGTCTGGTTTCCGCTCCTGCCCCCAAGGAAAAGAAGAAGGGCAAGGAAGAAAAGCAGGCTGAAAAGCAGGAAGATAAATAAGATAACAGCGGGCGGGAGGTGCATAATTGTACCTCCCGCTTGCCATATACCCCCAAGCAGGCGTAAGTCTTGCCCGCTTGGCTGTAACATGCCCGGGCAGTGCCGTACTGCTTTGGGCTTTGCTGTTTGACGGAAGTCAGTATCAGATAGCATTTAGGAGTTAGAATGAAAGAAGGTCTGCGATGGCGAATACTGGTTGCCCTGCTGGTAACCATGCTGGGCCTTGCCTACGCGCTGCCGAGCGTTCCTTTCATAGGGAATTCCGGCTTGCAGAAGGTTTTGCCGAAAGACAAGATTAGTCTTGGCCTCGATCTCATGGGGGGCATTTACCTGACTCTCGGCGTGGATGTGGAAAAAGCCATCGAGAACACCCTTGCCCAGACAGGGCAGGACTTGCGCACCGTTGCCCGCGAAGAGAAGATCAACATCCTTCGTCCCCGCGTCATCAGTGGTGACAAGCTTGAACTTGTTCTCGTCAAGGCTGATCAGAGAGAAGCTCTGAACAAGCTGATCGCCGACAAATTTTCGCACCTGACCAACGAGGCTCCCGTGGATATGGAAGAGGGCAAGGTTCGCTACACCCTTTCCTACACCAAGGATTACCGCAAGTATCTTGCTGATCTTGCCCTTGATCAGGCTGTTAAGACCATCCGCAACCGAATTGACCAGTTCGGTGTGAGCGAACCCGATATCCGCAAGCAACAGGATTACCGCATACAGGTGCAGCTGCCCGGTTTGAGCGATCCTGAACGCGCGATCCAGATTATCGGCAAGACCGCTCACCTCGAAGTCCGCATGGTCAAGGACGATGCGAATGTAGAAAACGCAAAGCGCGGTATCGTGCCCCCCGGCTACGAAGCCCTGCCCATGGTTTCCCGCAATCCTGACGGAACTACCTCTGAAACCGTTCTGGTCGTCGAAAAGGACGCAGCCATGACCGGTGAGTATGTGCAGGATGCCTATGTGAACTTTGACCACTTCAACCAGTCCTACGTTGGCATTACCTTCAATGCCAGCGGAGCACGCCGCTTTGAGCAGATTACCGGTGACCACGCCGGCAGACGCATGGCCATCGTGCTGGACGGCAAGATTCACTCGGCACCCGTGATTCAGGAAAAGATCCGCGGTGGCCGCGCATCCATTTCCGGTCGCTTCACCAAGGAAGAGGCACATGACCTCGCCATCGTGCTGCGCGCCGGTTCGCTGCCCGCTCCGGTCAATATCCTTGAAGAACGTTCCGTCGGTCCTTCCCTCGGTCAGGAATCCATTGATCAGGGCGTAAACGCAGCACTTATCGGTGGTGCGCTCGTCATGGTCTTCATGGTTATCTACTACGGTTTCGGCGGTATAGTGGCCGACATTGTTCTGTGTCTGAACATTGTGCTCATCATGGCCGGTCTTGCTGTTTTCGGGGCCACTCTGACCCTGCCCGGTATTGCCGGTATCATTCTTACGCTGGGTATGGCGGTTGACGCCAACGTGCTCATATTCGAACGTATCCGCGAAGAATTGCGAAGGGGGCTCACGCCGCTCGCCGCAATATCCGAGGGCTACAACCGTGCCACGCTGACCATTTTTGACGCCAACATCACTACTCTGATCACGGCTGTCATTCTGTATCAGTTCGGCACCGGCCCCATCCGCGGCTTTGCCGTTACCCTGAGCCTTGGTATTCTTGCTTCCATGTTCACTGCCATCTTCTGTTCCCGCATTCTCTTCGATTTGTGGGCCGGCGCAAAGCAGCGAACCAAGCTCAGCATCTAAGGAGTTGATCATATGGGTCTGAGTATCATCAAACCGAATAGCAATATCGACTTCGTAGGGCTGCGTAAGTATACGCTCATCATCTCTCTGCTGGTCATGCTGATTGGTGTGGGTTCGCTCATCATGAAGGGCGGCCCCAAATTCGGCATCGACTTCGCGGGCGGTGTCATGGTGCAGGTGCAGTTCGACAAGGCTGTGGAACCTGACACCCTGAAGGATAGCCTGAAGGAAGCTGACCTGCCCGGTCTTGTGGTGCAGCGCATCGGCATGAAGGGCGACAACGCCTATCTGATCCGCGCATCCGTAACCGGTGCCAACCCCGAGAACATGCGTGACCTTGTGCAGACTGCCTTCAGCACGCATCTCAAGGACGTATCCTTCGAGATTCAGCGTCTTGAAATGGTCGGCCCCAAGGTTGGTAACGACCTGCGCTCTGCCGCGCTGGAAGCCTTGTATTACGCGGTGCTGCTCATCGCCATTTACATCTCCGGCCGTTTTGAGCAGCGCTGGGTGGTTGCTGGCATCATGGCCGCAGCACTGGCCACGGCGCTGTACGGCCTTGGTCAGCTGGGTGTATCCAAGCAGTACCTCGTGATTGTCGCAATGGCGCTCACGCTGGCACTATGCTGGAAGCTTAAACTCAACTATGCGCTGGGCGCGGTCGTGGCTCTTATTCACGACGTGCTCATCACGGTGGGTGTCTTCTCGATTCTGAACAAGGAATTCGACCTGACCATCGTTGCCGCATTGCTGACCATCGTGGGTTACTCCCTGAACGACACCATCATCGTGTTTGACCGCATCCGTGAAAACATTCGCGGAAGAGTGGCCCCCACGTATGGCGAAGTTGTGAACAAGGCCGTGAACCAGACGTTGAGCCGTACGCTGCTCACCTCCGGTACGACCCTGCTTGTGGTTGTTGCCCTGTTCTTCCTCGGCGGCAGCGTCATCCACGATTTCGCACTGGCCATGCTTCTTGGTATCGGCGTCGGTACCTATTCCTCCATCTTCATTGCCAGCCCGGTGCTGCTTGCACTGAGCCCTGAAGAGATTCCTGCTGAGGAACCCAAGAAGGCTCCCATTGTGAAGTCTGAGCACGGCGTTGTATAACGTCTGCTGCCAGGTCTGCTGCCAGGTCTGCTGCCAGGTCTGCTGCCAGATCTGCTGCCAGGTCTGCTGCCAGATCTGCTGCCAGATCTGCTGACTGTTGTGCTGACAAGGGGCGTTCCGGTAACGGAGCGCCCCTTTTTGTTTCTGGTTTTGCCTTTTTGAATTCAACGTGTTAGTGAAATGTTCATGAACACGCGTGATACAACAGATGCAGAACGTTCTCCGGATTCCGTAAACGGCGAAAGCCCATATTCCGGTATAGAGGACGTGCTCTGGTCCCGCAGGGACGCGATGAAGCTGTATCGCGCGCTCTTTGAGCTGGTGCCGGATGCCCTGGTGCTCGCAGATTCCTCATGCAGAATTCTTGCAGTGAACAGCAATGCAATGTCTTTGTTCGGCATGAGTGAAGATGCCCTGACTGGCAGCGACTGCCGTTCGCTTGTTTCCGGACCGGGAGCAGGCGAGTTTGCCCTTGCCCTGCAGAGGCTTGAAAGCGGCTCGGTGTGGAACGGCACTTTGGAAGCCGGAGCCGAGGAAGAGCAGGGCATTCCGGTTGAAGTCGCCGCCCGCAAGGTCTCCGTTGCCTCAGATGTGCTTTTTCAGATTGTCTTTCATGACATAAGTACCCACGTGACTCTTGAGCAGGACCTGCAACGCAAGGATGCGGTGGTGGAGGGAATGAACCTTGCCCTGCGCCATGTCATCAGAAGCGTGCACGAGGAACGGCGGGAAATGAAGGATGAGCTGGTGCAGCAGGTGAAGGATCAGGTGCTGCCCGCCATTGAGCGTATTGCCGATGAAGATCGTCAGGATCTGCGGCAGAACTACAAGGCTGTCATCGAAGACCAGCTTGGCGAAATGTCCGAAGGCACCCCGGCACCCCTTGATAGCCTGCTCATCCGCCTTACTCCCCGTGAGATGGAGATTTGCCGCCTGATCGCACTCGGCCGCAAGACCCGGGAGATATGCGACCTGCTCCAGATATCTTTTGAGACCATGCAGACCCACCGCAAGAATATCCGCCGCAAACTCGGCCTGACGGGGCAGGGCATTTCTTTGTATGTCTTTCTGCAGCAGGGGCAGCAATCCTCTTCCCGCTAGCATTTATACCGTCGACTTTCCCGTTAATTGAGCCACGTTGAGGGGCATTCTTTGGGCCATTTGGGGAGTCATCCCCTAGGGTCATCCCTCTGGCCTGCCTTCGGGTATATGCTTTCGGCGTCTTTTTATCGGGTACACGACATACCCGATCCATACCCCAAATCCCCCCTTGTCCCCATTTCTTTCCTCTGAGAATATTGCATCGTTAAAGATGTACCAATTCACAGACCCCCTCAATTCACCACCATCCTATTCGAATCCTTATTCCGGGTTGGTTTGAAACCCTTATGCACCGGTCGCAGCCGCTGATGGTTTCAGCGCGTAACGGGGTCATGCTTTCAGGAGATTTGATGTCAAAGATTGTCGTAAACAGTTTATACAAGGTCTTTGGTCCTTCGCCTGACGTGGCACTTGCCATGCTCAAGGAAGGAAAGGGCAAAGATGAAATAATGGAGAAAACCCGGCACGGCGTCGGGGTGAATAATGCCTCTTTTTCCATTGAAGAAGGGGAGATTGTCGTCATAATGGGACTTTCCGGCAGCGGCAAGTCCACTTTGGTTCGTTGTCTCAATCGCCTTATCGAGCCCACCTCCGGCACCGTTCATATTGACGGGCAGGATATCACCACCATGAACCCCGACGATCTGCGTGCGCTTCGCCAGTCGAAGCTGGGCATGGTCTTTCAGAATTTCGCGTTGTTCCCGCACAGAACTGTTGCGGAAAATGCGGCATACGGCCTTGAAATCAAGGGCGTGGATGCTGCCACGCGTCGTGCAAAAGCCTTTGAAGCCCTTGAACTTGTGGGGCTTAAAGGGTGGGAAGATGTCTATCCTTCACAGCTTTCCGGCGGCATGCAGCAGCGTGTGGGGCTTGCCCGTGCGCTTGCGCTGGACCCGGATATTCTGCTGATGGACGAAGCCTTCAGCGCCCTTGATCCCCTTATCCGCAGAGACATGCAGGACGAACTGATCAACCTGCAGGAGAAGATGCACAAGACCATCGTCTTCATCAGTCATGACCTTGATGAGGCGCTCAAGCTGGGCGATCGCATCATTCTGATGAAAGACGGCAAGATTGTGCAGATAGGCACGCCGGAAGAAATTCTGATGGAGCCTGCCAACAGGTATGTGGAACGGTTTGTCGAAGAGGTGGATATCGCCCGCGTGCTGACAGCCGACTCCATCATGCAGAAGGTGCTGGCCGTTGCTCATCTCGGAACTGACGGTCCCCGTGCGGCTCTGAGAAAAATGAAAAACTACGGCATATCCTCGCTTTTCGTTCTTGGCAGAGACCATACTCTCATGGGTGTTGTTTCCGCAGATCAGGCAGCGCACCTTATCGAAATCGGAGAGACGGACCTGTCGCCCATAATCTGTACCGACCTCAAGACCGTGCTGCCGGATACCCCCGCGCAGGACCTGTTCCCCATAATGCATGATCTGGCCTATCCGCTTGCAGTGGTGGACAGCTCGAACCGTCTGAAGGGCGTCATCGTCAGAGGCACCCTTATCGCCGCGCTTGCGGAAAGAAAGGGGGCCTAAATGAGTTACAGAATTCCCGTTGGCGATGTCATCGAATCCGGCATCAACTTTCTGGTCGACCATTTGGCCTTTGCCACGAAAGCTTGCTCCGTGGTGGTGGAAGCCTCTCTCCGCTTTCTTGAAAAGGGCATGGTGGCCATTCCTGAGCCCATTTTCATTCTGCTTTCCGGCCTTGCCGTGTGGCGGCTGACCCGTGAGCGCAATCTTGGTATCTTCACTGTTCTGGGACTGGCGCTCATATGGAACATGGGCCTGTGGAAGGCGACCATGAGCACCATTGCCCTTGTGCTTGTGGCAACGCTTTTCGCCATCATGCTGGGCATACCCATCGGCATATTCACGGCTGTGAACAGGGTGGCGTATCGCATCATCATGCCTACGCTGGACGTTATGCAGACCATGCCCGCGTTTGTGTATCTGATACCGGCCATTCCCTTTTTCGGGCTGGGCAAGATGGCGGCCATTTTCTCCACGGTCATATTTTCCATGCCGCCAGCCATACGCCTGACCTGTCTTGGCATCCGCCAAGTACCTTCAGACCTTGTTGAATGTGCAGAGGCCTTCGGCACCAGCCGTTGGCAGCGGCTCGTCAAGCTTGAGCTGCCCCTAGCCCGTTCAACCATTCTTGCAGGCGTGAACCAGACGGTCATGCTCGCTCTTTCCATGGTGGTTAGTGCCGCCATGATCGGTGCCAAGGGACTTGGCGGCGAAGTATGGAAAGCTATTCAGCGCCTTCAGATGGGACGCGGATTCGAAGCCGGAATAGGTATCGTTATTGTGGCGATAATTCTGGATCGCGTTCTTCAGAAGGCGGGAAAACGTAAACAGTAACGTAAGGAGTTATGAATGAAACGTGTACTGTCTTTGTGTCTTGCTCTGGCCCTCGTCGTAGCGTGTTCCGTTGCAGCCTTTGCAAAGGATCCCGTACGCATTGCATATGTGGAGTGGGATTGTGCCACTACCTCCACCAATATGGTGAAGGCTGTACTGGAACAGGAAATGGGCTATGAAGTGGAAATTCTGCCCGTTGCCGCTGCCGCCATGTGGCAGGCTGTAGGTTCCGGCGATGTGGACGGCATGGTAACCGCATGGTTGCCCGTGACCCATGGTGATTATCTGAAGAAGGTGGGTGACAAGGTGGAAGACCTTGGTCCGCTGTCAACCGGTGCCAAGGTCGGCTGGGTTGTTCCCAAGTATGTCACCATCAATTCCATTGAAGAACTCAAGGCCAACGCCGACAAGTTTGAAGGCAAGATCATCGGTATTGATCCCGGCGCAGGGCTTATGCGCATGTCTGAAGATACCATGAAGGCCTATGGGCTGGACGACTTTGAACTGGTTGAAGGCAGCGGGGCAACCATGACTGCAGCCCTTGCAGACGCCGTAAAGAACAACAAGTGGATTGTCGTAACCGGCTGGTCCCCTCACTGGATGTTCGGCCGCTGGCAGCTCAAGTATCTTGAAGATCCCAAGGGAACTCTTGGTGGTTCCGAAACCATCAACGCCGTTGTCCGCAAGGGACTCAAGAAGGACATGCCTGAAGTCTATGCCTTTCTCGACCGCTTTGCATGGGATACTCCCGATCAGTTGCAGATGGTCATGGCGTGGAATCAGGAGCCCGGTGCCGATCCCTATGAAAACGCCAAGCGATTCATCAAGGAAAATCCTGAAGTCGTGAAAAGATGGCTCGGCAAGTAGCCGTGCTGCAGAATGCAAAAGCCGCCCTCCGGGGCGGCTTTTTTTTCGTAGCTGTCGCGTTGCCTAGGGCACTGCCGGCGAATCCGGTTGCGATATAATGACGAACTTGAATCATCGCGACGTATTGGTATTAACGGACACGTAGGTATGCACAGGAGCTGATTATGAAAATAAATACCTTTGTACTCAATACATTCAATTGTTGTTGTAACGTGTTGCATTTTTTTGCAAGAGCGTGATAGAGTGGGCACTGGCATTTCAACTATAAACATTCCATTATCTGGAGGATACAATGAAACGTCTGCTCGTAGCTCTGTCTGTTTCCGCTGCTCTGATCATGGGCTCTTCGCTCATCGCCTTTTCTCAGGACGGCGCTTCTCTCTATAAGGCCTGTCAGGGCTGTCATGGTGCACAGGGCGAAAAGCTTGCCATGGGTGTTGGCGCTCCCCTGAAGGGCCAGAGCGCTGAAGATCTGTCCAAGAAAATGCACGGCTACAAGGACGGCAGCTATGGTCATGCCAAGAAGGCCGTGATGGAAAATCTGATGAAGCGTTTTGACGATGCACAGATTCAGGTGCTGTCCGATCACATTTCCAAGTTCTAACACTCGACGTTCCTGAGGGTGTATATCCTGCGGAGTTGCCATGCGTATGCATTTTGTCGCTTTCTGGGTGCTTGTTCTTGTTGTTTTGAGTTCTCCGCTTCAGGCGGCTACCACTGATCATTCTGATCATGCCGGCCACGCTGCATCCATGCAGACGGCTGATCAGGCAGTTGGTCAGGCAGTGGAACACGATCACATGCAGATGAGCAACGGAACGGCCAATGCGACCCACAGTATGCCGGCTGACATGAACCACGCTGGCCACGGTGCGGCAGCGCAGGAGCAGCATGGCGCGGAACATATGGTTCCTGACGGTTCGGCCCCCGACCTTGGCGGGCACGTGCACAAGGAGCCCGATACCTCCGTGCCGCTTGCATCTATTGATGAAAAGCTGGGCAACATCATCCCGCAGGGTATCATGTTCAAAGATGAAACGGGGCAGATGGTTGACGTGCGGACTCTTATGGACAAGCCGACAATCATCGCCCCGGTTTATTTCTCCTGCCCCAACGTCTGCAACATCCTGCAGAGCTCCATAGCCCGCGTTCTGCCCCAGATGTCGCTGAAGCCGGATGCGGAGTACCGCGTGATATCGGTGAGCTTTGATGAGACCGATACCCCGGAACTGGCGGCGCACAGAAAGAAGAACTACATCGCCGCCATGCATAACAACTTTCCTCCCGCAGGCTGGCGCTTCCTGACCGGCAGCAAGGAGAGCATAGACCGGCTGATGGATGAACTCGGCTACCGCTTTGCCCGTGTGGACAAGGATTTTGTGCACCCCGTTGCGATCATCGTGACCTCGCCCGAGGGCAAGATCGTCAGATACCTTTACGGGAACAACTTCCTGCCTTTTGACACCACCATGGCCCTGACCGAAGCGGCAGAGGGTAAGGTGGGCATTTCGCTCAAACGTATTGTTTCCTACTGTTTTTCCTATGATCCGCAGGGAAGACGCTATGCGTTGGACATAATGCGCGTGGCGGGCTTTGTCGTTCTGTTCGGCGTTGGGATTCTCTTCCTCATCCTTTCCCGCGGGGGCCGCAAGCCCCGCAAGTGATTTGTCCCAGAACCTTCGAGCATTGAGAGGTTGTCATGGCTTCGGAGCACCAGTCCGCTCTCAGTTTTTTCGACAGGCAGCCCGGTACATCCGGGGGCATCACCTCCTGGATATTTTCCACCGACCATAAACGGATCGGTATCATGTACCTTTGGGGGATCATGGGATTCTTCATTGTGGGCATGGTGCTGGGGTTCCTTATCAGGCTTGAGCTCATTGCTCCCGGCCGCGACATAATGGACCAGCAGACCTATAACGTCATGTTCACCCTGCATGGGGTCATCATGATCTTTCTGGTGGTCATTCCCAGCATTCCTGCTGCGTTCGGCAACATATTCCTGCCCATACAGATAGGAGCCGAGGATGTATCCTTTCCGCGGCTCAATAATTTCTCGTGGTGGTTGTATGTAACCGGTGCATTGCTTGCGCTGGTTTCGCTGTTTACAGGGAACGGCCCGCCGGACACCGGCTGGACGTTTTATGTACCCTTCAGCAGCAATGTGACCACAACCAACGTGAATGTGGCTGTCATTGCCGTGTTCATTCTAGGTTTTTCATCCATTCTCACAGGGCTCAATTTTGTCACAACCCTGCACCGGCTGCGTGCTCCGGGCATGACATGGACCAGAATGCCGCTTTTCTGCTGGTCGCTGTATGCCACGGGCTGGATTCAGATTCTGGCGACCCCGGTGCTTGGCATAACGGTGCTGCTTATTTTTGCGGAACGCGTGCTCGGCGTTGGGCTTTTTGATCCCACCAAGGGCGGCGACCCCATTCTCTATCAGCATCTTTTCTGGCTCTATTCGCATCCTGCCGTATACATCATGATTCTTCCGGCAATGGGCGTTATCTCCGACGTCATTCCCGTGTTCGCCCGGCGTGATATCTTCGGCTACAAGATGATCGCCTTTTCCAGCGTCATGATCGCCTTTGCCGGTTCGCTGGTGTGGGCGCACCACATGTTCACCAGCGGCATGAGCGATACGGCCGTGCTTGTTTTCTCCTTCCTCACCTTTGTGGTGGCCATACCCTCGGCCATCAAGGTCTTCAACTGGGTCTCCACGCTCTACAAGGGCTCCATTTATACGGACCCGCCGTTCTGGTACGCACTCGCTTTCATTTTCCTGTTCTCGGTGGGCGGGCTTACGGGCCTTATCCTCGGTTCAGCCGGTACCGACATTCATGTGCACGACACCTACTTCGTTGTGGGGCACTTCCATTACGTGATCTTCGGCGGGCTCGGGTTCGGGCTTTTCTCGGCCATGCATTACTGGTTCCCCAAGATTTTCGGCAAGATGTATAACTCGAAAACGGCCAAGACAGCCTGTGTCATCATCTTTGTCGGCTTTAACGTGTTGTACTTCCCCATGCTCATCATGGGGCTGCAGGGCATGCCGCGCAGATACAACGATTATCTGCCGCAATATGCCTTCGGGCACCTCATCTCGACCATCGGGTCATGGATTCTCGTGGCAGGGCTTCTGCTCATGTTCGGCAACCTGATCCGCGGTGCAATCAAGGGCAAACGGTGCAGCAGCAACCCGTGGGGGGGCGCTTCGCTCGAATGGCAGATTCCTTCGCCGCCTCCGCACCATAACTTTGTGACGGAGCCGGTTGTTGATCGTGGACCCTACGACTTCAGGGGGGTGGAACGCGATGAGTGCGATTAAAGACTATACCGGCGCAAAACTGGGCATGTGGCTCTTCCTGTTCACGGAAGTGTTGCTCTTCGGCGGACTTTTTCTGCTGTATGCTGCCTATCTGCACAAGTTCCCCGCCGAGTTTCATCTTGCGGGCAAGGAACTGAATGTCGTGCTTGGCGGCACCAACACGGTGGTGCTCATTTCCAGCTCATGGTTCATGGCTCTTGCCATCAGTGCCCTGCAGCAGGGCAGGGTGGACCACTGCAAGAAGTTGATGCTGCTCACACTGGCCATGGCCATGACTTTTCTCGTCATCAAATACTTTGAATGGTCGGCCAAGATACAGCATGGCATCTTCCCCGACTCCCCCGAATTGCTGGCACGACCGGCAGGTGAGGTGGTGTATTTCGGGCTCTACTATCTCATGACCGGACTGCACGGGCTGCACGTTATTCTGGGCGGCGGACTTATCACCTTTGCCTACGTTCTTATTGTCCGTGGCAAGGTAACACCGCAGGATTTCGTGTTTCTCGAAAATGCCGGGTTGTACTGGCACCTTGTGGACCTTGTGTGGATCTACCTTTTCCCGCTTTTCTACCTGATCGCCTAGGGGGATGCCATGACAGAACATCATGAAGAGCATCATACCGTCTCATACCGCTTCAATTCCATCATATGGGGCATTCTGCTGTGCCTTACCGCAATAACCATCATTGCGGCACAGTTCGACTTCGGATTCCTGAACGTTGTGGTTGCCCTGACCATTGCCACGGTCAAGGCGGGGCTGGTCATTCTTTTCTTCATGCATTTGAAGTATGAGAAGCCCCTGTTCAAGATTATCGTGTTCATCACATTCTTACTGCTGGCCATCGCCATAGGGTTCACCTTCTTCGACATTGGCTACAGTTACTGAGGAGGTGCCATGAATCCGCAAAATTTCAATCCGGTTGCCGAAGTCGACTTCGCTTTCTACATCATTTTCGGCGTTTCTATCGTGATGTTGCTGGGGATAAGTGCCGCGGCCCTCTGGTTTGTGTACCGTTATCACCACACCAGAAACCCCAAGGCTGAAGACATATCCGGCAATCTGACGGCAGAAGTGGTGTGGATAGTCATTCCCTCCCTTATTGTCATGGCGCTCTTCTATTACGGCTGGGTCGGTTACAAGGCCCTGCGCACCGTGCCTGACGATGCCATGAACGTGAAGGTCACAGCCCGCATGTGGTCATGGGTGTTTGAATACGACAACGGCAAGCGCAGCAGCGTGCTGTATGTGCCCAAGGACAAACCGGTAAAGCTGGTGATGACCTCTGCCGATGTTATCCACAGTCTGTACATTCCCGCATATCGCATCAAGATGGATACCGTGCCGCGCATGGAGACCTATGCGTGGTTCAACCCCGATGCAGAAGGTTCGTACGACATTTTCTGTGCCGAATACTGCGGCCTGAAGCATGCGAACATGATCACCACTGTAGAGGTCATGCCACCGGACGAATTCAACAAGTGGTACAACGGCAAGAGTGAATCTGCAGGAGCGGGCAAGGCCCTGACCCTGCTGGAAAACTACGGCTGCCTTGGCTGCCACTCTACGGACGGGTCGCAGAATACCGGCCCCACGTTCAGCAATCTCTATGGCAAGAAGCAGGTTGTGGAACTTCCGGATGGAACGAAGAAGCAGGTAGTGGTGGATGAACCCTACCTGAAGCGCGCGATACTGGACCCGCAGTCAGAAGTGCCGGAAGGATTTGTTCCGGCCATGATGCCTTATAAAGACGCCATATCTGATGATGATCTCAAGACCATATTGCAGTGGTTCATGCATGGAAACGAGGTGTCGCTGGACGCCGGACGCGAACTGATGATGGCCGAAGGCTGCATATCGTGCCATTCCACGGACGGCAGCCTTGTTGCGGCCCCTTCGCTCAAGGACATATGGGGCCGCAAGGTGGTGGTGCTTGAGAACGGCAAGGAAAAAACCGTTACCTCGGACGAAGCCTATCTGCGGGAATCCATCCTTGCGCCTGAAAAACTGATAGTGAAGGGCTTTGACCCCATCATGCCTCCTTATCCTCATCTGACGCCCGAGCAGATGCAGCAGATGCTGGTGTACATGAAGTCCCTTTCGGGGGCAGGGCAGTAATATGCTGCGTCCTCTGGCAAGGCTGGTGCGCCTGCCCGTTTCCGTCATGGTGGCGGTTTCGGCGACCTTCGGGTACCTGCTGGTGCGCCCTGTTTTTGATACGGGACTGGGGCTCGCCTGCATGGGCACCTTCTGGCTCGCTTCTGCCTGTTCGGTGCTGAACCAGATACAGGAAAGGGAGTCGGATGCCTTGCTCAGCCGTACCGCAGGGCGCCCGTTACCCACTGGGCAGATTTCCGTTGCTGTGGCACTGTGCATAGCTTTGGTGTGCGGTGCTGCGGCAGTGGCCTGTTTTCTGTTACTCAAAGTTCCTGCGCTGTTGTGGATGGCCTGCGGTATAGTGCTGTCATACAACGCCGTGTACACCCCGCTGAAACAGCGCACGGGCTTTGCATTGCTCGTGGGAGCCATTCCCGGTGCCATGCCCCCAGTCATGGGCTGGGCGGCAGCCGGTGGCAGCGTGACGGACGTAGCCGCGTTGGCGGTGTTTGCCGTTTACTATCTGTGGCAGGTGCCGCATTTCTGGCTGAGGGTGGAGCGGGATGCGGGCGAGTATGCCCGTGCCGGATTGCCGATTCCCGTTACCGTTTTCGGCCATGAGCGGTACAGAATGCTGCTCAGGCTGTGGTTTCATGCCTATGTGGCCGGTATTCTGCTGTTGCCGTTGTTTGCCCGCATGCAGACACCGCAAACGCGTGTGGCAATGACATTGACGGCTGTGTCGGTGTTTCTGCTGACAGGCGCAGTTCTTTACCGCGACGGGAAGAAAGGGCACCGTGCAGCCTTTCAATGGGTGAACGCGTCACTTGCCATTGTCATGTGTCTGCTGCTTGCAGACCGCCTGTTCGCGGCATATTACTGATGCCGCGGTCTGCTGTACTGATGAAGTGAGTGCGGCGGTGTGAACCATGACTGGAATGTTCAGCCGAAGAGATTTCGAGGTCGCCAGTTACAGTTCAAACGCAGCTCAACCGCAGCCCGATTGCAAGCTGGTTGCAGTCATGTTGAGATTCAGTTGAGATTCAGTTGAAGTTCAGTTGAAGAGGTGAAAATGGATACCCGATTCATCATGTGGATTCATCCGATCATTCAGTTGATCGCGACAATTGCCGGTTTTGCGGCAATGTACTGGGGCTTCAGGCGTTTTCAGATGATACACCTCAAGCACAAGGTCATGTTTCCGTGGAAGCAGCATGTACGCTGGGGTTCCATTGCCCTGTTGCTCTGGACAGCCGGTCTGGGGCTGGGGTTGCTTTTTGCCCATCTGGGCTGGGGGTCCATACTGGTCACCGACATCCATTACATGATCGGTTTTGCCGTGGCTCCGCTGTGTGTCACCGCCTATGCAACCGGCTTTGCCATGGATAAGTACAAGAAGAAAAGGACCCTGCTGAACGTGGTGCACGGGGTGAATAACCTGCTGCTGTGCCTGCTCATCTGCATACAGATTGTGACCGGCGTGTGGGTCATAAAAGTATTTCTTGTGTATTAAAAGCAGGTTGGCACAAGGTTCGGATTTCTCAAAAGGGTACGCAGAACCTTCAACGACTGCTTTAAGAAATGAATAAGGGCCGCCGGACGAATGTCGGGCGGCCCTTGATTTGTTGGGGGATGGGGCTAGGCGTTGCGGTTGTCGAAAACGCGTTTGGCCTTGCCTGCGGAACGTTCGATGGTTCTGGGTTCCACAAGACGTACCTTGGTGGATACACCGAGGAATTCCTTGATGGTCTTCTGGATGCGTCCTTCGATGCGCTGCAGGTTCTTGATGGCGTCGGAGAACATGGACTCGTCCACTTCCACCTGAATTTCCATGTGGTCCAGATTGCCGTCGCGGGTGACAATGATCTGGTAGTGGGGCGATGCGCCTTCCGTTTCCAGAATGATGGATTCGATCTGGGAGGGGAATACGTTCACGCCACGGATGATGAGCATGTCGTCGCTGCGGCCGGTTATGCGGCGCATGCGGACATGGGTTCTGCCACAGGCACAGGGCGTGTAGTTCAGCGAGGTGATGTCACGCGTGCGGTAGCGGATGAGCGGAATGCCTTCCTTGGTCAGCGTGGTGATGACAAGCTCGCCGGTCTCGCCAATGGGCAGCTGCTCACCGGTAACGGGATCGATGATTTCCGGCAGGAAGTGGTCTTCCCAGATGTGCATGCCGTCTTTGGCAACGGCGCATTCCATGGAAACACCGGGGCCCATGATTTCGGAAAGACCGTAGATGTTCACAGCGGTGATGCCCATCTTGTCTTCAATGTCGGCACGCATGGCGTCTGTCCACGGTTCGGCACCGAAGATGCCAATGCGCAGGGGCAGGGTGCGGATATCTATGCCCGCTTCCTGAGCTGCCTCGTGCAGAACAAGGCCGTAGGAAGGCGTGGAGCAGAGCACGGTTGCGCCGAAATCGCGCATGAGCTGCACCTGACGCTTGGTTCCGCCGCCGGAAACCGGAATAACGGTCGCGCCAAGCCGTTCTGCGCCGTAGTGCGCGCCAAGACCGCCCGTAAACAGGCCATAGCCGTATGCGTTATGTACGAAGTCCTTACGCGAGGCACCGGCACACATGAAAGAACGTGCCATGAGCTCCGCCCAGTTGTTCAGATCGCGCTGGGTATATCCCACAACGGTTGCCTTGCCCGTGGTGCCGGACGAGGCGTGCAGGCGGACGATGGTATCCTTGGGGACAGCAAAAAGACCGAAAGGATAATTGTTGCGTAGGTCCTGCTTCTCGGTAAACGGTAGATACTTGAGGTCGTTCAGGGATTTGATGTCGGAGGGGTTTACCCCCGCCTCGTCGAACCGTTTGCGATAGTGGGGCACGTTTGCGTACACACGCTCGCAAAGGTTTTGCAGCCGCCGCAGCTGAAGCGCTTCC
Source organism: Halodesulfovibrio sp. (assembly GCA_047972125.1). Lineage (GTDB taxonomy): Bacteria > Desulfobacterota > Desulfovibrionia > Desulfovibrionales > Desulfovibrionaceae > Halodesulfovibrio. The sequence continues at coordinate 22,676 of JBKEAK010000216.1, forward strand.
AGTTCCTCACGAGGAAGCGTCTCGCGGTCAACGTCGTAAATCATACCGTTTCTCCTGCATCTTGAAAAAAAAGGATAGCTGTTCGTATCGGATACCAGTATAGACAGAATACTGAGATGTGCCTGATTCCCCGGGTACGGTCAAGACGTCACCCCCGGTATGGGACCCCTCATTCCACTGTCCAATGGAGGAAATCAACACCATGAAGGTGCTCATCTGCGGTGCCGGGCTGGTTGCAGCCGAGTTGCTCAAGCGTCTTGGCAAAAACTGGCAGGTTACGCTCATAGAAAAGGACAAGACCAAAACTGGGTTGTGTCTGCAAGGGTGCGACATGGTGGTCAAAACCATGTTTGAGGATGCCTCCAGCCCTGTCACGCTTGATCAGGCCGGACTCGCCGGACAGGATTATGTGCTGGCCCTCACGGACAGGGATGAGGTGAATCTGGCCGTGGTGCGTCAGGCTCGCGAGGCCGGGGTGGCGCAGGTGCTTGCGCTCGTGCATGCCTCGGCACGGGTTGATGAATTCGAGGCGCTGGGCGTGCGTGTTGTGCTTGTGGGCTCGTTGCCCGCCCGTCACATCTATCATTATCTCGAAGACCCCAGAGTGGCCGTTACCCCCCTCACCACAGGCAGAGGCGAGGTGCTTGAAGTTGATACCTCGGCCTTTTTCAGGATGATAGGCAAACCTGCTGTTTCCATTCGTGGCGAAGGTTGGCGGCTGGCAGCCCTGTTCCGGCAGGGACGTTTTCTGCTGCCGGAATACGATACAAGGGTGGAGGCAGGCGATCGCATGATCATTGTGGGCGAGGTCGGTTCCTTCCAGCCCGTATGCTCTCTGCTGGAATGCGATTCTCCCCATTTTCCGCTGGCCTACGGGCGCGGCGTGCTGGTGGCTCTTCTTCCCGGCTGTGGAGAGCAGGATGCCGTGCTGGATGAGGCGCTGTATTTGTCCCGGTACACCAAGGTTTCGCATATGGATGTTGTCTGTGCCGAAGACCAGTGCTCGGTTGAAAAACGCATCAAGGAATTGTCTCATGTGTATGAGGCCCATCCAGAGATGGATACGGACGCCATGCTGCGCAGGGTGCGCGAAAAGGTGGAAGAAGGCAGCATAGGCTGCGTTGTCGTGCCGCCTTTTGAGACTGCCCTGTGGAACCGTCTGCTCAAGCCGCCGCTGGTCGGGCTGGCACATTCTCTCGGCTGTCCGGTGCTCATTTCCAGAGGGTCCGAGCCGTATTCCAGAATTCTTGTGCCCTTCAACAACAACCCCGTTGCCGAGCTCACCCTTGAGCTTGCGCTGGATTTTGCCAAGCAGGTGCAGGCGGCGGTATCGGTTGTCATCGTGGAAGAAGAGGACTTTGTGCACGGCGAGGACTGGAGCCCCTCATCAGAAGAGATGAGCAAGCGCATCAAGGAGATTGCCCACGTCCACAAGGTAAAGCTGGATGTCATGGTGCGCAAGGGCAACCCCGTGAAGGAGATTGCAGTCATCTCGGTGGATTATGACCTGCTTGTTGTGGGAAGCTCCACAGACCAGAAGGATCTGTTCTTCCCCCACGTAGGCGAAATGCTGACCCGGAGCGCCAGATGCTCCGTGCTGGTCATTACTTCCTAGAGGTTACCATGGTTGTGCATCAGGCATATTCGCTTCTGCTTGTTTCCGGGGCGGCGCTCATTCTCCCCGGTGTGAGCCGCATTTTGCGAATTCCCGCTCCCGTGGCGGAAATTATTTTCGGTGTGCTGCTCGGCAAGAGCCTGCTGCATTTGCAATTTTCCGGCGAATGGCTGCCGTTTCTGGCGGAACTCGGCTTTCTCATGCTCATGTTCCAGTCGGGTATGGAGATCGACTTCAGTGTGCTTTCACGTCAGTCAGCAAAAGAGGTGCTGCTGCAGTTCCTTGTCTTTTGCGGCACGGTGGCCGGTGCCTTTGCCGTAACGCTGTTTCTCGGGCTGCATCCCTTCATGGCCCTTGTGCTTTCCACCACCTCGCTGGGGTTGGTCATGCCCACATTGCGCGAGACAGGGCTTTTGAAAACCATGTTCGGCCAGCGGGTGCTCATAGCCTCGACGCTGGCAGACTTTCTGACCCTGCTGGCCATTACGCTTTTCATGCTGTGGGATGAACACGGCCTTTCTCTTCGCCTCATCTCGCCCTTGCCGCTCTTTATCGGTTTTGGGCTGTTGCTTCGCATGGGGCGTCTGTGGGCATGGTGGAACCCGGATAAGGCCCGCAAACTGCTTGATTCCGAGGGCAACCTTGAAATGGGGGTGCGGCTTTCGCTCGCCTTGTTGTTCCTGTTTGTGGCCTTTTCAGAGCTGGTGCATCTTGAGCCGGTGCTTGGGGCGTTCATGGGCGGGTGCGTACTTTCCTATGTTTTCCGTGCCAAGGAAACGCTTGAGGGCAAGCTCTCCGCACTTGGTTTCGGGTTTCTCGTGCCGGTGTTCTTCATCAATGTGGGTATGCAGTTCGACCTTTCCAATGTGCTGCGTCCGGATATGCTGATTCTCACAGCCATCCTGCTGGTATGTGCATTTCTGGTTAAGGTGCTCCCTGCCTTTCTTTTCGGGCTGCGGGGCATGAAGCTGCGCGATTCGTTGCGGGCTGGCGTGCTGCTGTCGTCCCGGCTGAGTCTTATCGTTGCTGCGGCAGAACTTGGCGTTTCTCGGGGATTTGTGACTCCGGCACAGCAGGATGCGATTATCCTGCTGGCCATGCTCACCTGTCTTCTCGGCCCCACGTTGTTCAAGCTGCTCAGCAGAACAGTTATTCAGCCGCAGGGCAGGGCGGGGGAATCCGCCTAGGGGCTGCGGACATGAGGATTTGCCTACCGTTCGAGAGTATTGTAGAAGTATCGGGCGCATGATTGTGCTTTCATTCGACTTGTCAGGAGGCGCGAGATGGATTTCAGGAATCTGGTTCTGCAAAACCGCAGCTACCGCAGGTTTGACGGACAGAAAAAAATTACCGTGCAGGAGCTCGAATCTCTGATCGACCTTGCACGGCACACACCTGCCACCGCAAATCGTCAGCCCTTGAAGTATGTTCTTGTGAGCTCGCAGGACATGTGCGAAGACATCTTCCCCGCGCTGGGCTGGGCCGGATATCTTCCCGAGTGGAAGGGGCCTGCTGAGGGCGAACGCCCCACAGCGTATATCGTGGTGCTGGGCGACGATGCCATAAGCTCGGATACGCAGGTGGACCTTGGCATAACAAGCCAGACCATCATGCTCGGCGCAGCGTCGATGGGACTGGGCGGTTGCATGCTCGGGGCCATCAACAAGGATAAGATACACGCCACGCTGGAATTGCCGCAGTCTCTGCGCGTACTGCTTGTGCTCGCACTGGGGCACCCTGCGGAGAAAGTGGTAATCGAACCACTTGGCGAGGACGGAAATATCAAGTATTGGCGTGACGCCGCGAGCGTTCACCATGTGCCCAAGCGTAGCCTTGAGGACCTCATCGTGGCCCGCCACGCATAATTTTTTACCATCGGATTATTTTTATGACAGTATCTACCAACAAGAAGTTCGCCGTTATTCCGGTTACGGAAAAGGTTGAAAATATTGTTAAGTGGCTTGAAGAAAAGCACGCTTCAGACGTTGTTGCGCTCAGCCTTGAGCGCGTAAATTCCTTTACCGACGCAGTGATCATCGCATCCGCCAAGTCGGTGCGTCAGGCTCAGGCCATTGCCGAGCACGTGTACGCCATGGCCAAGGAATCCAACTACGAATACCTTCGTGTTGAAGGCAAAGACTCCGGTCAGTGGGTTCTGGTGGACCTGAACGACGTGGTCGTGAACGTCTTCCAGGATGACGTGCGCAAGCTCTTCAATCTCGAAAGCCTCTGGGCTGACGCAACCGTTCTCCATCAGGACGAAACCAAATAGATATACGATGAGCAACTTCACTCCGACCCTGCTGCTGATTCTGGACGGCTGGGGCATTGCGCCGGAAGGTCCCGGCAATGCCGTTTCCTGCGCCTGCACCCCCTCGCTCGACGCTCTGACTGCTCAGTATCCTCATACCGCTCTGGCATGTTCCGGTCGTTCAGTGGGCCTGCCCGACGGCTTTATGGGCAACTCTGAAGTCGGCCACATGAACATCGGTGCCGGTCGCGTGATCTATCAGGACATGACCCGCATAGATATAGCCATCGAGCAGGGCGAGATTGCCGGCAATCCAGCTTTGCTGAAGCTCATTGCGGACACCAAAGCCAAGGGCGGCAGGCTGCACCTTATGGGCCTTCTTTCCGATGGTGGTGTGCACAGCCATCTGCGGCATCTGTATGCTCTGCTGGAGCTTGCCAAGGCGCACGGGGTTGAAGTGTTCATTCATGCCTTCATGGACGGCCGTGACACGGCTCCCACGAGCGGCAAGGGATACATGGAACAGTTGGTGGCAGCCTGCGCCCGTATCGGTGCCGGCAAGGTTGCCACTGTTTCCGGCCGTTTCTATGCCATGGACCGCGACAAGCGCTGGGATCGTGTGAAGGTTGCCTGGGATTGTCTGGTGCTGGGGCAGGGCGAACGTGCATCCGACCCCGTTGCAGCGGTTCAGGCAGCTTATGACGGCGGCAAGACGGATGAGTTCATCATGCCCTGCAATATCGTTGAAGACGGCAGCAAGGACCCTGTGGCCTGCATTGCCGACAACGACGGCGTATTCTTTTTCAACTTCCGCGCCGACCGTGCCCGCGAACTTTCCCGTGCGCTGTTCGACACATCTTTTGACGACTTCGACAGAGTCCGTCAGCCGGTGCTGGCAGGCTTTGCAACCATGACCGCCTATGATTCCACGTTCCCCATGGACGTGGCCTTTGTGAAGGAAAAGGGCTCTGATACGCTGGGTGAGGTTGTTTCTTCGCTCGGACTCAAGCAGTTGCGCATTGCGGAAACCGAGAAGTACGCGCATGTGACCTATTTCTTCAACAGCGGCAGAGAAGAGCCTCTGGAAGGCGAAGACCGCATTCTGGTCAATTCTCCCCGCGAGGTGGCCACCTACGATCTCAAGCCGGAAATGAGCGTATATGAGGTGACGGAAAAGCTGCTTGCCGAATGGAATTCCGGCAAGTACTCGCTCGTTGTCTGCAACCTCGCCAATCTGGACATGGTGGGACACACCGGAATCATTCCCGCAGCCCTTTCTGCCTGCGAAGCGGTGGATTCCTGCGTAAAGAGAATTCTGGATGCTGTTGTTGCTTCCGGTGGCCGTGCGTTCGTGACTGCCGACCATGGCAACGCGGAAGAAATGCTGGACCCCGCAGGCAACCCGCATACGGCGCACACCATGAATAAGGTGCCGTTTGTGCTCGTGGAAAAGGGTTCTGCCGTTACCATGCATGAAGGCAAGCTTGGCGATATTGCTCCCACTATTCTTGATATGTGGGGAGTGGAAAAACCGGCCGCCATGACCGGAGAAACCCTGCTGGCAAAACCGGCGGCATAAGGGAAAATTCCGATGTCCCAGAAGAGCAACAAGCCGTTGGCACCTGTTAAGCCTGCAGGGCTTGAGATGATTTTTTTCTATCCCTGCCCGCATTGTGGTCATAATGTGCCCCTGCTGACGCCCACGCAGCCTTCCATGGCGCAGTGCGATGCCTGTGCGCAGCATTTTCCCATTGTGCCGGTGGATGAGAAGACCCTCCGGTTCATGCGGACCATGCTTGCCAACGGCAGGGCAGCCATAGACCCCGACTTCATGTAGCACTTGAAGAATTGCAAAACAAAAGCCCCCACAGAGAAATGCTGCGGGGGCTTTTGTTATCTCTTTTGAGCAACAATCAACGACATGTGACCAGCGAAGGGGGATAGGAGCTTGTTGACAGAAAAACGTACGAGTTTTGCTAGCAGGTTGTTTTGTGTATATACCTTGGATAGTAATGGGCTTAGGATGGAAATTTCATCTTTAAGGCCTTTTACAGCATCAAACTTGGATTCATGTATGATAGAAAACCCACAATTAGTTAGTTTGTCTGATACGTCTTTTGAATCAAGCATGAACTGATAGAATCCACTTTCATCTGGAGATAGATTTTGAGGAATTATTTCATAATTATTGAACTTTGATTTGAGTTTTCGCAAGCCAGAGA
>JBKEAK010000217.1:0-9324 GCA_047972125.1 Halodesulfovibrio sp.
ATGCGCATGGAAGGGCAGAATCCGGTCTACATTATTGCTGCGGAGAAGCCCGGAGGTGCGTAATGCGGCACTTCTTGTTACTTTTGCTTATCCTGCTGTGCCTTGCGGTCTCCGCTGATGCGGCGGAATCGCTTACCTTTGTTGTTCCCGAATATCCTCCCCATTCCTTTGCTGATCCCGCAAGCCCGCATGGAGCTTCCGGTCTGTCGGTAGACATAGTCTCCGCCGCCTTGGATAAAATGGGCGTATCCTACACGATCAAGGTCTATCCGTGGGCAAGGAGCCTCTATCTTGTCGAGCAGGGCCTCGTGGACGGGGTTTTCAACCTGTACAAGACGGAAGAACGGCAACAGGCTCTGGATTATTGTTCCGAGGTGCTTTTTGCCGAGCAGGTTTGTCTTATCGCCCGTGCCGGAGTTGATACGGGATGGAACGGCGACTTCAGGAGCATTGCAGGCAAGCGGCTTGGTGTCGCATTGGGGTTCAGTTACGGCGCACTGGCGGACAGGGCCAGAACCGCCGGAGAACTTAGTGTTGTCGAGTTCTATTCCATGCAGGATGCTTTGCAGGCTCTAATAGACGGGAAAGTTGATGTTGTTTTAAGTGACTCCGAAGTAGCGCAGAATCTGGCGAAGGCAGCCGGAAGAGAGTGGGCGTTGGTCGTGCTCAGCCCCATGGTGGAGCGTGTGCCCTCGTATGTGGCTTTTTCGAAGCTGCGCAAGATGCAGTCTGTTCGGGACAGGCTTGATGGCGTGTTGCGAACCATGCGGCAGAATGGGGAAATTGCCTTGCTGGTGCGGCGATATTACAGGGATCATCCTGAATTTGATAAATAAAGTCCTGCGCGTAAAGCCTTTGGGCTCGTCCGGAGACGAGGCTAAAGGCTTTGAGCGTGCGGCTTGAGTTGCTCCCGGCGGGAGCGGAGGGAATGCATGAGGCGGCTGGCCGGATTGTTTGCTCTTATATGTGTTGTGTGGTTGTGCACACCGGTGCGGGCAGAGAAGATTATCTTTGTTGCTCCGGAATTTCCGCCGCAGATAGTGCGGACCCCATCTGTGCCGCTGGGGGCCACGGGGGCGGCTGTGGATATTATCGCAGAGGCCATGCGCCGTGCGAAGATTGATTTCGAACTCAAAACGGTTCCGTGGTCCCGCGCCATGTATCTGGTCAAAAACGGCGGGGCGGACGCCATCGTCAACATCTACTGGACGCAGGAGCGCAGCGAGATTTTCGACTTCTGCACCCATGAGATGTTCTATGATCACGTCTATTTTTTCACCACCGATCCTTCGCTGAAATGGAACGGGGATATGCGCAGCCTTGCCGGAAAGACCGTGGGCGTGATTCTCAGTTACAGCTACGGTCCGATTGTGGACGAAGCGTTGCACAGCGGGCTCTTTCCGCGACAGATAGAGATGTATACTCTGGCGGAACTCATGGAATCCGTCGCCTCGGGCCGGGTGCAGGTGGCACCTCTGGAGCGCGATGTGGCCACCTATCTTGCCGAGCAGGCAGGATTTCTGGACAAGTTGCGCGCGCTGGGACCAGTGGGCGATAAAATCCCCTCATATGTTGCCTTTTCCCGTCTGGCCGACTTGACGGAAGTGCGCGAAAAACTGGACAAGGTGCTTTTGCAGATGCACCATGACGGCACCATCGATTCCATTATCGAGAAATATTACAGGAAAGTTAATGCAGGTTCATGAACAGGGCACCTTGATCGGTGCGCAGGGTGAGGAGCGGGTTCAGGTTTGGTTCATAGGCGCAGGGCCGGGAGATCCTGAGCTCATTACCGTGAAGGGGCAGCGGCTCATTGCCGAGGCCGACCTTGTGCTTTTTGCAGGCTCGCTTGTTCCCGAAGCGATTGTGGCTTATGCCCGTGCCGATGCGCAGGTGGTGGATTCCGCCCCCATGAATCTTGAAGAGACCCATGCCTGCATCATGCGCACCGTTGCGGCGGGCGGCATGGTGGCCCGCGTGCACACGGGCGATCCTTCCCTCTACGGTGCCATACGTGAGCAGATGCATCTTCTGGATGCAGAAGGCGTGCGCCATGCTGTGGTGCCGGGGGTGACTGCCGGTTTTGCTGCGGCTGCTGCCTCGTCCACCTCGCTGACGGTTCCCGATCTCTCCCAGTCCTTCATCATCACACGTCTGGAAGGGCGCACGCCTGTTCCGGACACCGAAAAACTCCGCGACCTGGCCCGCCACAAATGCGCCATGGCCATCTATCTTTCCGCAGCCAACCCGCAGGGCATAGTGGATGAACTGCGCGCAGGCGGGCTGGAAGATGATGTGGTTGTCATCGTGGCCTATCGAGTGGGGTGGCCTGAGCAGAAGCTGGTGCACACCACCATAGGCGGCATGCTTGAGGCTGTGCGCGAACATGGGCTGCACCGCCAGACCGTGTTTCTTGTGCTGCCGGGTGAAGACGGTTCTGCCCGCTATTCCAAGCTCTATGACCCCGGTTTTCCCCATGGGTACAGGCGCAGTCGTAACGAAGGCTGATCTCCGGCTGGCTCAACACTCTGGCCGGGATACCGGCCCGGATTTTCATCAGGAGGTTGTCACCCGCTGACGGAATGTTGTATGGTTCCGTCATATCCTTTCGTCCGCAACCGGGACCACACGGCACGAAAGGAGACAACAGCCATGCTGCAGTTTGAACGGGTTCTTGAGCACATAGCCCATCCTTCCACCGTGCAGTTGTACAGGGAGTTCCGCAAGAAGGAGGATTTTTCCTTTGCTGAGTTCCTGCACGGCTACTTCTACCTGCGCTTTCCCTACTTCTACATAGGCATAGGCAAGGGGCATCATCCCCTGTCGCGCTACCTCAGTGATCCGCTCTGCTGGATAGCGGACCGTCTCGGCTTGTGGAAAGAGAGCGACTTTGCCTCCCCCAAGGGAACCGGCGGATTCGCGGATACCTACCACGGCAAGGTGCTGCGCACCGAGTCTGCCCGCAAGCTGATAATGGTAAAGCGGAGCATAGCACTCCCCAACCTTGAAAAGGTGCTGCCGTATTCCTCGGCCAAGGACCTTATCCTCGAACATCCCGATCATATTGTTCTGTTCGATTGTCCCTGCCGCGTGAACAGTGAGAATCCCTGCCTGCCACTGGATGTGTGCATGATCGTGGGTGAGCCGTTCGTGACCTTTGTAGAGGAGCATCACCCGGACAAGAGCCGCCGAGTAACGCCGGATGAGGCCGTGCGCGTGATTGAGGAAGAAAACCGCAGGGGGCATGTGACGCACGCCTTTTTCAAGGAGGCAGTGCTTGGCCGCTATTACGCCATATGCAATTGCTGCTCCTGCTGCTGCGGGGCCATGCGCGCCCACTTCAACGGCGTGCCCATGCTGGAATCATCGGGCTACCTTGCAACGGTGGATGCGGAGAGCTGTGTGGGCTGCGGCAAATGCGCAAAGAAGTGCCAGTTCAGCGCCATACGCGTGGAAGATGGCACGGCGGTTGTGGATGCCGCAGAATGCATGGGGTGCGGGGTATGCCGTTTTCAGTGCGCCAAGGATGCCATATCGCTCGTGCGCAATTCTGATGCCAGCGACCCGCTGGAGATTGATTCTCTTATCTCTGATCGAAAGGACGTGGCTGCCTAGAGATACAGGTCCCGCTCGCCGTTGCAGATGCGTTCCAGCAGCGTTTGCAGCTTGAGGCGGCGCGATTCCGGTTGGCCGGCCAGTTCTGCGGCAATGAGCCGTTCGCCGGCTTCGCGGGTTTGCGCTGTGGCGTAATCCAGCAGGTATTCCTGAAAGGTGAGCAGCGAGTTGGGGTGGCAGAATTTCTGTATGCCCCCGGTCTTCGCAAGGTCCATGAAATGGTCGCCGGTGCGGCCTGCGCGGTAACAGGCTGTGCACCATGAAGGCAGGTAGCCGTGGTTGGCCACAATATCGTGAACCACTTCATCCAGCGTGCGGTGGTCGCCTGTGGCGAATTGCTGAGCCTCGGGTTTTCCCGTTGCATGAAGCTGGCCCAGTTCCGTCATGCCTTGGCTGTGCGAGTCCGCATTGCTGCAGGCGCATGAACACTTTGCGGCCTTTTCCGCATCGGCATAGCCGCCGGGATAGGTGCGCGAGGCAGCGGATATCTGCGATACGCCCACTTCAACAAGTCTGGTCCGCAGTTCTGCGGATTCCCGTGTGGAAAGAATGAGCCCCGTGTACGGCAGCGCAAGGCGCAGCACTGCCACTATGCGCGTAAAATGCGCGTCGGAAAGGGCGTGTGGCGGGCGGCTGGCAACATCCGCTCCGAGGGCGGGTTCCAGACGGGGGAAAGAAACCGTGTGCGGGCCCACGCCGCAATCCTTTTCAAGCTGCGCCGCGTGGTTGAGCGTGGCAAGCACTTCGAAATCGGGATTGTACAGGCCGAAAAGGGGACCGATGCCCACATCGTCAATGCCTGCTTCCATGGCGCGGTGCAGGGCATAGAGCCGCCACAGGTAGTCACTTTTGGGGCCGCGCAGATGCATGGTTGCATAGGTGGGGCTGTGGTAGGTTTCCTGAAAACACTGATAGGTGCCTATGCCCTCGGCCTTGAGGGTGCGGAATCCTTCCACGGAAAGCGGGGCACAGTTCACGTTCACACGGCGTATCTGGCCGTAATCGCCAGAACTGGTTTCATAGACCGTGCGCATGGTCCGGGCTATCCATTCCGCCCCCAGCGTGGGGTGCTCGCCGTAGACCAGCAGCAGGCGTTTCTGTCCCTGCGATTCCAGAATGCGCACTTCATTGCGCAGTTCTTCATCCGTCAGCGTGCGGCGTTCAAGCTGCGCATTGGTGTCCTGAAAACCGCAATACAGGCAGCGGTTGCAGCATTCGTTGGTAACGTAGAGGGGAGCGAAAAGGACAAGGCGGTTGCCGTAAATGGCTTTCTTGAGGCGCGAGGCGGTTTCCAGAATGGCGTGCACGGAATCCGGGTTCTGCGTTTTCAGCAGGCATGCTGCCTCTTCCATGCTGAGACCGGCCTTGGCATCGGCCTTGGCGAGTATGTCCCGTATGGCAACCGGATCGTCAGTGCAGGCTGCGCCTGAAAGGGCGTTTTCGATGCGGTTGTGATCTATGAAATCGGGCAGATGACGGGTGCTGTGGTGCATGCAGGACTCCTGTGCGGTGCCTGTGTTTCTGCGGGAGCAGCTGGGGAAGGGGGGTGCTATAGGAGTGTTATGCCGCCCCCGCAGAAGGGGAAATTCGGACCGGGGCCGTGGGCTGGCCCCGGTCCAGTGGGCTTGAGAGAACAGTTTGCAGGCATGATCAAACTCGGAGTGGGCAAACTCCGCTGTCTCTCTTTGTGGATCAGTCGCAGGCTCTCTCGACGCTGAGAGCGCTCGGACTGGATAATGCGTATTCGGTGCACTTCTTGGCGGCCTTGCGGGCGGGTACTACGGTTGCGGGACCGGCCACACAGCCGCCCTCGCATCCCATGACTTCCACAAAGTTGCCGGGTGCGCCTTTTTTGACAAAATTTCTGAGTTCCTTGAGCGACTTTGAGGTCAGGCCGTCCACGATGGTGGGGCGCAGAATCTCTGCACGCTCGTTGATCATGGAGCGGATTCCGGCAGTTACGCCGCCGCTCACGGGGAAGCTGCGGCCTTCACGGCATCCGGATATGCCGAATTCGCTTTCTTCACATTCGGCAATCACAATGCCGCGTGCCTGGAACATGGCTTCCAGTTCCTGAAAGGTCAGCACGTGGTCCACGTATTCGTCATTGGTGCCTTCGTGCCGCTTGGCAACACAGGGGCCGACAAAAACGGTACAGTTCTGTGCGTCACGTTCCTTCACCATCCGTGCGGTGTAGTGCATGGGGGTGCGGGTGTCGGAAACGTGGGGGGCAAGCTCGGGAACATGCTTGCGCACAAGCTCGGTATAGGCAGGGCAGCACGAGGTGGTCATGAAGGACGCACCGTGTTCCATGCGCTCGATAAATTCGTCTGCTTCGCGTCGTGCGGTAATGTCCGCGCCTGCGGCCACTTCCACCACGTCGCTGAAACCGATGCGGCGCAGCGCGGTTGCAAGCTGCTTCATGCTGGCGTTGAACTCGCCTGCAATGGCCGGTGCGATCATGGCGACCATGGATCTGCCGTTCTTCAGCCGCTGCATCACATCCACCATCTGCGAGCGTTCAAGCACGGCGGTGAAGGGGCAGGCCGCCATGCACTTGCCGCAGAAGATGCACTTGGAATAGTCGATGACTTCCTTGCCGCTCACGTCCTTGGAAATGGCCCCGGTGGGGCAGGATTCCTCGCAGGGAATGGGAATGTAGACGATGGCGTGGTACGGGCAGGCGTCCATGCACTTGCCGCACTTGATACACTTGTCAGGGTCGATCACGGACTTGCCGTTAATCACCTGCACGGCATCTTTGGGACAGTGTTGCACGCAGGCTTCGGCAAGGCAGCCGCGGCATGCGCTGGTGGCCTCGTAATGGGTGCGCACGCAGCCGTTGCAGGCTTCGTCTATGAAGGTGATCATGTTGCCCCGCACGCTGTCACGTTCCAGTGCTTCATGGGCGTATGCGGAAAGGGGCTTCAGTTCGTTATCTTCGTTTTCAATGGCAAACCCGAGGGTGGCCATGCAGCGGTATTTGATGATTGCGCGGTCGCGGTAGATGCAGCAACGCGAGCTTTTGGGAGAGCGCGGACGCATTTCCTGAGGAATTCTGTCTACGGCAGCTTCAAAGTCGTCACTATGGAAGGCCTTGGCGATACGGACCATGATTTCGAAATGGATGGTATTGTCGTAGTTCTTGAAGTACATGCGCTATCCCGTGTTGTGCGGTTGTGTGTACGTTCGTGCGGCGCGCTTGCCTTGCGTCGCGAGCGTCTTGCCGCGTGCCCGAGCTTTTAGTTTGTTTACACAAACAATTTTTGATACGCAAGTATGGTGGTACTATTATTTTCGGCAATGGCGCTTTGTATCTGGTATTGCGGGACAAAAAGAGTGTGGATTTTCCTCTTGACGAGGCTGCTGTTCGTGTAAATAATCACTCCCTCACCACAGGGGAGTAGCCGTTTCCGGCATGAGCCGGAAAGCATGTACCAACAATCTCGGGCCGTTCGGCTCTGGCGCATGCGGGATGGCCTTGGCAAGACCTGGAAGATGAAGGGCGCACGGACCGCCCGGCACCTTCTCGGACCTCGCCCCCCGTCCGCTTCAGGAATGTTTCATGTTCACATGGATGCTCGATCCCCATGCTTGGGTCGGCTTTCTTACGCTTACCGCGCTTGAGATTGTGCTCGGTATCGACAACATCGTCTTTCTTTCCCTTGTCACCTCACGTCTTCCCGTTTCGCAGCGGGACAAGGCCAGAAGGCTGGGCCTGATTCTTGCCATGGGCATGCGTCTTCTGCTGCTGGCTTCCATTTCGTGGGTCATGTCGCTGACCGAGCCCCTTTTCGAGGTGCTTGGCAGGGGCATATCCGGCCGAGATATCATCCTGCTTGTGGGCGGTCTGTTCCTGCTGGCCAAGGCCACCATGGAGATCCATCACGAAATGGAGAACTCGCACAGTGAAACAGCGCCCAGAGCCTCCAATTTCACCGCGGCCATTGTGCAGATCGTGCTGCTGGACATCATCTTTTCGCTGGATTCCGTCATTACGGCAGTGGGGCTTGTCGAGCACCTGCCCATCATGATGCTTGCCGTCATAGCCTCGGTGGGGCTGATGCTGTTTGCGGCAAAGCCCATAGGCGAGTTTGTCACGGCGCATCCTTCGTTCAAGATGCTGGCCATGGCCTTTCTCCTTCTGGTGGGCTTCACGCTGGTGGGTGAAGGGGCGGGCGTGCATGTACCCAAGGGGTACATCTATTTCGCCATGGCCTTCAGCCTTGGTGTGGAGCTGTTGAATCTGCGCAGGGTTCAGCGGGTTCAGGCGGACAGATAAATGAAAAGGGAGGCGGAAACGCCTCCCTTTCAGATATTTGGTGAAGTCATTTTGAGTTTTTCGCCTCCGGCGGGCAGGAACCTAACGTTCCTGCACCTCGTATAAGCGATGAAAATCCGTTTTTTGGACCTCAGTTCCGGCTTAATGGAAATACGGTTTTACTGAAATCAAGGCGGAACGGCCTCCCTTTTTGTTGCGGGGGGATGCTTAGTTCTTGAGGGTGATGACCACTTCACCGGGGGCATAGCCCTTCAGCTCGCCGAGCATGCCGGTGATGCTGGAGCGGATGATGCGCTCCACAAAGGGATTCAGCCCGATGGGGGCCCCGTTCACGGTGATGGAAAAACCATCCGTGTCCACACTCTTGCAGTCGCGAACGGTTCCCTTGCCCTTGACTATGGACTTGGCAATGCCTTCGCAGGTTGCGGCGGTACAGGCTCCACAGTCCAGACCGGGCAGCATGAAGGCGCGCTCTTCCACCAGCTGGGCCAGCTTGTCCATGGTGTCTTCGCGGAAGGACTTGAGATAGGGCGCAGCCACATCACCATAGGTGGCAAGAGCCAGCCCACGGTCTAGTTCTTCCGCTTCTGATGCGGACTTGAGACAGAGTATGCGGGGCAGCCATGTGAGGTCCTTGCCGCCTTCAACGAGCAGGATATCAGCCTGTGCAAGGGGGAGCAGATCGATGAGATACCGTTTTCCGCCCCAGAATATGGCGGTTTCATCCGGGCCGAGGCCGATGACGGTTCTGTTCGGGCCTGCAAAGGTTGCTGTGTCGGTTCCGTCTTTATCAAGGCCGTGGTGGGTGAATTTGGCAATGGCGACAGTGCGGCCGCGTGCCTCAAGCGCGTCGGCCAGCTTTGCCGTGAGGGTGGTTTTTCCGGATTTCTTGTAGCCAACTATGCCGACAGCTTTCATGTGCGTTCTCCTGTGGTTGTTCAGGGAGAGCTAGCACTTTTTTCATGGAAAAGGGAAGAGGCTATGATGTTGGTGCAGGATACGTATGGTCATGGAAGGAGGGCTGTGTTTAGATCCTAATACCATTCAGTTGATGTATCAGCGCTGCGGCCGACTCGTGTAAGGGGCTGTTATGCGGTATGAAATCAAGGCAGAATAGTGCCACCTTTGTCTGTTTGGCATTGGCAAATATTTGCCCCATGGCCAGAGCAACTTCCGGCTTATCCCTGCACATTTCGGGGTTCAGCTTGAGCACCTTGGCAAGTTGTTCGCAGGCCGATTCAAACTCGCTGCCTTCAGCAAAGGCGAGCGCCATATTATACAGGATGTTCTCGTCTTTGGGGGCAAAGCGTGCTGCCTCGGAATACGCTTCTACCGCATCTTTCCAAAGCCCCTGTTTTCTGAGCGAAATGCCTAGCCTGTTGTAGGTGTTCATGGCCAGAGGGCTGTTGTTGCCCTTGATGGTCTTG
>JBKEAK010000218.1:0-9393 GCA_047972125.1 Halodesulfovibrio sp.
GCATTGGCTGCGGACATTGCCCTTTACCATCACGAGAAATGGGACGGCACCGGCTACCCCCATGGCAAACACGGAGAAGAAATCCCTCTTTCCGCCCGTATTGTCGCCCTTGCCGATGTGTATGATGCCTTGCGCAGCAACAGACCGTACAAGGCTCCGTGGACACACGAAAAGGCCACAGAGCTGATCAAAGCCGAATCCGGAAAACATTTCGACCCGGTTGTCGTGGCAGCCTTTCTGGACGTTGAGAGTATTTTCAAAAACGACTCTACCCAATTCTGCCCTATGAAATAACGGCTGCATCCCCTGCGGTGGCTGGCTCTACTCATGCACATGATGAGGGGATGGCCAGAGGGACCTTCAGAACTAGATGACAAATAAAAAACAGAGACCACATGAAGAAAACTAGACTGTGCTAAATGTGCTTTGTGAGATTTTTTAAAATTCTATAAGCTTTACTATCCCCGCACTCCATCCTTGATACAATCTCTGAGGCCTCTCTCGGTGAATATTTAAATGCCAACTTTAGTAGATCACGAAAAATCGCACCAGTTGAGGGAGCATCTTCAATTTGATCAATAAGTCTATTTCTATTCAAAACAAAATCTTCTTTATATCTATCCAACACACCAAGAACTTCAAAAACGTTTGCCTCCCATCCTCCTGGAATATCAGGTAGCTCTGAGCGACTATGGTATGAGCCTTCCCCCCGCTGAGGCTTCGGCACATATGCACTACTAATTATTTCACCAATATTATCCACAAACAAATCTTCTATTTCATCAATAAGGCGCTTATAACTTTCACTAAACGTTGATTCACCATCAAAATTTACATACCTTTGATACAATATTGGACCAGTATCTACACCTTCATCAATCAAATGAATTGTTATACCATGCGGCGTATTATCAAAATAAGCCCAAAAATTTGGATGCGCCCCTCTATTCCATGGCAAATAAGAAATATGAAGATTTACGATATCGCCATCATAATTATTAATAAAATCTTTCTTTATAATATGACGATATCCAAAACTTACTATCAAATCATAAACACCATACGCAACAGGATCTCCAAGTACGCTTTGAGTATGATCAACATCGCACCCATAATCTTCCAAGCAAGAAATTAGTTTTGTTTGACTCCTATCATACCCCAAAAACAAGACAGACTTTCCCATACGCCCCTCACTTTACAATCCAATTTCATCAAGAAAAGGCACAATCACTACATAAAACCCTATTCCAAACAACGAGGAAGAACCTCTACCACTCGTCGCTCGTAATAATCTCAATTGCCTGTTTTTTCAATTTATGAATTTGAACACACCTATGTCCATACCACCCTCCCCACTCTCCTGACCCTTGCACCAAAATGCTCTTTTCTCTCGCCCAATTCCTGACAAAAAATCACAGCTTCAAGGACTATTATTCTCTCCCCACCGCAGCACAAAACTCCGTCACGCTCTGTTCCAACGCGCCGTCGTTCTCGATACGTATGAGGCGGGGATGATGTATTGCATACTCGCTGCCGCGCCGCAGGCGTTCGGCAATCGCCTTTTCTCCCTCCCTGCCGCGCCGGGAAAGGCGTTGTGCCAGTACGGCGGGGGATGCCGTCACAAGCACAGGAACAAGTTCGGGATACCGCAACAGGGCCTCCTGCAAATAGGCACGGGACCCGTTCACCACCACGGTAAAACCGCTACGCATCCATTCATCTATCTCACGGCCTATACCGTACAAAAGGCCGTGGCTGGCCCAGTTCATGGCGAAGCACCCGCGCCTTAGACGTTTCTGAAACTCCTCTTCGCTCAATGCCACGTGGTTCTCACCGTCTGATTCCGGCGGGCGGGTGATGTAGCGGTGAGCAAAGGCAGTGTTGTCACCGCCAAGACGAGTTCTGGCTTCGCGCAGCACGCTGTCCTTGCCTGCTCCGGACGGCCCGACAACATAGATGAGCCTTCCGCGCATCATGCTTCCCCCTTCAGGGCAAACCGCTCCAGCAGGCGAAAGGGTTTGCTTCTGTCGTCCTGCACGAACAGACAGATTTCCCTTACCGTCAACGGGGCCTTCAAGTATGCCTGAAGCAGATGCTCCAAACGATCCTTGCAGGTATGGCGCTGTTTCTCTTCCAGATTGCCTGTCAGGGTCATATGAAAACGAAATTCTTCCAGCACAAAGGGATACCCGAAGCGGCCCAGCAGACGCTCCTGCCGTTCGGAAAGGCGCTTGGCCATGTGTCTGGCGTGGTCATAATCGGAAAGCGGTGCGCGGAACATGTCCAGTTCCCGCAGGCAGGCAGCATGCAGCCGCGTCAGCTGAGGCGAAGCCGAAGCGGGCAGCAGCGCCAGAAAACGGTTCAGAAAGCTGATTCTGAGCGGGCCAATCTCAAAGGGGGCAAGAGTTGCTGCCAGTGCCTTTATCCCGCTGCGCAGCGCCTTATCATCCAGATCGGGATGCAGCTCGAAGGGGGCCTTCAGCGTACCGTGGAATCCGTAATGGCGCGGAGCAGCCACCAACTGCCTGTACTCATCCTCACCAAAGCCTTCCGGCGCATTGCTGCGCTCACGCTGCGGGGCTTCCGCTGTCCTGCCAAGCCAGTCAACACCCAGCCGGTCCAGCATGGAATCCTTTTCCGGCGCAACATACACGGCATACCGGGATTGGTTCATCGTTCCTCCGTCACAGTCACTTCACCGCCTAAAGCAGGCGCTCTCCGTTACGCCATACACCGCGCACCACGGGCACATCGTCCACCACGCGCACCCTGACCACGTCTGCCCGTTTGCCCGGTACAATTTCACCCCGATCTTCCAGCTTCAGCAGCCGGGCGGGGTTGGAGGTAACAGTGGACAACGCGTCCTGCAGCGGCAGACCGAGATCCGAATGCAGCAGAAAGGCACCATGCAGCAGGCTGGCGGGCACGTAATCGGAAGACAGTATATCCAGCAGTCCTTCCGCAGCAAGGGTGCGGGCAGATACGTTGCCGGAATGCGAACCACCGCGCACCACGTTGGGTGCGCCCATGACAATGCCCAGCCCCTTGTCACGTGCGGCGCGTGCCGCCTCCATGGTGGTGGGAAATTCGGAAATGGTTATGCCGCATGCAAGGGCTTCCTCAACATGCTCTTCTGTCGTGTCGTCATGGCTGGCCACGGGAATGCCTCTATGGCTGCACAGGGCGAGCACGGCTGCGCGGTGCCTGTCGGCAAACTCAACCTGCTCCGTTTTCAAACGATCCATCATGGATTGGAATGCAGCCTCGGGCATGTCTTCCACGCGGTAGTATTCCTTGTACTTGTCCAGATTGCGGAACTGACGCTGCCCCGGCGTGTGGTCCATGAGCGACACCAACTGCAGATTCTCCTCGTCTGCATACGGTTCAAACATATCCAGCATGTGCGGATCACATATTTCGCAGCGCAGGTGCAGCAGATGGTCCGCCCGCAGCACATCCTTTTGGCGGGCATCGCGGATGGCCTCGATGGACATGGAAAGCAACGTGCGGCGCATCTTGCCCTCGTTGAGCTGACCGCAGCACACGCTGTCCAGCACCGTGGTGATGCCTGCACCCACCACCTGCGTATCATGCGCCAGCAAGGCAGCCAGACGCGAAGGCCACAGCACCCCCGGGCGGGGCTGAAACTGTGTTTCCAGATGATCTGTGTGCATTTCTATAAGACCGGGAATGATGTACTCACCCCGCATATCCTCACCGCAAGACGCTGCATCGCTGTGCACGTCGGTTATCAGTCCATCCTGCATGCACAGGGTGCCCGTGGTCACGCCTTCCGGGGTGACGATGCGGGCGTTGGTCAAAACGGTTTCCGTATTCATGCGGCTTGCTCCGTTGCAATCATGGTATGAACGCGGTCGGACACGGCCTCCCGCACTTCGTCGTCGTGAAAAATTCCCACTACCGCAGCCCCGCGTGCCTTAGTCTCGCGGATAAGCTCCACCACCACGGCGCGGTTTGCGGCGTCCAGCGAGGCAGTGGGTTCATCCAGCAGCATAACGGGATAATCCACGGCAAAACCGCGCGCTATATTCACCCGCTGCTGCTCACCGCCGGAAAAGGTGGCCGGTGCAAGGCTCCACAGGCGGCGGGGAATATTCAGCCTGCCCAGCAGTTCGACGGCCCATGCTTCGGCCTCTGCCGCATTGCCTGTCAGTTCGCGCCGCGCCGCTGCCACCAGCTCAAAGGTGGGCACGCGGGGTATGGCGCGCAGAAACTGGCTCACATAGCCCACGGTGTGCTTGCGCACCTGCACCACCACTCTGGGGTCGGCGCTGGCAATATCCACCATCTCTCCATTGTGCCGGATGCGGATGGCTCCCGAAACAGGCTTGTAATTGGCATACAGCGAACGCAGCAGGGTGGATTTGCCCGAGCCGGAACGCCCGTGCAGCGCAACGCACTCTCCCGCGGAAACGGTGAGGTTGAGTCCCTCGAAAACCTGCAGTTGCGCTCCGCCCTGATTATGCAGGACAAAGCGTTTGCTCAGGCTTGATACCTCGATCATGACAGTCATCTGTTTCTCCCTTGTTACGACACTGCGACGTCGCTGCGGCTGCACGTGATGCACCCTGCCCCTGCGGGCCAACCTTTCGGAATGAAGGTTTGCAACACCCGGCTACCCCTGCAGAATGGAAGACACCAACAGCTGCGTGTAGGGATGATGGGGATCGTCCAGCACCTGATCGGTGAGACCGCTTTCCACCACGCGCCCCTGCCGCATGACCATAAGCCGGTGGGCAAGCAGGCGGGCAACGGCAAGGTCATGGGTGACCAACACCACGGCAAGCCCCATTTCGGCGGTCAGCTTGCGCAGCAGGTCAAGCAACTTGGCCTGCACGGAAACATCCAGTCCGCCCGTGGGCTCGTCCATGAACACAAGACGCGGAGCGGAAACAAGGTTACGGGCAATCTGCAGGCGTTGCTGCATGCCCCCGGAAAAGGTGGCAGGCAGATCGTCTATACGGGCGGCGTCTATCTCCACCCTGTCCAGCCAGCGCAGGGATTTTGCGCGAATGTTGCCGTAATGCCGCATTCCCACCCCCATGAGGCGCTCGCCGATGTTGGCTCCCGCGCTCACGTTACGCCGCAGGCCGTCACGCGGATTCTGGTGTACAAAGCCCCATTCCGTGCGCATGAGCATGCGCCGCAGCGGTTCGGGCGAGGAATGCACATCGCACTCCTCCCCGCATTCACTGCGGGCGCTGCGGTACAGCACACGCCCTGTGGTGGGCGAAATTCTGCCCGCAATGCAGTTGAGCAGAGTGGATTTGCCAGAGCCGGATTCCCCTACAATGCCGATGATTTCTCCCGGCCACAGGTTGAAGGAGACATCCAGACAGCCAGCACGGTCGCCATAAAATTTGCTCAGTCCCTGCACGCTGAGCAGAGGACGGTTTTCAGCCGCAGGGCTATCATCCGAATAGTCAACTGCAAGCTGCTCTGCTGCGTTACCCATTGCCTGAACCCTCCATATCGTTGGCTGCCACCCCCATGGGGCCGACACAGCCAGCCTCACGCCGTCTGCGGCAGTAGTCACTGTCGGAGCAGACGAACATACGCCCGCCCGCGTCATCCAGAATGATTTCGTCGAGATAGCTGTCTTCCGCACCGCACAGGCCGCAGCAGGCATCCCACCGCTGTACCTCAAAGGGGTGATCCTCAAAATCAAGGCTCTTCACCGTGGTGTAGGGCGGAATGGCATAAATGCGCTGCTCGCGGCCCGCTCCGAAAAGCTGGAGCGCGGGGCTGTTGTCCATCTTGGGGTTGTCGAATTTGGGAATGGGTGAAGGACTCATCACATAGCGCTGCGCCACAAGCACGGGGTAGTCAAAGCTGGTGGCTATGCGCCCGTGCCGTGCAATGTCTTCATACAGCTTCACGTGCATCACGCCGTATTCCTCATGCGCGTGCATGGCCCGCGTTTCCGTCTCACGCGGCTCCACCCAGCGCAGAGGCTCGGGAATGGGCACCTGATAGACCATGATCTGTCCTTCCTTCAGCACCTGCTCTGGGATGCGGTGACGGGTCTGGATGATGGTAGCCTCGTCCGTATCTTCCGTTGTGCGCACGCCGGTGGTGCGGGCAAAGAAACTGCGGATGGAAACAGCATTGGTGGTATCGTCCGCGCCCTGATCAATGACCTTGAGCACATCCCGCCTGCCGATGACTGATGCCGTGACCTGAATGCCCCCCGTGCCCCAGCCGTAGGGCATGGGCATTTCGCGACTGGCAAAGGGCACCTGATATCCGGGAATGGCCACAGCCTTGAGCAGGGCGCGGCGCACCATGCGCTTGGTCTGCTCATCCAGAAAGGCGAAATTGTATCCGGAATCGTTGCCCTTGCGGGTCGGTTCTCCTGTCGTATGGCACTGCATCAGGCTGCTCCTTTGACGCTGCGTAGCTGTTCTTCCCGCCGCTGCTTGCGTTCCGCCCATTCACTGCGCAGGCGGCGCAGAATTTCCAGTTCACTTTGAAAATCCACATGGTGCGGCAACTTCAGGTGTTCCACAAAGCCCGTGGCTTCCACGTTATCGCTGTGGTAAAGCATGAACTCCTCATCCTGCGCGGGTGCGACGATTTCCTCATCCAGTTCGCGGCTGCGCAGTGCCCTGTCCACCAGCGCCATGGCTATGGTCTTGCGCTCGTTGCTGCCGAAAGTCAGGCCGTAGCCCCGTGTGAACTGCGGCGGAACATCTTCCGAGCCATCATAGAGAAAGAGTATTTCCGCCTCGGTCATCTGCAGTTCGCCAAGGCAGACGGCAAAGCCCAGTTCTTCCGGCACCAGTTCCACTTTCACTGCGCCGATGCGGATTTCTCCGGCAAAGGGATGCCCGCCGGCTCCGCGAAACCCGCGCTGCGTGGAATAGCCCATGGCCAGCAGAAACCCTTCATCCGCACGGGCGAGATTCTGGAGACGAATATCACGCCCAGCGGGCAAGCTGAGCGGTTCACGGGTGAGGTCGCCCACGGGCAGGGCATCGTCCGCTTCGGCCACGCCTGCGGCCTCCATGAGCCTATCCATACCCGCAAGATCGCAGACACGTGGGGCCGTGCCGTCACCGGCATTTTCCGCCCCTTCCGGAGCCGCAGGCGCAGCTCCTTCCTCAAGCAGGCTGAAATCCAGCAGGCGGTGGGTGTAATCAAAGGTAGGGCCGAGCACCTGCCCCCCGGGCATATCCTTGAAGGCGGCAGAAACCCTGCGGCGAAGGCGCATGGCCGTGCTGTCCACCGGCTCGCAGGCACCGAAACGCGGCAGCGTTGTGCGGTAGGCCCGCAGCAGGAACACAGCTTCAATCACGTCTCCGCGCGCCTGCTTCAGGGCCAGAGCGGCCAGTTCGGGATCATAGAGCGAGGCCTCGGCCATCACCCTGTCCACGGCCAGTGAAAGCTGGGTGCGTATCTGGTCAACGCCCAGTTCCGCCACGGCGGTATCCCCCCGGCGTTCATGCGCCAGATAGGTGTGGGCATTGCGGATGGCTTTTTCACCACCTTTGACGGCTACATACATGCGAGCGGCCCCCTTGCGGTTACGGTTCTGGGCAGGCAGGCGATGCCCTGCGGTGCGCAGAGCACAACATCAAAGCCCATGGGATAGAGGACACGGTTACGGGCAAAGGCCTCCCAGAAGCTGCGGGCAAGACCGCTAACGTGCAGCCTGCGCTCACCCTTGATACCCGGGCCTTCCAGCCTGAGAAGGTCTGTGCCTTCGCATCCGGCATTGGCAGCGTTGGCCAACGAGGCCACCTGAATGACCAGCGTGGCGGATCTGTCGGGATAGCTTTCCGTTCCCACGGGGAAGCCCGCCAGATCGGGCAGTTCCATACCGTTGCGGAAAACCGCAAAGACTATGCCCTCTCTCTCCTTCTTCGTGGAATGTTCCGAAGAGGTTACGATGGGACAACCGCAGTGGAAACGCAGCCAGCTGGCCACGTCATTCACGTTGCCCGTCGCAAAGTCCGGCCCGAAACCTTCAAGGCTGACGGAGGTGTCATTATCAAACAGGCTCAGGCACACGGCTGCGGCAGCGGAATTAAGCTCCGCAGGGGTCTGCGCGAGTCCTGCCAGCGGCAGCACCAGCCCGGGGCGGGACATGGCCTGCAGCACTATTCTGAAGGTATCGCCCGCGTCATGCACCGGATCGGTAAAGCCGGAAAGAATGGTCTGTTGCTGCATCAATCCTCTCCCCGCACCATGGGAAAAAAGTTGACCCGCGTGGCAGCCACGCATGCGCGTTCGGCAGCGTTGCGCGCCTGTCGGACGTGCACCAAGGGGGTGAGCACCTCGCGTTCCAGCCTGTCCCGCTGCCCTTCATCCTGCAGCAGCGCATCAAAAAGGGCGGCCAGTTCCGCGTGGCGGGCATCCCGACCGGCCACATAGGCGTGGCCCACTCTGCCCTCCAGCTGAATGGCACAACGGGTAACAGTCATCTCACCGAGGTTGAAGCGCTGTCCTTTGCCGCAGGCCCTGCCCCGCACCATGACGAGGCCGGTTTCCGGCCTGCGCAGAAAGCTGTATTCCGCCGAAACGGATGCGGCTGCCCATGCCTCTTCCAGCGCCTGCCGGGGGGCCCCTGCGAGAATGCCCATCCAACGCTGACGTTCATTGCTGCTTGCCTGTGTGTGTGTCATGTATCCGAACCTTCAGCATCCGGAGCACTTGTCCAGATGTCTCAACAAGTTATTGTAACAAAAATGCCTGCAAACCTTCACAAAGCGGGCATATGCAATAGATGGCCGGACACTGTTCGCATATGTGTGCGGCGGCACCCCGCACGTCTTCGGGATACGCCGGCCGCTACGGATCGGAGGTCTGCATGGAACTGGAACGCGGAAAGGGCCTTGCGCTCTGGAGACAGATTCAGAAAACCCTTGAGCAGGACATTCTCGACGGACTTTTTCCTCCGGGAGAAAAGCTGCCGCCGGAGCGCCTGCTTGCGGAACGCTTTGCCGTGAACCGCCACACCCTGCGGCAGGCCCTGAACAACCTTGTGCGCAAGGAACTGGTGCGGGCCGAACAG
The DNA here is from genome assembly GCA_047972125.1 of Halodesulfovibrio sp. GTDB lineage: Bacteria > Desulfobacterota > Desulfovibrionia > Desulfovibrionales > Desulfovibrionaceae > Halodesulfovibrio. The sequence goes on from JBKEAK010000218.1 coordinate 9,038, forward strand.
GGACGCGGCTATTTTGTCCGTGAAGACATGGTTCACTACGCCCTTGCGCGCCGGGTACGCTTTCGGGAAAACCTTTCCCGCCAGCACCGGGAAGCCGCAGAGGAATTGCTTGGCTGGGAACTGGTGCAGGCGGAACGCCGCACGGCCGAACACCTGATGGTCCGTCCCGGCACGCCGCTCGTGCGCATGCGCACCGTGGGCAAGGCCGACGGTCAGTGTCTGTGTGTCACCAGCCATTACTTTCCGCAGCAGCGTTTTCCCGACATCAACCGCATTTACGGCAGCACCGGGTCCATCACCGCCACCTTCCGCCATTTCGGCATCACAGATTACACCCGCGTGCAGACCCTCATCAC
>JBKEAK010000219.1:0-3649 GCA_047972125.1 Halodesulfovibrio sp.
GTTCCACAGCTGGGGCTACGGAGCCATCTTCACGGCCCATTCCAGCGTGGATGCGTTTTTCGGAAGGGAAGCCGGCGGGGGAGGTGACGCATGAAAGACGTGATTCAAGCCAGTATCGAGCAGATGGAAGCTGCCGTAGTCGCACTTGAGGACAAGGCCTCCGGTCCGGAAAACGTGTCCAACGTGCTGAGTATGCTTGGTCTTTCGCACCTCAAGCTGCCTTCTGCCCAGCTTATTACACTTTTCGACATGCTGAAGGACGGCATTCAGCCCGTCACGCCTGAGCTTGTCACTTCGCTGCTGGGCATTTGCGAGGCCCACAAGCGGCTTTTGTATGCCCTTGGCGGCTTTGTCTCCAAGCGGGCGGAAGAAATCGAGGCCAAGGCGGCGGCGCTGGCTGCTGCGGGGCCTGCAGTTGCTGCGGCGAAAGAATGCGTGGGCGAAGAGCCCTGTGAAGACTTTATTGATGATTCGGATGAGGGGGCTGGCGAAGCCGCTTCTGCGGCAGGTTCCGGTGCAGATGCGGAACGGGCAGAAGGCGGCGCGGAGCAGGATGATGCCGCAGCCCAAGCCCGCACCGCCGAGGCAGGAAAAGCCGCGCAGGATGCAGCCAACGGCAACGCACCCGCCCGCGGCAAACGCGAGGGCATTTTCTCTGTCCGCGTGAACACGGAAAAGCTGGATAACCTCATAGACTGGGTGGGCAAGCTCATGGTGAGCTATGCTGTCATTTCCCAGAACAAGAATCTTGATTCGGCCACCATTTCCGGCCTGCGCGAGATGGATCTTGTCATAGACCGCATAAAGTCCGAGGTGGACCATATACGGCTCGTGCCGCTCAAGCAGATTTTCATCCCCCTGCACCGCCTTGTGACCAGCACGGCGCAGAAGGTGAACAAGAAAATCGAAATGGTGGTGGAAGGCGACGATCTGGAACTGGACAAGATGATCGTGGAAAACCTGAACGAACCGCTGGTGCATATGCTGCGTAACGCCGTGGACCACGGCGTGGAACCGCCGGAAGAGCGCGAAACCATAGGCAAGCCCGCCACCGGCGTGATACGCCTGCACGCCTATCGCAAGGGCGACCATGCCTATATTTCCATCCGTGATGACGGTCGCGGACTGAACCCGGAACGAATACGCAACAAGGCCAGAGAAAAGGGCCTGCTGGAAGAAGGCAGAACGTATACCAACGAAGAGCTGTATCAGTTCATCATGGCCTCGGGTTTTTCCACCGCCGAGAAGGTGACGGATATTTCGGGACGCGGCGTGGGCATGGACGCCGTGCTTAACGCGGTGAAGGAGCAACTGAACGGCGAGGTGCGTGTAGACAGCGAACTGGGCAAGGGAACCACCTTCCTTATCTCCATTCCGCTGGACCGCTCGGTGAACGAGGGCATTGTGGATGCCCTTATAACCCGCGTGGGCACGGAAACCTTCATCATCCCCAGCCGCGATGTGCTTGAGGTGTTTGCGGCGAGAAAGTCGGACACCGTGGAACTGCCGGATGGCTCCAAGGCTGTGAGCGTGCGCGGAGAAACCTTCCCCATCATTCCGCTGGCAGATTATTTCGGCCTGACAGCCCGCCCCAATGCGGACGGCTACCTGCATACCATTGTGGTAAAGGTGGGCGATGCCAGCGCGGCACTGCTCATAGACGAGGTCATCACCCAGCAGCAGGCTGTTGTGACGGGCTTTACCATTCCGTTGCAGAGCATCTACCAGATTCCTATTCTCGGGTTCGGCATGCTGGGCGAGACAGATGCCCTTGTGGTGGATGTGGAAAATCTCATTGATCGCCTGAAGGCATCGGACGGAGGCCTTTCCTCCAAAGTACGGAGGGCCTCATGAGTGCATACCGATCTCCCGACCGCAAGCGGGTCGTCATAGCCGGGGGAGGATTTGCCGGACTGTGGGCTGCCCGTGCCCTTTCCCGCTCAGAAGCGGTGGACGTGCTGGTGCTGGACAGGAACAACTACCACACCTTTTTGCCGCTGCTGTATCAGGTGGCAGCGGCGGAGCTTGAACCGGAGCAGATTTCCTATCCGCTGCGCGGGGTGTTCCGCTCGTTGGACAATGTGGATTTTCGTCTGTGCTGCGTCACAGGGGCGGATTTCGATAGCCGCATCGTGCACACGGACGGGGGTGATGTTCCCTACGATTATCTTTTGCTCGCCATGGGCAGCAATACCGAGTTTTTCGGCGTGCCCGGTGCGGATGAGCATGCCTTCCGGCTCAAATCGCTGGAGCAGGCCATAGGGCTTCGCAACCACATTCTCACCCGGTTCGAGCTGGCGGCCCATGAGCCGGACCCGGATATTCAGCGGCGCATGCTCACCTTCACGGTTGTGGGCGGTGGCCCCACCGGGGTGGAATACGCCGGGGCACTGGCGGAACTGATCCGCAACCCCATTGCCAAGGATTTTCCCAACTTTAATACCGGTCAGGCACGCGTGGTGTTGCTGGAGGCAGGCAACGGACTGCTGACGGGGTATCCTGAAAAGCTGCGGCAATATACCTTCCGCCGTCTGGCCCGCATGGGCGTGGATGTGCGGCTTGAGAGCACTGTGGCCAGCGTGGAACCGTATCAGGTGCTGCTCAAGGGAGCATCGCCCGTGGCTACGGAAACCGTGGTCTGGTCGGCGGGCATCCGGGGCAACAGAACTGCGGACGCCATGAAGCTTCCGCTCGGGCGGGGCAGGCGCGTGACCGTGTTGCCCTCGCTGCAGCTTGCGGAGCACCCGCAGGTGTTCGCGGCGGGCGACCTTGCGCTTCCGGCTTCCGGCGAATCTCCCATGATAGCGCCCAATGCCACGCAGCAGGGAACCTTGGCAGCGGAGAATATTCTGCGCCATATACGGGGTGAGGAGGCCCGCCCCTTCAAGTATCGAGACAAGGGGGCCATGGCGACCATAGGCCGGTCCAGCGCGGTTGTGCGCATAGGCACGCACACGGCCACTGGCTTTGTGGCCTGGGGGCTGTGGCTGTTCGTCCACCTTGCCTACCTCATCGGGTTCCGCAACAGGCTTTTCGTAATGATAAACTGGGCGTGGGACTATCTCTTCTTCGAGCGTTCCGTGCGCCTTATCCTGCCTCGTATCCCGTGGATTGAGCGGCACAGGCATACTCCGGCCGCCTGCGTGGGCGATGATGAGAACAGGTCGCACGGCCCCGTCAAGTAACCGGGGCGTAGTGGGCCTTTTGGAGAAAAGGAATTGCCAAAGGCAGGATATGTTCCTGCCTTTTTTATTTTAAATCATGTTGTTATGAATGATAGGAACAAAATGGCGAACATTTCTGTTCCCAGTGTGCGAAAATGGAGCAGGACGGGATGAAAAGGGCGGGGAATGGGTGCTAAGTATAGCAAGTTTCGGTCGCTATACGCATAAAACGCACATGTATTGTTCGAAATTATTGCAAATAAATAAGATGGTTAGTTTTATGATGAACATTTTCCACAGGCAGAAGCGAACAGGATTCGGGCAGATGGCACTGCTAAGGACAATCTGTCCGGCGCAGGTTGTGGAAAAAAGAAAAAGCCCTGAGGTTGTTTCAGGGCTTTCGTCTTGTAAATACGGTGGAATATGTGAGTTTGGAACACTACAGAAGAACGAGCCGTACTCCCCACAGGGTCATCATGGCGTAA
>JBKEAK010000220.1:0-33967 GCA_047972125.1 Halodesulfovibrio sp.
ACCCGCCATGTGGCCATGCGGCCCGGTGGCTCCGTGATCGGTGAAAACAATCCCGAAGGGGGCTTTGTGGTCCCCATTCGCCTGCCCGTAGCACAAAGGACAAGCACACAAACCTCTGTCCGCCGTCTGGCCGTACAGTTGTCCTGAGCAAACTACTGATTTGCAGGCATGAAAAAAGGGAGGGGCACCCCTCCCTGTCACACTGCTGACGAAGATATTTCTGATATTTTTTGGTTCCGCCGAGCAGGAATCTAACGTTCCTGCACCTCGTACAAGCGATGAAAATCCGTTTTTTGGAACTCATCCACAGCTTAACGAGAATACGGAGTTACTGAAAACGAGGGTTTGTCATTACCCTGAGCAGGAAGGATGCCCCGCCCTTTCTGTTTGCCGGATATTTACTCAGCCTGCGCCGCAAGCCTGTCCAGACAATCCCGCACATAGGCATCCAGCTGCGCCGATTCCGGCAGCCCCAGAACCGATGCTTCCTGCATCTGCCTATCCATCAGGCCGTCCATCTGCGGAATGGTCACGCAGGATTCCGGCAGGCCGTCCAGAGAGGGCACCTGCCCCCCGCGAAAACGGTTCAGCGCGAGCACCTGACGCTTCAGCCCAAGATCGCGGGCCATACGGCCCACCTCTGCGCCTGTCTGCAAGCTGCGCATGGAAGGTTCGCTCACAACTATCAGCCCGTCCACATGGGCAACGGTGCCGCGCCCCAGATGCTCCACTCCGGCCTCAAGATCCACAATGACCCACTCATCGCGCTCCACGATCAGGTGAGCCAGCACAGCCTTGAGCAGGGCGTTGGCATCACAGGCGCATCCGCCACCGGCATTGGTAACGGCCCCCATGACCAGCAACCGCTTGCGGCCTGCTGTCACACCATCAAGGGCGGGGCCTCCCAGAGGCACATCCACGGCAAGGGATTCCGGCAGGTCGCCTACATCCGGATTGAGTTTGAGAAAACCATCCGCATGAATGCGGTCACGAACCAGATCGGCCCGCCTGATGAGCGGCTCCGGCAACGCCTGCGGGGACAGGCCGGAAGCCTGACCGAGCGAAAGCGCCGTATCCGCGTCCACCATCCACACATTTTTGCCGGACCGTGCCAGCCAGTCTGCCGTCCACGCCGCGAGGGAGGTTTTGCCCACCCCGCCCTTGCCTGCAAACGCTATTTTCATGATTCACCACCGCCTGATTGAACCGCAGGCGCTCTGCCCGCGCGTGCGCGCCCCTCGTACCAGCTTGGTCCGGAGCCCCCCCGACCACATGGCTGCAATGCTCCAGCCGTTTGCAGGGCCAAGCCCTGCCGGCAGGCCGCGCCGGGGCGCAAGGTCAACTGCGGGGCGAAGGAGGTTTCGCCCCGCAGTATCCTTCTATTCGCTCAGTCCAAGCGCCTTGCGCTTTGCCCTGATACGAATGTCGAACATCTCGGCCGTCTTCACCGGGTCAGGCTCGATGAAGAAAGAAGCACCCACCAGACCTTCAAGGCCGGAAACGGCAAGATCCGTCACGGTCTTGGAGCCAAGGATGTGAGGCGGATGCCCGAGATGGGTATAAATACCGCTGGCCACGGCGTACAGGCCGATGGCAGCAGCCTTTTCAGAATACCATTCCGGCGAAGAGGCTCCCACCGGCAGATCGGAGATATCCACGCCAAGCGCGTTGGCCAGCGCGGCGCACAACTGCATGATACGCGAGTTATCCACGCAGGAGCCGTAGTGCAGAACCGGCGGAATGCCCAAAGCGCCGCACACCTTTTTCAGGCCCGGGCCTGCCATGTTTATGGCCTGCGGCACCAGCAGCCCGGCCTTGCCCGCTGCCGTGGTGACACAGCCGGTTGCAAGGACAAGGATGTCGCGCTTGATCAGTTCCTTGGCCAGTCCCACGTTCATGGAGTCCTGCTTGAACTTGGGGTTGTTGCAGCCCACAATGCCCACGGCACCACGGATTTCGCCGCTGGCAATGGCCTGCACCAGCGGGTCGAGAGAACCGCCCAGTGCGCCGATGACGGCCTCGTTGGAGAAGCCGGTCATGATCTCCACAGGCTCGCAGGGAATATCTACACGTGAAGCATCGCGTTCCGCAAAGGCGTTCACCGCAATGCCCACGATCTTCCGGGCTTCTTCCAGCGCGTTGTGCGGATGAATGTCGAAGTGGATGCCGCCGGTAAAACGCGCCTTCTGGGCGGTATCGATGAATTTGGTATGGTAGCAGCCGGAAATCTGCACAAGGCTGGGCATGATGCACTGGTAGTCCACCACAATGGCTTCCACTGCGCCGGTGATGATGGCCAGTTCGGTCATGAGGTGGTTGCCCGCCATGGGAATGCCCTGCCGCATGAGCAGCTCATTGCCGGTGCAGCACAGGCCCGCAACGTTGATGCCGCTTGCGCCCAGCGCCTTGGCCTTTGCGACCATTTCCGGCTCACGTGCGGCAGCCAGAATCATTTCGGAAACCACGGGATTGTGCCCGTGCACCAGAATGTTGACCTGATCCTTCTTGATGACACCAAGGTTCGCCGTGGACATTCTGGGCGTGGGCGTGCCGAAGATCACGTCAGACAGCTCGGTGCCGATCATGGAGCCGGACCAGCCGTCTGCCAGCGCGGTACGCGCAGCATGAATAAGCGTGTTGGGCGCATCGTTGTCGCAGCCCATGTGCGTGCGGTGCATCATTTCCGCGATTTCGCGGTCAACGCCACGCGGGGTCATGCCCAGCTTGTTCCAGATGTCCTTGCGCTTCTGCGGCACGCGGGAAAGGAAGGCAACTTCCTTCTTGCGGCTGCCGAAGTCGCCATAAAATACTTCCATCACATCACGGGCCACGTCCATGACGGTGCGGCCTTCCGTCTGCACGCCCACTTCGGCAGCAATGGCACGCAGCTTTGCCTCGTCGGTGATGCGATAATCGCCGGTTTCGCCTTCCACAATGGCTTCCAGCACTTCGATAAGATCGCGGCCGTGGTCCGAATGCCCTGCCGCACCACCAGCGACAAAACGTCCGAAGTTACGGGCCACCACCACGTCGGCGTCTGCACCGCACACACCGCGGGGCATCTTCTCGCTGATGCGGCACGGCCCCATGGTACAGTTGCGGCAGGTAGTCCCCAGCTCGCAGAATTTGCAATGCGGGGTCTGCTGAGCCAGACGCTCATGCACGGTTTCAATGCCTTCAGCCCGCCCCTTGCGGATCATGGCCTTTGCATCGTCCCATATGGTCAATTCATCAATAGGTTTTGGTTCCCTTGCCATACACGCCTCCTTGTCTCGGCTTCAGGGAGCACCACCCCCCTGTTGTCTATAAAAACGGCACTATCCATACTACTGTGTCACAACATATCGTGGAAACAGTTCCGCGTATGTCGGGTAGCCGACATCTCAGGCCGCTTTTTGCTATTTCGCCTCCGGCGGGCAGGGGGATAATTCCCCTGCACCCTGTGTAAGCGATACATCTCGGGCTATTGGCGTAATCTCCGGTTTAATGATTGTCGTTTTCCAAAAACTTGAATTGCCACCAAGCCAGGCTTCCGGCAGGCACATCAGGGGCCAATTGCATAAAAAAAAGCCTCCCTTGCCGGGAGGCTTAATCATCACATGCATCAGGCACCCGCCGCTCGCTCAAGAGCGGCCATGCTGGGAATGAAATATCGGCCCCTGCCGCGCTTAAGCATAAGCTCGGCACGCACCATGTCGTTCAGCAGGGTGGAAACCGTCTGACGGGTCGCTCCCATCAGCTGGGCAAGCTGCTCTATGGTCAGATCAAGCGTAAGTTCCACGCCGCCCGCCTCCGGCACACCGTTCCGTTCCGCCTCCTGAAGGATAAAGCCGATAAGGCGCTTGTAGATATCCTTGAAGGCCAGACCACCGATTATGGAAAAGGAGTTGTTCAGAATATTGCCGAGCACCCTGACCATGGTGCGGGTGAACAACGGCACCTCAACCATGACCCGCTTCACGGACTGCACGTCCGTTGTCAGCAGCAGGGTATCGTCCATGGCCTGCGCAAAACACCCGGCATGCGTGGAATAGATATCGCCCCGCTCAAGGAACCCTAGGGTGAATTCCTTGTCTTCATAAGCCAGGTACACGCGCACACGGCCACGCGCGATGACGAAGACCGTGTTCTCATCCGTCTCAGCCGCATAGATGACCTGCCCTTTGGGAAAAGAGCGCTCGTGGAACATGGCCCGCAGGCCGGAAAGTTCCTCTTTTGCCAGTTCATCCAATAGGTTGACGCCGGAAAATTTCATGCAAGCCTCCAGTGATCATGCATATGCTCAATGGAGCACATGTATTTTGAATAGTTCTACATCCGGAGGCAAAAGTACAGCGAAAAAGCATCACGACATGCCGGACACAGCACCCTTACGACATTCTCCGGGTTCGGACATATGCACAGGCATTGAGTGGATGAAAAGGCAATCGATTAGCGGACCCGACCAGTGGGCAGTATCTGCAGGCAGAGCCCGTTGCTCCCTATCCCAACCCTATCCTACCCCTACCCTAACCGTTGCCAGAGAGCGGCAAGGCCTTCGCCGGTAGCCGTGCTCACGCGGTACATCTCGCGGGCACCGGCGGTGTGCAGAAAAAGCTCGGCTCGTTCCGGGTTGGCGTCAGGGGCATCCGTATTGGTGACCACACCAAGGACAGTGCGGTTGAAGATGGGGGCAAACTGTGGGGGAAAGACGCTCGTTCTGCGGGTGGCATCCTGCACCATGAGCAGGATTTCGCAGTCGGCAGCGGTGGTGATGAGGGCGTGGTAGAAGCGGCGGTTTTCGAGAAACTCGCCGGGAGTGTTAATGAAGGGACCGCAGAATTCCAGCGCCATGGGCCTGCGGGAAACAAAATGCTCACCGGAAAGCGCGCTTATGAGCGAGCTTTTGCCCGCCCCTGTCTCGCCAATGAGCATGGTTCTCTTCATCGTGAGTAGCCTGAGGGGGGCTAGGAGCGGGTCATGGGGACGGATGCATAGCGCAGCACGCCGTCAAAATATGCCAGCACGGCACGCAGAGAGGCTTCCACACTGGCAACGTCGCCGGTGATCATCAGCGAGCCGCCGAAACGGTCCAGAAAGCCGATATCCACCCCGGCCGCCTTGGTGGCGATATCCGCAGCGATAATCACGCCTTCGCTGGGCGTGATGGTCAAAAGACCGATGGCATCGCACGCCTCGTTGTCCAGTCCCAGCTTCAGGTAAATGCTCTTCTGGGGGCTGGCGATCACATGTGCCAACGTGATCTGCTTACCCGGAACATATTCCTGAATGACGCGCTGTTTGGGTTCGTCTGAAAGTATGGTCATGTCCGTTCTCCAATTTGAAGAGCAAGGTACCTGTGCATACGCATATGCCTCGGGCGGGCGGCCTCTGCCCGCACCCGGCAGGGACCTGAGCCCCCTGCACCCCCGATTGGGGATGTCGCCTGAGCGGGAATACCCCAATCCCGGTTTAGCATCACTCCAACCCGTATTCAGCCCTTATTGAGCCGAGACCGGAGTGGGGTTAAGCCGAAAGCTTCAGTCACGCTCGTACTACTGTCGTCATCCGCCGGGTGCAGGGGGCGCGTGCCCCCTGCCCGCCGGAGGCGAAAACAATACTGAAACTCTTTCCTACAGCAGCTGAGCCTTCAGGCCTTCGCTGGGGGAAGGAATAACCACGTGGCTGAGTACGGGACCTGCTTCTGCAACGCCTGCCACACCGGCTTCAACGGAAGATTCCACGGAGGCCACATCGCCGGTCATGACCACGAAGGCCTTGCCTGCGAGACCTGCAGCAATGCGGATTTCCAGCAGCCAGACCTGACCGGACTTGGCAGCGGCATCCGCAGCCAGAATGCAGGAGGCAGCGGTGCAGGTTTCGATGATGCCCAGCGCGTTGATCTCAGAGGTCTGAGCCGTACCGCTGAGAGCGGGAATAACGTCGGGGTGCACGCTGGGAATGGTGAACCAGTCCACGAGCATGTCCTTGCTGATGGCGCGGCCTGCTTCCACGGAGCTTTTCACGGCACCGGTATCACCGGTGACGATGACGAGGTAGCGGCCCGGACAGGTGGGACGTGCCAGAACGATTTCCACTTCCGCAGCCTTGACCATGGCGTCTGCGGCCTGCATGCCCAGAGCCACGCTGTTCAGTTCTACACAGCCTATAGTGCGCAAATTCATAGTATTCACCTGATCCTAAGCCCTGATGGTTACCACGCCATCCGCGATGGCTTCTACGGTGCCGCTGATGCTCGCGTGAATGCGGGCACCCATGGCCTTTTCCGGAATCTCGCCGATGAGGTCGCCCTGCTGCACCTTGTTGCCCACGGCAACGGTACAGGCTGCGGGCGCACCGATGTGCTGACCAAGGCGGATATGCACAACGGAAGGAGTGAACTCTCCGGCATACTCCGTGTGGGAGTAGTACTTTTCAAGATCGAGCCGCTGAATGAGCCGCATGGTGGGCACCTGACGGCTGTTGCGGAAGGGGTTGGCCACCAGCTCCTTGCCGGAGGATTCCCACTTCGCGCCTTCGCGCATGAGCACCTTTTTGATCTGGGCGTTCACTTCGCGGGGCGAAACCATCATGGGGCATGCAAACTTTTCGCATATGCCGCATTCGGAGCACAGCAGCGCTTCACGGGCGATGGGGCTGGAAGCCACAAGGCTTTCGGGAATCCGCATGAGCTTGTGCGGGTGCAGGGAGTGTCCGAGCAGATTGCGGGGGCACAGGTCCGTGCAGCGGGTGCACTGACAGCATACGGAATTGGTGATGCGGCGGATGCGCGCGGGGTCCATGACCTTGCCCGCAACCACGGTGTGGGTGGGCGGCAGCAGAATGAGTCCGCTGGTGGTCTTGGTCACGGGCTGATGCACATCGGGCAGCACACGGCCCATCATGGGACCGCCGTCCACCACGCGGTAATCGGCAATGGTGGCACCGCCCGCAAAGGCGATAACGTCGGAAACAAGCGTGCCCACGGGCACCTTGACGACCATGGGGTGCGCAATCTCGCCGGTGATGGTGAGATAACGATGGGTTACGGGCTTGCCGTCCATGGCCAACGCAATGTTGTAGAGCGACTCAACGTTGCTCACCACCGCGCCGATCTGCAGCGGAATGCCGCGCTCGGGCACGGTTTTGCCCAGCACTTCGTGCACGAGCACATGCTCGTCACCAGCGGGGTAAAAATCTCTGAGTTCAAAAGCTTCCAGCCCTTCTCCGGCGTGGCGGGCAACCGCCTCACGCACAACGGCAAGTGCCTTGGCGTGCTTGCCTTTCAGGCAGATGATGCCTCTGGAAGCCTTGGTACAGTCCATAACGGCCTTGAGACCGCGGATAACGTTCTCAATTTCCGCTTCCAGAAGATACGGGTCGCTCATGAGCAACGGCTCACAGGAGGCACCGTTCACCAGCACGGTATCAACCGTGGCGGCGGCCTTCACATGTGTAGGAAGCCCTGCGCCGCCGGCACCGACAACGCCTGCATTCCTGATAATATCTACTATCTGTTCTCCCACGGAACTGCCCTCGCCGGTGGCAAACCGGCCCGTTTCGCCGCGCATCCGTCTGTCCGACCCTTGGCTCTGACGGATGCGGCGGCTATTCATGCAATGGGGATGTAATCAAACTCCTACCAGGCCTGCTCAAGGAGCAGCCTGATATTGTCCTGCGACGGTCTTCTGGGATTACCGGCCGTGCAGATGTCTTCGAGCACGTTTCTGGACATGGTATCCAGATGCGCGCGGAAGGCGGATTCATCAATCTTCAGGGCGCCGATTCTGGCGGGAATGCCCATGGCCTCGTTGAGGTCGCACACGGCCTTGATAAGGCTGGTGGTGCCCTCTTCAACCGAGGAGCTGGGAAGGCCGAGAATTTCGGCAATTTCGCGGTACTTCATGCCCACGTCAAAGCTGTTGAAGCGGATGACGAAGGGAAGCACAACGGAGTTTGCAAGGCCGTGCGGCACGTGGAAAAGGCCGCCAAGGCTGTGCGCGATGCTGTGCGTAATGCCCAGACCGCTGTTGTTGAAGGCCATGCCGGCCATGCACGAGGCCAGAAGCATGTTTTCGCGTGCTTCCATGTCGTCGCCGTGGCGGTAGGCCCGCAGCAGATATTTGAAAACGTAACGGATGGCGTGTTCCGCATAGATGGTCGTAAAGGCATTGGCCTTGCGGGAAGTATACGCCTCAATGGCATGCGTGAGCACGTCCATACCGGTGGATGCCGTCACGTGCGGAGGCACAGTACGGGTAAAGCGGGCATCCAGAATGGCCATGTCGGGGATGAGGAGCTCGTCGTTGAGGGGAATCTTCACCTCGTTGACCTTGTCCGTCACCACGGAAATGGCGGTTACTTCAGAACCGGTTCCGCTGGTAGTGGGTATGGCGACCAGCAGAGGCTTTTTCACCTCGCCGCCCGCCTTGTACGCAAAATACATGATGGCCTTGGCAGCATCGATGGCGGAACCGCCACCAAGGGCGATAACCGCGTCGGCCTGATCCTGCATGAAGAGCTTGGTTCCCTTGGTCACCGTTTCCAGCGAAGGATCGGGCTCCACACCGTCAAAGGTGCGGTGGGCTACGCCAACGCGGTCCAGATGGCTCTTTATGCGGTCAATAAAGCCGGTCTTCACCATGAAGGGGTCCGTCACGATGAAGGCCTGCTTTGCAGGCAGATGCTCGAGGGTCTCAAGGGCATCTTCGCCATAGCAGATTTTGGTTTTTCCGTAGAACTGTGTCACCCTCGAAATCTCCAACTTGTAGAAAACATTATGTCAAATGAATAACCGGGAGCAAGGCGGGCCGGAGCGGGCTCCGGCCCGGGCCTCGAAAACTGCTACTTGCCGCACTTGGGCAGAATCAGTTCCACTTCGTTGTGCGGACGGGGAATAACATGCACGCTCACCAGTTCACCTACACGGTCGGCAGCAGCCGCACCTGCGTCGGTAGCAGCCTTCACGGCACCCACGTCGCCGCGGACCATAACGGTCACGAGACCGCCGCCAACCTGTTCCCGGCCCACGAGTTCAACATTGGCAGCCTTTACCATGGCATCAGCGGCTTCAATGGCGCCGACAAGGCCCTTGGTTTCAATCATACCCAGTGCGTTAAGCATAATTTTCTCCTTCTATCCTTTTTTACTCAGTAAATTCTTGAGAATCAGATGTTTTCACGAATGGTCTTGGCAACCTGCCAGCTGATGGCCTGCAGCTTTTCCAGATCGTCAACCCCGTATTCCGTCTTCAGCATTGCGGCCACGCCGAGCATGAGCCGCTCAAGGTCAGCCGTGCAGGCGGCACAGGTGCATCCGGGCGGGCAGGAATGCGCCTTGGCAGCGCATGCCTCGCAGGTGCAGCCGGGAGGGCACGCAGCCGCATCAGGCTTGGGACCGTAGACAATGGTGATGCCGCGCTTGCTCAGCTCATCCTTGGCACCGGCCGTAAGGATGATGGAGCCGTCGACATAGACCTTTCCCGTTGCCTTGCAGATGCAGGCATCGATTCCGTCTTTTTCCACCAGTTTCTTTTTCATGGTTACCTCACACCGCTTGTTAAGGCCCTGACGACCGAAGCGGAGGGACGGGGAATCACAACCGCATCGACAAGGTTCTGGCCCAGAGCCGATTTAGCCGCCTCTGCGGCCTCCTCAACGGAGGCAACGTCTCCGCTGAGCACAAAATATGATTTGCCGTTTATGCCCTGCCCCGTGACCAGACGGGCCAGTTGCACGGCGGAGCGCTTTACGGCGCAATCTGCCGCGTTGATGCCGGATGATACGTTGCGGCATTCGATAACGCCGAGCGCATCGTGCTCGTTTGCGGCAGAGCTTTTCTTCAGCGCGTCCAGAACCTGCCGGGACACGTTGGAGATGACAAAGCTGCCGGAAAGGCTTCGGCCGGATTCGCGCGCAGTTTCCACGGCCGTATGCACGGCCTGCCGGTCGCCCGCGACAAAGATCAGGTACCGGCCGGAGCAGATGGTCGACGCACGGACGAGTTCCACGTCCGCCGACTTGACCATGCCGTCCGCGATCACTGCTCCGCCTGCTATGCTGCGGCTTTCCACTACGCCAAGAGTATCCATGCCTGCCTCGCCCCGGACTTAGTCCTTGTCTTCGTCGATGATGCCGACGATGGATGCATCCACAGGGGATTCGGGATTGCGCAGCGCCTTGCGGGCCGAGCTGCCGGTGGTTATCAGCACCTTGTCGCCGATACCGGAACCCACACAGTCCACAGCCACGAAGTTCTCAAGGCTCTCGCCGTTCACGGTATCAAGCCGCTGCACGATCATGAGCTTGAGTCCGTTGAGGGAATCTTCCTTCCGCGTGGCCCAGATATTACCGATAACCCTGCCGATCATCATACGCGCACCACCCTAAAAGCCTTTGACAATGTTGATATTCATGTTCTTAGCCGCTTCCACTGCAAGGGGTGTTACCACCGCCGCCGCAGACACCATGAGGGTGGTGGCCCCTTTTTCAGCAGCCCCGGCAACGTCTTTTTCCGTCACCAGGCTTTCGCGGAACCGGACTGCTTCCGGGCGCTTTCTGCTGAATTCCTTCAGGCCGTAACCCGCCAGCGTCTTCTCGTAAGACTCGTACAGCTTGTACAGGCTGTCGGGGGCGGTTTCGGCATATGCCTTGTAGCCGAACTCCAGCGTCTCCACCTTCACGCCGGAGAGCAGCAGGCGCAGCACCTCGGTCATGAGGGAGCCGGAAGCGCGGCCCAGAGCAAGGTCGGCCATGGAAGCGCAGCACAGATGGGGCAGGATGTAGCGCGAAGGAGTGCGGCCGTTGGTGGGCTCCATGAAGTAGACGAAATCCGCCTCTTCATCGAGATGCGCCTGCACCTTGGCGGCAACCTTGGCATCGCGTGCGCCGAGAATCATGACGCAGGGCTTCTCCTGTTTGCCGTTCAGCTGCTTGAGCACTTCGCGCGCTATGGTGCTGACAAGTTCGTTCACGTCCATGACTATCTCCTGCGCAGCCCGCTATGCAGGGCTCTGCGCGTAACAGTTCAGGGCAATGCCCAAAGGGGTGACAAGGAACGGGTTGGCGGGCTTGTACACCGGCTTGCCGGTATCCTTGGCAATGACGGCTTCCATGTTCTTCAGGCAGCAGGTGCCGCCCACAAGGTAGATGCCCGCAATGTCGCGCCCCTGAATGTGCCTGTTGATGATGGAGGCCATCTTCTGGATGACGGGACGCACCACAACCAGCACTTCGTTCTGGCGGTCGGCTTCCTTCTTCAGCTTTTCAGCCTCTTCAAAGGGAACCCCCATGTTGCCTGCAAGCACAAGGCTCACATGGGTGCCGCCGGTGGGCTCGTCGGCCACATAGGTCACCTTGCCGTCTTCGAGAACAGAAAGGCCCGTGGTGCCGCCGCCGATATCCACGATCACACCGTTATCCACGCCGAGCACGGCGTTGGCTGCGGTGGGTTCGTCCAGAATGGCGGTGACCTCCAGCCCTGCACCTTCCACCACATGGCGGTGGGTGCCGCAGTCCTTTTCACCGGTGCCGGGGGGCACGGCGATGGCGGCGTGGGTCAGTTGCCGACCCAGCCGCTCTTCAATTTCGTTCACCAGCTTGCGCACGATGCGGGTAGCACCGATGTAGTCCACCACAAGGCCGTCCTTGATGACCTGCGCGAACTGCATGGCACAGGCCACGGGTTCCTTGGCGCCGTTCAGCACCACGACCACGATGTAGGCCGTGCCAAGGTCAACACCCACGTGCAGCTTTTCATCAGCGCTTACCGGAACGGTATTGGCGATGCACTGCTCAAGGGCGCTGATCTGGCTATCAATGGCTGCAAAGTCCATGTGCCGCACCATTCTTCTTGCTAATGATTCTGCCGGCTACCTTGGAGTTCCAACCGGCGCTGTTGCCTTCGTCGGGGTCGATGTGCATGGCCAGCTTGAACTGCTCGTTCACGCGGATCAGAACATCTTCGAGAACCAGGGGACGGTCGCCGTCAATGCGCACGCTCACCAGATCTCCGTCGGCCACGCAGAGCGTCTTCGCGTCTGCGGGGGCCATGTGGATGTGGCGGGAAGCGATGATCACGCCTTCCTCAAGGCCCACAATGCCGGTCTGGGAGGCGAGGATGATGCCGGGGGTAGATTTGGTATCGCCGGACTGGCGCACGGGGGCGTCAATGCCGAGGATACGGGCATCGGTCTTGGAAATTTCCACCTGCGAGCTGCCACGCGAAGGACCGAGAACCGCCACGTTGTCCATGACGCCCTTGGGTCCGATAAGGCGCACACGTTCCTTTGCGAGGAACTGGCCGGGCTGGGAAAGATCGCGTGCGTGGGTGAGAGGCGCACCGAACAGTGCAATGGCATCCTTTTCGCTCAGGTGCACGTGGCGCGCGGAAAGTTCAACCGGAATGGGGGTATCGCCGCCCTCGCAGCAGGGAGCTGCGTGAGTCTGGCATCCGGACTGACAACCGGGCTGGCCACCCATTTGGCTCAGCACGTTCTTGAGTACCCCTTCCAAAATATCTTTAATGGCTCTCTCGTCCATGATCGCTCCGCTTGAGAAGTACCGGCTTGGTATTTCACGGGCGTGCTGCCGTTATCGACGCGCCCGTTCATGGTATCGCCCTGCGTTTCAGTGCTCGCCGGGGCTGTTATCGTCATGCCGTCCGCCCCTTTCGGGAGCGGGCAGCGGAGGGGGACGGGGTGCGTCCCCCTCCTCGTGCTGCGAAAACGCCGTTTTCGTGGCTCCTGCCTCCTGCGTGCGGTGCGTAGCATCGCTGTGCAGGGTCAGGATCTGGTCGCCTGACCGGCTCCCGTTCCGCCGGAATCCGGATTCCGTCGGAACCGGACCAAACCGACAGGATTAGCCGACCTTGGGCAGAATGGTTTCCACTTCGCCGTGAGGACGGGGAATAACGTGCACGCTGACCAGTTCGCCAACATGCTTGGCTGCTGCTGCGCCAGCGTCGGTAGCAGCCTTAACTGCGCCCACGTCGCCGCGAACCATAACGGTTACGAGACCGCCGCCAACCTGGGTGCGGCCGATCAGGGTTACGTTGGCAGCCTTGACCATTGCGTCAGCTGCTTCGATGGCGCCTACGAGGCCCTTGGTTTCAATCATGCCGAGTGCGTTGGAAGATGACATGTCTATCTCCTTGTACAGTGTGTTTTACGTCTATTTTAAAAGCCGTTTCCGTAACGGATTAGGCCATTTGCTTGAGCTGCTCGATGATCATCGCGGTAATGGCGTTGATATCGAGGTTGTGTGCCTCAGCCTTGTGTTCACCCTGCGGAGCGCAGCATACGGTGCCCAGATCGTAGGCAACGCGGCGGACGTTGAGCAGGTTCATGGGGGTCACGTTATCGGAGGTGGCGCTGCCGCCAACCGTGCCGCAACCCAGAGTGAACGAGGGGAACAGGTTGGTGGTAATGCCCACGGCACCATGGGTGGAGGGGGTGTTTACCAGCAGGCGGGAAACGGGCTTCTTCAGACCGAACTCGCGGATGACTTCCTCGTTCATGGAATGGATGGACAGGGAGTGGCCGATGCCGCCGTTCTTCAGCAGGGCGTGGCACAGCTCGCAGGCTTCCTTCCAGTCTTCAACCACGTAGAAGCCCAGCAGAGCGGTGAGCTTTTCCTTGGAGAAGGGATACTTGGGGCCGACACCCTTTTCATCGGAAACCAGCAGACGGGTGCCTGCGGGCACTTCGATACCGGCCAGCTTGGCAATGTAGCCTGCGTCGCGGCCTACGATGTCGGGGTTCATGGAACCGTTGCCGCGTTCCATGACGCGCTTCACCTTTTCCAGCTTTTCGCCTTCAAGGAAGTAAGCGCCGTGGGCGATCAGAGAGGCTCGCACCTTGTCGGCGATGACTGCGTCGGTCACAACAGCCTGCTCGGAGGCACACACGGTACCGTTGTCAAAGGTCTTGCTTGCGAAGATCTTGGTAACGGCGTCTTCAATGTTTGCGGAACGCTCGATGTAGGCGGGCACGTTTCCTGCGCCCACGCCGAGAGCGGGGGTGCCGGAGCTGTATGCAGCCTTGACCATGCCGGGGCCGCCGGTAGCCAGAATGAGGTCAACGATCTTCATCAGTTCGCCGCTGCCCTCAAGGGTGGGCACGCTGATGCAGCTGACGAGGTCTTCGCTCACGCCGCAGTCGTGCAGAACGCCGCGGATCATTTCCACGGTCTTGGAAATGCACTTCTTGGCGCTGGGGTGCGGGGTGAAGACAATGGCGTTGCCGGACTTCAGAGAGATGATGGACTTGTAGATGGTCGTGGAGGTGGGGTTGGTGGAGGGAACGATACCCGCGATAACCCCGACAGGCACGGCAATCTCGACGACCTTGTGTTCCTTGTCGTCCTTGATCACGCCGATGGTCTTCATGTCCTTGATGGCTTCGATCAGCTTCTCGCTGGCCAGGATATTCTTGGTCTTCTTATCCTGAACCTTGCCGAAGCCGGTTTCCTCAACAGCCATGGCTGCCAGCGTTTCCGCATGGGCAACGGCTGCGTCGGCGATTGCCTTCACAATGGCGTCAATATGCTCCTGATCCATCAGGGCATATTCTGCCTGTGCCGTACGAGCTGCTCGCACCAGGGCACGGGCTTCCTGAATGGACAATAGGTCCTTGTCTACCATGGGACTACTCCTCTATCTGCCTGTATGCAGAGATGATTGCTTCAATCAGGTCCTTCTTGACCGCCTTGCGTACCTCTTCCGCGCTCAGGGTAAGCCCGGAAAGGGATGCGGCGATCTGGCGCAACCTGTTCACGCTCATTTTCTTCAACTGTGAAACTTCATGACGTACCGTCTCTGATTTCGAGGGCTTGACTGAAGCGGTTGCCTCAGGCTGAGCTGAAGGATGGGCAGGCATGGGAGCCCCTTCTGCTCCGGCCTCTTCCTCAGTCAAGGCCCTCGCAATATCCGGAGAAACCGCCGCGGGGTCGGGGTTTGCGGTGTTCCCGGCATTTACAGAGTAAATTTGTGCATTGCCGCCTGCGGGCTCTTCGGTTGCAGCAGGTACCACAGGTGCAGCGGGCGCCTGGGGTTCTTCGGCGGTCATCTCGGCAAAGGAAAGAATCCGTGCCAGTTCCTCATCGGGACGGGCAATAACGTGCTCGGAAACCAGCGTGGCACCGTGTATGCGGCCAATGGCCGACACAGCAGCGTCCACAGAGGCACGCACCGCAGAAACCTCTCCGGCGATGGTGATGGTCACCAGCCCGCCGCCCACGAGGTTCTTTTCAAGCAGGCGTACATCCGCCGTCTTGAGCATGGCGTCCGCGCCTTCTACGGCGGCGAGCAGCCCTTTTGTTTCGATGAGTCCAAGTGCTTTCATGCGTTTTCTCCTCACTCACAACGATGCGTGCATTTCCATCAATGCCGGATCACGGCCACCGGGAAGTCGTACTTCCGGATTGCCGCCTCAATGCGCGAGAGTTCCTCGTCGCTCAGGTCCGGCTTGCCTTCCATGGGGTATTCCCAGCGCAGCTGGGTGTACTTGTTCACGCCCATCTTGTGGTAAGGCAACAGATCTATTCCCTTGAAATTCTTGTAATCCTGATACGGCTTCAAAAACTCGATCATGCGGGCGATGTCTTCTTCGCCATCGTTCACGCCCCGCATCAGGGGCACCCTGATCTTCACGTTGTTCCGGTTTTCGAGCAGACAGATAAGGTTGTTCAGAATCCACTCGTTACGCACACCGGTAAGCTCGTAATGCTTGTCGGAATCCATGTGCTTGATGTCGAAGAGGAACAGGTCGGTGTATTCGGCCACCTTCATGATCACTTCGGGGCGTGCGTAGCCGCAGGTTTCCATGGCGGTATTAATGCCGCGCTGCTTGCAGGCCATGAGCAGGCTGGTTGCCGCTTCGGGCTGCATGAGCACTTCGCCGCCGCCAAGGGTGACACCGCCGCCGGAAACATCGTAGAAGGGACGGTCCTCCTCGATGATCTCCACAAGCTCGGAGATGCTCTTGCTCTCTCCTGCAATGGCCAGTGCGGTGGAAGGGCAGGCCTGCTCACACTTGCGGCAGCCCACGCATTCCGCCTTTTCATCAATCTCGTGCTTGTTGTCCGCGGTCATGCGGTGCACGCCTGCAGGGCAGACCTGTGCGCATGCGCCGCAGTGCACGCAACTGCTCTTCTTGTAGAGCACCTGATACTGCCTGAGCTGCCCTTCAGGATTCGAGCACCACTTGCAACGCAGGGGGCATCCCTTGAAAAACACCAGGGTGCGCACGCCGGGACCGTCATACATGTTGTATTTCTGTATGTTGAAGATAAGAGCTTTTCTTTCGATCACGGTCTTGCCTCTGGTGTTTCCGGTTGCTTGCGGTAGTTCGAATCCCGAAGGGTTTATTCAATCAGTATGCAGTCGACGGGTTAGATCGAGTGCAGCATGGTACGGCTGATGATTTCGTCCTGAACGTCCTTGCAGAGTTCGACGAAGAAGGCGCTGTAGCCAGCCACGCGCACAACGAGATCGCGATACTTTTCAGGATGCTTCTGCGCATCGATCAGCGTGTCGTTGTCCAGGTAGTTGAACTGCATTTCGCCGTTGCCGAGCATGCAGGCGGTGCGGATCAGGGTGATCAGACCGTTTTCACCTTCGGGGTTGTCCAGCAGGCCGGACATCAGCTTGAAGTTGTGCACCATGCCGATGTTCATGTTGTCGTTGGCCATCTTGGAAACGGACTTGATGATGGCCGTGGGGCCCTTGTAGTCCGCACCCTGCGTGGGGCTGATGCCGTCGGAAAGCGGCGCCCATGCCTGACGGCCGTTGGCGGATGCGCCAAGCAGCTGGCCGAAGGGGGTGTTGTTGGAGATGGACAGCGTGCCATGGCTGAGCACGGAGTACAGGGTCTTGAACTTGCGGTGTTCCACTTCGGTGAAGTGAACGAGGTCCGCAGCGATCATGTCGGCGTAGTCGTCGTCGTTGCCGTACTTGGGTGCGGCAAGGCAGTCGGCCTTGATCTGGTCGTAACCCACAAAGTCAGCCTTCAGCGCGTCGTTCAGCTGCTGCAGGGTGTACTTCTTCTCTTCGTAAACCAGCTTCTTGATGGCAGCCATGGAGTCCACGTAGGTAGCAAGACCGCTCCACACAACGCCGGGGCCGAAGTTGTACATGGCGCCGCCGCCGGAAACGTCGCGGCCCTTTTCCATGCAGCCTTCGTACATGAGGGACATGAGCGGCTTGGGTGCCAGATCACGGTGCACACGCTGGGAGATAACAGTAGCGATGCTGGTGTTCTTGGTGATCCACTTGATCTGGTACTTAACGGCTTCTTCAAACTTCTCGTAGGTGTCGAACTGGCTCAGGTCGCCCATATCGGGGGTAACCTTCTTGCCGTACCACAGCGGCACGCCGTGGTTGAGCACCAGCTCGATGCAGATGGGCCACTGGGTGTAACCGGTGGAGGTCCACTGGTACAGACGGCCGGACTTCTGGGGCTCAACGCAGCCCATCAGGCAGTAGTCGCGGGCATCTTCCATGCTTACGCCCTTGGCGAGCATCATCTTGATGTGGGCATCGTCAAAGTGCACGGCAGGGAAGCCCATGCCGGAGCGGATAACGTCCACGATCTTCTTCAGATACTTCAGGGGGGACTTGTTGTGCACGCGGGTTGCCAGCGTGGGCTGGTAGATGCGCACGTGACGAACTGCGTCCATGAGCAGGTAGGTCAGGTCGTTGGTGGCGTCGTGCCCTTCACGGGTAACACCGCCCACGCACATGTTCACGAAGGGCTGGTAACCGGCGAAGAACTTGGAAGCGCCTTCGCTGGTGAGCCACATCATTTCAGACATCTTCACGAGCATACAACCGGCAAGGTCGAAGGCTTCGTAGTCGGTCATGCGACCGGAATCGATGTCTGCGCGGTAGAAGGGGTACATGTACTGGTCAACGCGGCCGATGGACATGCCGGTCTGGTTTTCTTCAACCACGAGCAGAGACTCGACGGTCCAGACAGCCTGAATGGCTTCCCAGAAGTTGCTGGGAGCATGGGCAGGTACGCGGGCGTTGATTTCGGAAATCTTCAGCAGTTCAGCCTTGCGCTTGGGATCGCTTACCTTGGATGCCAGTTCGTAGGCATACTGGGACAGGCGCTTGGCATAGATCATCACGCCTTCTGCAGTCTCGATGACGGACTTGTAGAAGTAGATCTTGTCGATGTCGTCGGGGTTTGCGTAATCCAGATGATCAAGGTGCTCCTGCGCTTCATGCTGAATGTCCAGCATGCCCTTCTTCATCAGAATGACGTCGTAACCGGGGTTGGAGTCGCCGCCACCGTTCACAGCGTGGTAGGAGCAGTCGGAAACGTAGGATTCTGCGGACATTTCCCACAGACCTGCTTCGCGGTACTGACCTTCGCACAGTTCATCAACGGACTTGTTTTCCCAGAAGGGGAAAATTTCGTCGCGCAGGATCTTCTTGTCTTCTTCAGAGATGTAGAAGGGGTCCTGTGCACGGGTGCCGATGCTGTCCATTTCGTCACGCAGCCAGCGCCATGCCACGTCGGGTGCAAAGGCACCTGCGCGGGGTGCGCCGTTGGGGGAACCGACGATGAGTTCGTGGTCCTGAATCACCAGCGGTGCGGTTTCGCAGCAGTAGCGGAAGGTCTTGGCACGCAGCAGTGCAGCGGGGATACCGGGATTCTCCTGAGCAATCTTGGTGATTGCACGGGCACGGTGAATGGTAACGCTGGGCACATGCGTAAGGAACTTTTGCTTCAGCTTGAGGTGACGCTCGGTGGGACCATCCGGAATGCCGCAGCCTTCATGGTGGTCATCAGCCTCGGCAACGGGAGCCTTACCCATCAGTTCAGCGGAAACGCCTTCGAAAATCTTCTTCAGCGAAGCGCGCTCAGTGGGGGTGAGGTTCTTGGTCGCCTCTGCGAGTTTGGTTGAAAAATCGTGAAGATCCACTATGCTTCCTCCATTTATCTGTCTGCAGAACCGTTCATGACCTTGATCGCCTCTGCCAAGATCTGCTGTATCGTCTGCATCGTGCTTGTATTGCTATGTTCATCGGGCATGCCGTTTTCCTTGCGGGGCTGCTCCGTTTCCGAAGCGGCTGCGGACATGCCGTCCATGTATTTTTCGCCGTAACCGACCTTGCGCGTGTAGATGAAATTGAGCGGCGACACGTTGTCGGAGGTAATGCCCATACCGGCAGAACCGCTGCCCAGAATCATTGAGGGGAAGAGATTGGTCGTTGCCCCCATGCCGCCGAGAGTGCCGGGCGTGTTGACCAGCATTCTGCCAACAGGCTTTTTAAGCGCGAACTGGCGGACCACCTCTTCGTCGCCCGAGTGGATGACGAGGGTGTGGGCGTTACGTTCGTGGAGGAGCAGCTCGATGCATTTTTCGCAGGCGTGCATCCAGTCGTCCTCCACGTAGAAGGCAAGGACAGGGGAAAGCAGTTCCCTTGAGTAAGGGTCTGCCTCGGAAACGTATTTGCGCTCCGCAACCAGAACGGTAACGTCCTTGGGTACGGTAATGCCCGCCTTGCGGGCGAGGGCTGCGGCAGAAATGCCGACCATGCCCGTTCTGCGGCGGCCGTCAGGACAGAAGAACAGTTCGCCGAGTCGAAGCGATTCTTCTTCCGTCATGAAATAGGCGCCGCACTCCTGCAGAACACGCCGCACTTCCTGTGCGATGCAGGAGTCGACAACAATGGATTGCTCCGCGCCCGGTGCTATCCCGTTATCAAATGTCTTGCTCCGGATGATATCGTTCACGGCCTGACGGATATCGGCAGTGCGTTCGATGAAAGCCGGACCATTGCCCGTGCCGCCAATGATGACCGGCTTGCCCGCGGCGTGTGCAGCCTTGAGCATGCCCGGAACACCCGAGATCATGATGAGGGAAGTGGCCGCATGGTTCATCAGCTCCTCAGAGCCGGTCTTGGTCACCGTTTCCAGATAGGAAAGGCAGCCTTCCGGCAGTCCGTGCGACTGTGCAGCCTCGATCATGATATCCAGCACTCTGGCCATGGACTTCGAAGCCCGCGGATGGGGCGAGAAGATGACGGCGTTACCGGACTTGATGGCAATAAGCGTAGTATAGATGGCAGTGGAGACGGGGCTGGTGGAGGGACACAGGGCCACGATCACCCCGACGGGAACACCTACGTCCATGAGGTGTCTGTCACGGTCTTCGCCGATAATGCCGACACAACGCATGCCCCGGAGCTGCTTGCGGATATGGCCACAGACAAAGCGGATCTTGAGCTGCTTGTCCTGCCATCTGCCGTAGTCAGTTTCTTCGCGGGACAAAACGGCGAGCGCGTCCGCGTGCTGTTCCACGGCGTCCGCCACGCTTTCCACAATCTCGTCCAGCTGCTCCTGCGTAAAAGTGGCAAGTGCACGCTGAGCCATCTTGGCGTTTTCCGCCAGAATTCTGGCTTGCTGGATGGAGAGCAGATCGTTGTCGACTATCATTATCGTGTACCCCTTGGCCTTCGGATTCCTCTGTTCCGGCTTTGAAGCGGCAATGCAGGCATGCCTTCTTCAAGTCCGGCAGTCCTCACTGCCTCGTAATTCCGTTAGGGAAGCAGGTTTTCCAGTCTGTAGCGCTTGGTGATGCGGGCCACGTCAGGATGGGGGGTGGGAATGACGAGCGAGCTGTACACGTTGGCACCCATGGCCTCTACAGCCTTCACACCGGCTTCAACGGCAGACTTGCATGCGGCAACATCGCCCTGAACCATGACGGAGATGTACCCGGAGGCAACGTTTTCGTAGCCGATGAGTTCCACGTCGGCGGTCTTGAGCATGGCGTCTGCAGCTTCAAGAACGTATACGATGCCGAACGTTTCGATCAGGCCCATGGCGCGGGGACGTGCGCCGTTGGATTCCAGGGATTCGTCTTCGATACCGTGAACGGATACGATTTCGCCCACGGGACGGATGGGACGGGGCATAACATTGTATGCGGTGAGCTTGCCGATTTCGGAAGCGGCCACCTTGCCTGCGTCCACTGCAGCCTGAACTGCGGCAACATCGCCCTTCACCATAACGGTGACCAGCGTGGAGCCCACGTTTTCATAAGAAATGAGTTCAACGTTGGCGGCCTTGAGCATCTTGTCCGCGCCGTTGATTGCCGGAACCATTCCGAGGGTCTCTATGAGCCCAAGCGCCTCTTCGCCGTAATATCTCTTGAATTCACCCATCCGCTACCACCTCAGTGCTTAGCTGTTCTTTTGCGCCTCGGGATGAGGCATCTCCTTCGGGCGTACTCCTGCCCATCTTGCGTAAACCCTAGCCCTTCCCCCAAAGGGGAAAGTCAACAGGGTTTTTCAAAAAAACAGCTTTCTTTATCTTCGATGGTGGTATTGCTGACTATTTTGTCTGAAAATTTTTTGGGAAATTATTCGCAAGCCCTCTGAGGTGGTGTTTTAAAGCCAAAAAAGAGGGGCACAACTGCCCCCTGACGGAAAGAAAGATGCCCGCAGAGGGCCGATTTTACGGCTTGTGCGCTCAAACGGTGTCTCGCTCAAAAAATTTTTTTCACAAACTCGAAATTTCCTTGGCAGCCCTCAAGCGAGCGCCGTAGAAGCAAAAATGTAAGGTTACGGGAAATCCCTATCGTTTTTTGAAGCGCCACTTTAGCCCCACGTTACAATTCCCCATTGACCTTCCCCTTAAGGGGAATGCTATCACAACAATTGGAAAACCCTACGTGCACAAGTGGGCAACAAAACACATAAATTTGGTAGACCCGAAACTACCTACAGGCGCAAGGAGACGAACATGGGGCAAACTTTAGTGTTACCTAACCCGGCAGCCATTGCTGCCAAAACCCGACTGGCGACGGATTTCAAACGCAAGGGCATCATCATCGCCCTGCTTTCCGGTCTGCTTTACGGTTTCTATACCGCATTCATGACCCTCGGCATGTCCAAGGGTGTATGGCTGCAGTGGTACGGCGAAAACTCCGGCCTTTCCGCCTTTGCTGTCATGTACCTGCTGAGCGCCCTCGGCGCCGCAACCACCGACAGCTGCAGCGCCGTATGGGCCATGGGCATTGCCAAGGCACGCGGCCGCTTCGGCGACTTTGTCCGTTGCATCAAGACCAAGCCCGGCCTTGTCATGGTTGCCGCTGCCATCATCGGCGGCCCCCTTGCCAGCACCGCATATGTTGTAGGCCTGCAGAAGGCCGGCTCCATTGTTGTGCCGATCAGCGCACTCTGCCCCGCCATCGGCGCCATTCTCGGCCGCTTCCTTTTCAAGCAGCACCTGAACAGCCGCATGCTGCTCGGTATTGCCATCTGCTTCCTTGCCAGCTTCATGATCGGCAGCACCGGCCTTGGTGACGAAGTGCCGGACGGTCTGGTTGTGGGCATGCTCTTCGGCTTCATTGCCGCCCTGTGCTGGGGTATCGAAGGCTGCGTCTGCGGCTACGGCACCTCCATGATCGACCCCGAAATCGGCATCACCATCCGTCAGGTTACCTCCGGTCTTTCCAACCTGATCATTCTGGTGCCCCTTTTCAGCATGATCTCCGGCGTTAACGCCTTCGACATGGTCATGACCTCCTTCACCGACGCAGAAGCCATGCCCTGGTTCGTTCTTGCCGGTCTGAGCGCCTACCTGACCTTCATGTTCTGGTACAAGGGCAACGCCATGTGCGGTGCCGCACTCGGCATGTCCTGCAACGGCACCTTCTCCTTCTGGGGCCCCTTCTGCTGCTGGATCGTGCTCGGCCTCGCCTTCGGTATGGACGGCTGGTCCATGCCCCCCATCGCATGGGCTGCCGCACTCGTCATGGTTATCGGTATCTTCACCATCGCCATGAACCCCTTTGATCTGCTCAAGAAGAAGTAGGAGAACACAGCATGCAGCCGCTTAACTATGCAATTCTGAAGCACTTCACCAAGGTAGAGGAAGCCTGCGCAGACGACGTGATGGCCGCCCTCAAGGGTCAGTACGGTCACTTTCAGGCCTTCAAGAAGCCCGCAGTCATCAATGCCCTGATGACCGCAGAAGCAAACGGTCTGCTCGAAGAAGCCCGCTTCGACATGGACCCTGCCGACGAACTGCGCGTCTATTACAGAGCGCATGAAGAAGGTGCTGCCACGATCAACCGCTACATCAAGGATTGATTGTAAGGCGCGTTACCTATATAAGAGGGCTGCCCTGCTGCCGGGGGGCCCTCTTTTTTTTAAGAACAGGGCATTGCAGCAGAGGCATAACGCCTTTCAACATAAAGACATCTTGACTTTTCGAGAGGCGTTCCGGGTTTTTGCAGCCGAGTGTCGTTCATGACTCCGTGACGGGTTCATCCTGCATCCAAAAGGAAGGGGGCTGGTTCCGGCGAGGGACGCGGGCGGGCGGCATCGGGCGAGCGCAACATGAGACGAGGTACACCATGAAGAGTAAGGTCAAATACTCTATCGGGGATGTCAGCCATATCTGCAACATTTCCAAAAAGGCACTGCGTTACTACGATAACATCGGAATAATCACTTCCCAGCGGCAGGATTACAACAACTACCGCTACTACACCTACCAGTCCCTGCTGGCAGTGCCTGTTATCAAATATTACAAGCAGATGGGTTTCAAACTCGAAGAGATGCGCGACTTCATTGAAGGCAAAGCGCCCTCCAACGTTTACAAGGCCATTAAGAATTCCTTCACGTCCAAGATCAGCGAGCTGGAACAGCAGCAGGAAGAGATCCGCAGAAAGTATGAGTCCGTAAAGGACTGGTATGATCTCATTTCCGAAGCAGAGATGGTCATTGAAAACGACATACGCGAAGTTTCCATCAAGTATGTCGAAGCAAGCGACTACATGTATCAGGACCAGACGTTCGAGAACGACATCGAAGGTTCCATCATCAATATCGACTGGACCAACTACGTAGAGAGCTGCCAGAACGAGATCACCGGTCCTGTCATACTGAATTTTTCGTCGCTCAAGCTCAGAATGCAGGACAAGCCGCAGGGCATCCGCATTCTGCAGAAAACCCTCATTCCTGCTCCCGAAGAGTCCCGCACCAAGCTGGGCGGATGCCTGATGGCCTCGTGCTACCACATTGGTCCGCACGAAAACATCCACGAGACCTATGCAAAGATGTGCCGCTGGGCCAGCAAGTGCGGCTACATTCTGAGCGAGGAAACATATGAACGCTACGTTACCGACTACTGGACGACCAGAAACTCCAGCCAGTTCGTGACGGAGATTCTCATCAAAGCCGCCCGTCAGGGCGCTGTGAGCTGACAGAACACAGCCCTGCAGGTAGCTTGCACGGCACATGCATAAAGCGGGAGACCGGATACATCCGACCTCCCGCTTTTCTTTTGCTTACGCTGCCTGTCGTGCCTTGCGGCGCGCTACCACAGGAACATGCTTGTCTTTTTGCCCAGCAGCTCAAGGCTGTAGGAGGTTGCCTTTGCTCCCTGCGCTATGCCGCAGCACACATGCAGGGGCAGCAGATGCTCCTCTCTGGGGTGGCAATAGCGGGCATGGGGCGCTTCTTCCCATCCGGCCAGACGCCGCAGCCGTTCCTCCGGGGCAAGGTTCCCGCCGGAGCAGGTTTCCGTCAGCCAGGTATCAAACCCTTCGTTCATGGCCCGTGTCGCGGGCGTATCCTGCATGAAGAAGGCCCGCATGTTGTGGAATGAAAAACCCGAGCCGACAAACAACACGCCTTCATCCGCAAGTCCGGCCAGTGCGCGCCCCATGCGCAGATGCACATCGGCATCCAGCCCCTTGACCAGAGAGACTTGAACGCAGGGGATATCCGCCTCCGGATACATGATCTTGAGCGGAACGAACATGCCGTGGTCATACCCGCGTCCGGCATCTGCCACGGGTGAAAGTCCCTCTGCCTTCAGCAGGGCATGGCAGGACATGGCAAGCTCGGGAGCCCCCGGCGCGGGGTAGGCAATTTCGTACGATTCTTCGGGGAATCCGTAATAGTCATAGATGAGTGGCAGGCTCGTGCCGGTGGTGACCGTGGGGGCAACCTCTTCCCAGTGGGCGCTTATCAGCACAATGGCTTTCGGGCGCGGCATGGCTGCGGCCACCTGTTGCAGCGTGGCGATCATCTGCGCATGCCCGGCATCCCCCAGCAGGGGCATGGGGCCTGCACCGTGAGAAAGGTAGAGCACTCTGTTGCCTGTCGCGGTATCTGTCTTCGACATGGTCGTTCTTCCCTGTATGCTGGAGGTTCAAACCTGCACTGCGCACAATACGTGCGGCAGGGGCGGCGGCCTGTGCTTCCTCACCCATTGCCCGGGCAACGCGGTAAAACAGCACGGGCTTGCCAGCCTGACCGGCAGCAACATGCTTCCGGCCTTCTGCTACCATACGCCTTGCTGGGATTCGGGCAAGCCCTTTGCCTGTTCCGCGTGTGTCCATACGTAGTTGCGCGCATATTCGCTCTCGCGGCAGCCACATCAAAAAACATCACAGCCGCCCAGACCAGGCAACATCCATTGAGCTGAAATCATGTGCGCCACGGTGCTCCGGATACAAGAAAAGCCCCCTGCTTGTCGGCAGGGGGCTTTCACCTCACCTTTGGCTAGTAATATTTCGGCATTGCGTCCGGATACATGGACATGAGGCTTTCAGCAGATTCATAGACGGAAGCATAGAACTGCACACCGTAGCACTGCTTGTCTCGCCACACGGCTTTCGCGGCCAGCTTTTCGCCCTCGCGCGATGCGCCGCTGCGGTATCCGTACAGATACACCTTGTCGCCGGACTGCACCCCTGCGGGATAATACTCGTTGGAGAATTCAATGCGGGCTCCGTACTGGCTGATATCCTCTATCCGCCCGTAGTAGCTTTCTCCCTGAGCATTGATCAGCTCGCAGTAGTATTGCTGCCCCACCGAATAACGCGGGTATTCTCTCCTTTCATCCATGGCGCAACCTCCTGTGATCCCTCCCCCTATGACACGGGCACCCATATGCACCCTGTGCCGGCCTGTGTGCGGCATGCACACATCAGTGTTAAAAGAATACTACAGGACCCGGTTCAAGGATACCGGCAGAGCATATTTATAATGTCCGTTACGGCCCGGAATTCCCCGGCCACCATGAAAAAAGGCCGGACACAAGATCCGGCCTTTCGGCGTTCATATATTCCCGCAAGATAGCACACCTGTCGCTCCGGCAGAACGCCCGGCGACAAGTAAAAAACTAGTTGGTGCTCTGGCAGGCGTCGCAGATGCCGTCGAACTCGATGCGCGCGGCGGTTACGGTAAAGCCGTAAACGTCCATGCCGTCGAGGGGCACCTCGATACCCACGTTCATCACATCCCCCACCCTTCCGCAACGCGTGCAGCGGATATGCGCATGCGGCATGGGATTACCGTCAAACCGCTTCTGGTTCCCGGCACTTTCGAGCTTGAGAATCTCTCCGCTCTCCGCCAGAACGTCAAGATTGCGGTAGATGGTGCCCAGACTGATACGAGGCAGGCGCTGACGCACCATATCATATACCTCGTCCGCAGTGGGGTGCGAAGTCACCTTACGCAGTTCTTCCAAAATAACTTTCCGCTGTTTGGTCATTCGGGTCTGGGGGGCCATGGTTACCTCGTCTATATTCAAAGAGTGTCGTCCTTTGCTGGTATCAGTAATCATTTTTCATTAAGAAGGCAAGTATCGCAAATCGGGGTAATTCGTCTTTTATAATTTCTTGCCTTTACCCCAATTCAGGTGCATCGGATTCCCCCCGGCGCGTATCGTGAACTATACCGATATGCTTCAGAGGACGGAACAATTCATCCCGTGCCACCGGGCCGGAACAGGCATGCGATTCTTGAAAAAAACCACGGTGAGCAGCCAGAGAAAAAAATGCTGAAAAACCGGCTGAAGTGGTAGCCGGCAAGCCCCGTGAGCCATGGGACCAATGGTGTCCCTCTTGACTTTTGTTCAGTTTTTCTTAACAATAAACACTAGAACACTATGCGGAGCAAAATGATATATGTCTCTGGCATCAAATAATTTTTTCGCAAAAACCATCTCGATCATTCCTCGAGCATGGCGCACACGGCTGGCCCTGATCACGCTGGGCATCATCCTTTCTTCCATTGTGGAGACCGGTGCAGTCGGTGTCATAGCTCTTTTTATCTCATCCATCAACGACCCCGGGGTAATTCTTAATTCACCCTATTTTGCTGCGGTTAAAGGGTATTTGCCCGCACAGGTCCTTGCATCGGACAAGAATTTCATCATCACACTGGGCCTTCTGGCTTCTTTTCTCATGCTCGCCAAGAATGGTGTGGCAGGTAGCGTCACCTATGCCTATTCACGCCTTGCCGCCAAGATAGACGCGCATTTCGGCGGGCTGCTGCTGCAGAACTATCTGCGCCGCGATTATGAATGGCATGTGGGCAAGCATTCCGCAGACCTTGTCACGGCCGGTTCATGGCGCAAGAACGTGATCATGGTCTGGTACATGGGCATGCTCGCCTTCAACGACATCGTGCTTGTCAGCATGATGGGCCTTGTGCTGCTCATCACCGCCCCCGGCATCTCCATAGGCACGGTCATCCCGCTTGGTGCCATGGGCATGATCATCTACCGCAGCCTGCGCCCGCGCATCGACCGCCACGCCAGAACCTGCGCCAGCTTCGAGATGAACATCAACAAGCGCATCTCCAACATCACGCAGGGCATCAAGGAAATCATCATTTCCTCCAACCAGCCGTATTTCTTCGACCTGTACCAGAAGGACGTGACCTGCTCGTCCAGATCGCAGTCCATGGTGCACCTGCTCTCGCGCATTCCCTCGTGGGCGTTCGAGACCGCCGGGTTCATCACCCTGTGCGGCGTGATTCTCGTTTCCATCATCTTTTCCGACGAATCATCCCCTTCGGCCATAACCGGCCCCGTGGCCCTGCTGGCCGTGGTTGCCTGGCGTTCTATTCCCGCCTTCAACCGCATCGTGAACAGCCTTTCCTCTGTGCGCGACTACCTGCCCAGAGCCGAGGCCGTGATAGACGCCATTCTCGACATGCCCGAGCAGCCCCAGGCACGGGCGGATGTCACCCCCCTGTCGTTCGAGAAGAACATCGCCATCAACGAGGTTTCGTTCGCTTACGCCGGCGCTGATTCCAGTGCCCTTGCCTCCGTTTCCCTGAACATCCGTGCGGGCGAAACCGTGGGGCTGGTGGGCCGCTCCGGTTCCGGCAAGAGCACCCTCGCAGACCACATCATCGGACTGCTGCACCCGACCACGGGACAGATTGTCATAGACGACACCCCGCTTGAAGCGGCCCACCTGCAGCAATGGCGGGCCAACGTGGGGTATGTGGGGCAGGCTCCCTTCTTCACCGACGGCACCATCACCGAAAACGTGGCCTTCGGCATTCCCGCAGAAGCCGTGGATCACGACAAGGTTGCCCATTGCTGCACCATGGCGGCCCTTGAATCGTTCATCGCCCAGCTGCCCGAAGGCTATGAACAGCCGCTCGGCGAACGCGCAGCCAAACTTTCCGGCGGCCAGCGGCAGCGCATAGCCATTGCCCGCGCCCTGTACCGATCCCCCAGACTGCTGGTGCTGGACGAAGCCACCAGCGCCCTTGACCAGCAGAGCGAAAACGCCATTCAGCACACCGTGCGCAATCTGGCGGGTTCGCTCACCATGCTCATCATCGCCCACCGCCTCACCACGGTGGAGCACTGCGACCGCATCGTCTGGCTTGAAGCCGGACGCATCGTCATGGACGGCACCCCCGACGAGGTGCTTCCCCACTACCGCACAAGTCTGGAAGCTGCCAAGGAACAGCAGCCCACGGACGAACGCCCGTAAACCGCATGCGGAAGCCCTGCCGGGCAATTCCGCTCCCTGCCGAATTCAGGCAATACGAGACGCATATGTCAGCAAACAGCATCACAGGAACCATTCAGGCCATTCGTACCGCAACGGGTGCCACATCCGGCATCGTGCTGCATGAGCCCACCTTCGCCGGAAACGAATGGGCATACGTGAAGGACACCATAGATACCGGCTGGGTTTCCAGCGCGGGCAAATACGTCAACCAGTTCGAGGAGCGTCTGCAGGAATTCACCGGAGCCAGACGCGCCATTGCCGTGGCAAACGGCACCGCTGCCCTGCACGTGGCCCTGCTGCTTGCCGGTGTGGAGCGTGATACGGAAGTGGTGATGCCCGCCCTGACCTTTGCCGCCACCGCCGCTGCAGCTGCGTACATCGGTGCGGTTCCTCATTTTGCGGACAGCGAATACTCCACGCTGGGCATTGATCCCGACAAGCTTGCCGCGCATCTGGAAAGCATTGCCGAACGCCGGAAGGACGGCACCTACAACAAGGCCACGGGCAGACGCATAGCCGCCCTCGTACCCATGCACACCTTCGGCCACCCCGTGCGGATGGACGAACTGTGCGCCCTGTGCGAGGCATGGAACATCCCTCTGGTGGAAGACGCGGCAGAATCGCTCGGCTCCTATTACAAGGGCAAGCATACCGGCCTGTTCGGCAAGCTCGGCACCCTGAGCTTCAACGGCAACAAGACAATCACCACGGGCGGCGGCGGAGCCATTCTCACCGACGATGACGCACTGGCAGACAAGGCCAAGCACATCACCACCACGGCCAAGCTGCCGCACAAATGGGAATATTTCCACGACATGGTGGGCTTCAACTACCGCATGCCCAACCTGAACGCGGCCCTCGGCTGCGCCCAGATCGAGCAGCTGCCCACCCTGCTGGCGCAGAAGCGTGTGCTGGCAGAACGCTATATCAAAGCCTTTGCCGGTGTTTCCGGCGTACAGTTCGTCAGGGAACCCGAGCACTGCGTCAGCAACTACTGGCTCAACGCCATCATGCTCGACAAGGCGGACATGACCCTGCGCAACGACATGCTTGAACAGACCAATGCCGCAGGACTCATGACCCGCCCCGTATGGACGCTCATGAGCAGGCTGCCCATGTACGCCGCAGCCCCCAGCATGGACCTTGGCGTGGCACAGGATATTGAAGCACGGCTCATCAACATTCCCAGCGGTGCCGGGCTGGCAGCCGGAGCACCCTCTGAAATGGCAGGATAATCCATGCGAAGCATTTGCATAGTCACAGGAACCCGCGCCGAATACGGCCTGTTGCGTCCGGTCATGCGCGCCCTGCAGGCCCGCGACGACTTCACGCTGCAGATCGTGGCAACCGGCATGCACCTGTCGCAGGAATTCGGGTATACGGCACAGTCCATCACCGCCGACGGATTCCGCATTGATGAAAAGGTGGAAATGCTGCTTTCCAGCGACTCGGCCGTGGGCATAACCAAGTCCATCGGCCTTGGGGTCATCGGCTTTGCAGATGCCTTTGCACGCCTTGCGCCCGACCTGGTCATGGTGCTCGGCGACCGTTTTGAAATGCTCGCAGCCGTGCAGGCAGCGCTTATTGCACGCATACCCGTGGCCCACCTGTGCGGTGGCGACACCACGGAAGGTGCCTTTGACGAATCCATCCGCCACGCCATCACCAAGATGTCGCACCTGCATTTCGTCAGCAACGAGCAAGCCGCCGACCGTGTGCGGCAGATGGGCGAAAATCCCGACAGGGTGTTCAACGTGGGCAGCTCAGGCATAGACGCCATTCTGGAACTGCCGCTGCTGGACCGCCGCGAACTGGAACAGCAGCTCGGCATTGCCATCCGCCCCCGCCTGCTGCTTACCACCTATCATCCTGAAACGCTGGGAACCTGCTCTTCCGCCGACCAGCTGGAAGAACTCTTTGCCGCGCTCGACACCCTGTGCGCCGAAGATCAGGGCTGCAGCGTGCTCTTCACCATGCCCAACGCCGACACCGGCGGGCGTGAGCTCATGCGCCTCATCAGCGACTACGCAGCAAAGCGGGAACATGTTTCCGCCCACACCTCGCTCGGCCATCTGCGCTATCTCAGCGCCATGAAGCTGGCCGCGGCCGTGGTGGGCAACTCGTCGAGTGGGCTGTACGAAGCCCCCAGCCTGCGCGTGCCCACGGTCAACATAGGCGACCGGCAAAAAGGCCGCCTGCGTGCGGCATCGGTCATCGACTGCGGCGCAGCCCGCAACGACATTCTCGCCGCGCTGCGCACCGCCCTGTCCATGGACTGCTCGCACACCGTCAATCCTTACGGCAACGGCAACACCGCACAGCGCATTGTGAAAACACTGGCCGCCGTGCCCGACTTTGCCGAACTCATCAGAAAGCCCTTTCACATGGTGGCAGGAGCCTGATCATGAATACTGTCTACATCATTGCCGAAGCAGGCGTGAACCATAACGGCTCGCCGGAACTTGCTCTCAAGCTGGTGGAAGCCGCCCATGCAGCCGGTGCCGACGCCGTGAAGTTTCAGACCTTCAAGGCGTCCAGCATTGCCAGCGCCAAGGCGGGCAAGGCCGAATATCAGAAAAAGACCACCGGCGAAGGCGAATCGCAGCTGGATATGCTGAAAAAGCTGGAACTCGGCGCGGCGGAACACGAAGCGCTGAAGGCCCGCTGCAATGAACTGGGCATTGAATTCATGTCCACGCCCTTCGACCTTGATAGCGTGCACCTGCTCATGGAACTGGGCGTGCAGCGCATGAAGATTCCGTCCGGTGAGCTGACCAACGGCCCGCTGCTGCTCGCCATTGCGCGCACCGGCCTGCCGCTCATCCTTTCCACCGGCATGGCCACGCCGGAAGAAATCCGCACGGCCATTGCCGTGCTTGCCCACGGCATGCTGGAACCCGACCGCGCCCCGGACGCAAACGACCTTGCCACCGCCTGCCAGCGGGCCGGTTCACTGCTCACCGAGCGGCTGACCCTGCTGCACTGCACCACGCAGTATCCCACCCCGTATGAAGATGTGAACCTGCGCGGCATGGACACGCTGCGCGACCTCTTCAACCTACCCGTGGGCTACTCTGACCACACCCCCGGCATCACCATTCCCGTGGCAGCCGTGGCGCGCGGTGCCGTGCTGATCGAAAAGCATTTCACGCTGGACAAAAACATGCCCGGCCCCGACCACAAGGCTTCGCTGGAACCGCACGAACTGGCAGATATGGTGCGCTCCATCCGCATTGTGGAAGCCTCTCTCGGCACCGGCGAAAAGAAGCCGCAGCCAAGCGAGCTCGGCAACATCGCCATTGCCCGCAAAAGCCTTGTGGCCGCCTGCGACATCAAGAAAGGCGAGCCGCTCACAACGGACAACATGACCGTAAAACGCCCCGGCACCGGCATTTCGCCCATGCGCTACTGGGAGCTGCTCGGCACCCCGGCAAGCGCCGATTTCGCCGCAGATTCCCTGATCACCGAATAGCTCCCGAACTGCTCAGGCATTCGAGGTAACGATCATGAAAGACTGGAAAAATACACTTCTTGGCCCGAACACGCCCGTATTTGAAGCGCTCAAGGTCATTGCCACCGGTTCGCTGCGCATTGCGCTGGTGGTGGACGAAGACATGAAGCTGCTCGGCACCGTGACGGACGGCGACGTGCGCACCCTGCTGCTGCGCAACGGCACGCTGGATACTCCGGTGTCCGCAATAATGTCCCGCAACCCCATGTATGCCTCAGAGGACGAAGACAGGGAGAGCATAGCCCTGCGCATGACCGAGCGCGACATTCTGCACCTGCCCATCATCAATGCGCGGGGGCAGCTTGTGGGCCTGCACGTACTCAAGGACCTTGTGGCCCCGCCCAGAAGGGAAAACCTTGTGGTGCTCATGGCCGGCGGGCTCGGCACACGCCTGCGCCCCCTCACGGATTCCTGCCCCAAGCCCATGCTCTGCGTGGGCGGGCGGCCGATTCTGGAAACGATCATGCGCACCTTCCAGAAGCACGGCTACAACAACTTCGTCATTTCCCTGAACTACATGCCTGAAAAAATTCAGGAATACTTCAAGGATGGCTCGCAGTTCAACGCCAACATCACCTACGTGCACGAGCACACCCGCCTCGGCACGGCAGGGGCGCTTTCCCTGCTGCCGCACCGCCCGGAGCTGCCGTTTTTTGTCATGAACGGCGACCTGCTCACCAAGGTGAACTTCAACCAGCTCATGGAATTCCATATGGAAAAGGCGGCCCCCGCCACCATGTGCGTGCGCGAATACGACATGCAGGTGCCCTTCGGCGTGGTGAACACCAGCGGCAACGACCTGCTTTCCATTGACGAAAAGCCGCTGCACAAATTCTTTGTGAACGCGGGCATCTATGTGCTCTCGCCCGAGGCGTTGGACTACATTCCGCAGAACACCATGTTCGACATGCCGGACCTCTACAAGGTGCTGCTGGCGGACAACCTTGTGCCCACCTGCTTCCCCATCCGCGAATACTGGATGGATATCGGCAGGATGGAAGACTTCGCAAGGGCGGAAATGGAATACAATGTCCAGTTCTGCTCGGGCAACGACTAGGGTTCGCAACGGACTCAGGCAACAGCTAACCACAGCAGCCGACGGCAACGCATGAACATATACTACCTCTTCCCCTTCAACATCTCGCAGCGCGATTGCGAACGCTTCGGCGTGCATGAGCTCATCCGCAGGGGCTTTAGCGTGCACCTGCTGATCATGCCGCGCCTCTTCTACAGCCGCAACGTGGCGCACACCGAGTATGTGCCGGAAGGGACTGCCTCAATCATGAAGGCGCAGACCATGCAGGATGTGCGGGCCTTCATTGCCGCCGCGCCTGCGGATTCCGTTGCCATGAGCTACCTTGGAGCAACACCGACCGACCGCAAGGTGCTCGGCATTCTCAAGCAGTACCGCCTGCCCTACATAACGGCAGGGCTCATGGCCATTCCCATTCCGCAGTTCACGCGCCGCGAAAAGGCCATGCGCCTGCTCCGCTCCCTGACATGGAAAAAGGCAATGCAGGCCGTGCAGCGCCTGCCCTTCTTCCCCAAGCCGGAGATAGACAGGCCCCTGCTCATTCTCGGCGCGGGCAGCTTCACACAGAAGTGGTTCGGCCCTTCGGCAAACATCGCCTACATTCATGCGCTGGACTACGACCTGTACCTGCAGTGCAAGGCAGATCCTCAG
>JBKEAK010000221.1:0-25020 GCA_047972125.1 Halodesulfovibrio sp.
CCTCGTACGACATAGGGCTGGATGTACCCCTGCACTACAACCGCAAGCGGCATCAGGGGCTGGATCGTGTCTATTTCATGATGCTGCAGGATAACAGGCACATGCCTGTGGTTGATTGGGAACGGTGGAGACTATGATCAGTTCTCGCCTGTTCCGGAAAACGCTTATTTTCTTCATTATTCTCTTCGGAGTGGTGGCCAACGTCAGCGCTGCCTATTCCGGCTGGCTGATCTACAAACGGCTCACGCAGGAATACGAGAGCAAGGCCGTGGCCATTGCCCGCAGTGTTGCCCATTCGGACATAGACATCATTGCCAGAAGCGATGCCGCCCTTATCCAGTCCAAGATCGATCAGTACCTTGATCTGGAAGGGGTTTCCTATGTGCTGGTCACGGACGCCAATGGCGAAGTGCTGGCCCATACCTTCATTCCCGTCATTCCCGAACAGGTGCTCGCGGCTGTCAACCTCGTGCGCAACCACGATCCCCTCAGGGAGGGCACGCTGGTGCAGCATGTCACGCTCCCGCAGGGGGATGTCATCCACGTGGGTATGCCTATTCTCGCCGGAGCAGCGGGCTTTGTGTATATCGGCATGGACAGGTCCATCATCACCAACTACATCTGGCAGTCCGTGTTGCAGCAGCAGGGCATCACCATGGTCATTTTCGTGGTGAGCGGCATTGTCGCCTTTCTGTTCATCCGGTCCATATCCATGCCGCTCATGCGTCTGACGGAATATGCCAACAGCGTGGCATCGCATGATTTTTCAGGCTCCATTGATATCCGCACCAATGATGAGGTCGGCGCGCTTGCGCAGACCATGCAGTCCATGTCGCACGATCTGGCGGCTCTTGTGGGCAATCTGGAAAACGCGGTTGCCGAGAAGACGGAAGCACTGACCGAAACCCTTTCGTATGCTTCCGCTATCATAGGTAATATTACTGAAGGGTTGCTGGTGCTCAGTGCGGATGGGAGGATTTTCAAGTCCAATCCGGCTCTGGAGCGCATGTTCGGCTGTTCGGGATTGGAAGGCCGTACCGTGGAAGAGGCGCTGGCATTCGGAACGTCACCCGAGGCGAATGCGGAACTGATAGCAGCCCTGCGCAGGGCGCTGGCCGAAGGGCAGGGGGATGGAGCGCGGATGGTGCAGCTGCTTGAGACGCACTGTGTTCGTGCGGACGGTGGTTCCTTTCCTGTTGAGATATCCATGGTCTGTTTTGAGCGCAACAATGTGGTTTCCCTGCTGTGCCTGATGCGTGATGTCACCGAGCGCAGAAGAATTCAGGAAAGCCTGCGCAAGTCGCACGACGTGCTGGAACTCAAGGTGACCGAGCGTACGCGTGAGCTTTCGCGCATGAATTCCCAGCTCATGCTGGAGAATGCCGAGCGCAAGGTGGTTGAGCAGGCTCTGCGGCGTACGGAAGAGCGCTATCGGTCCATTTTTGAAAACTCCATTGAAGGTATTTTCCAGACCTCGCCCGAGGGCCGGTTGCTGAATGCCAACCCGGCTCTGGCGCGCATATTCGGCTACACCTCTCCACAGGAACTTATGGGAGAGGTGCGCGACGTGGCGCTGGATATTTATGCCCGTCAGGAAGATCGCAAGGCTTTTGTGGAGATTGTGGAATCCGAG
Organism: Halodesulfovibrio sp.; assembly: GCA_047972125.1. Taxonomy (GTDB): domain Bacteria; phylum Desulfobacterota; class Desulfovibrionia; order Desulfovibrionales; family Desulfovibrionaceae; genus Halodesulfovibrio. The sequence goes on from JBKEAK010000221.1 coordinate 1,634, forward strand.
GGCAGGGTGACTGCCTTTGAATTCAAGGCCCGCAGACGTTGCGGCGGGGTTATCTGGATCACAGCAAGTGCCCGCGCCGTGCACGACAGGGAAGGCCGCCTGCTCTATTATGAGGGCTTCATCGAAGACATGACCGTGCGCAAGGAAGCACTGGCGCGGCTGGAGCATCAGGCCTATCACGACCCGCTTACCGGACTGCCCAACCGCATGCTGTTTCAGGACCATCTCGCCATGGCGCTTTCCCGCGTGCACCGCAGGAGCGACTATGCCTTTGCCGTGTTGTATCTTGATCTGGACCGTTTCAAGGTGATCAACGACAGCCTTGGCCATGCCATCGGCGATGAACTGCTGTGCCATGTGGCCGAGCAGTTGCGTAGATGTGTGCGTGAGGTGGATACGGTGGCCCGATTCGGTGGAGACGAATTCGCCATTCTGCTGGAAGAGATCGGTGCCCCCAGAGAGGCGGTGCGCATTTCCCGCAGGATTCTGGAAATGCTGAGCGTGCCGGTGTTGTTGGGAGGGCATGAGGTCTTTACTTCAGCAAGCGTGGGCATAGTGCTCAAGACTGAGCGCTATGAAGATTCGCAGGAAGTGCTGCGTGATGCCGACACGGCCATGTATCGCGCCAAGGAGCTGGGTAAATCCCGCTTCAAGGTGTTCAACCAGCGCATGCACGAGGCTGTTTTGCGGCTCATGGCGTTGGAAACCGAACTGCGCAAGGCAGTGGAGCGCAGAGAGCTGTATCTGGAATATCAGCCCATCATCGATATTGTGGAGAGCAGAATCTGCGGATTTGAAGCACTTGTGCGGTGGAACCATGAATATCTGGGTCCCATTTCTCCTGCCGAGTTCATTCCGCTGGCTGAGGACTCGGGCCTGATAACGGACATCGGCGATTTCGTGTTTGAGCAGGCCGTGACCGACCTGAAGAAATGGAATGTGCCCGAGGGCATTGCCCACCGGGGCAGCCTGTATGTCTGCATCAACATTTCCGGCAGGCAGTTCATGCAGCCGGATTTTGCCGGGCATGTGGAGCAGCTTATCCGTGAATGGAACGCCAATCCGGAACATCTGCGCTTCGAGATTACGGAAAGCGTGCTGATGGAACAGATGAGCGTGGTTGCAGATACTGTCTCACGCCTTCGTACCTTCGGGGTGCGCATGTGCATTGATGATTTCGGAACAGGCTATTCATCGCTCAGTTATCTGCAGCGACTGCCCGTGGATATAATAAAAATAGACCGTTCGTTTGTTGCGCAACTGCAGAATGACAAGGAAGGGCGCTCCATCGTTCGCAGCATTCTTTCCCTTGGCAACAGTCTGGGGCTGGATGTGATCGCAGAGGGCGTGGAATGCCTGCATCAGGAACAGGTTCTTGACGATATGGAATGCCGCTACCTGCAGGGATTTCTGTATTCCGCCAGTCTTTCTGTGGCAGAAGTGGACTCTCTTCTTGCAATGGAGGCTCCTCTGGCATACCTCAGACTCATGGCTGAATCAGGTGGCTTTAAGGATGTTTCGGGACTATAGTTGTTCCGCAGAGCATCTGAATCCCCATGATGTGCCTGAATCAGACTGTTGTCAGGAGCCGGCTGTTGCGCAGTGTCGCGAGAATTCTGATCATTCTTGTGCTGTTCGTCCTGCTTGTTGCGGGCGGTGCGGCCATGGTGCTTTCGAACCTTCTGGATACGGAAGCTCTTCGTGCGCGTATTGAAGACCGCATGTCTGCGTTGACAGGCGGTGAATTCCGTATCGAGGGCGGCATTGCCCTTTCCTTTTATCCGTGGCTCTCTCTGGGGCTCGATGATGTGGTCCTCAGAGAGCCGGACGGAAAGACCGAAGTGGTCCGTATAGATGCGCTGTACGCGGCCGTTCGTCTCAAACCCCTCCTTTCCCGCTCCGTGGAATTTGCCGACATAACCCTTGTCGGTCCTTCCGTAACGCTGAAGACAATGCATAACGGCACTGCGGCATGGCAGAACATGTACCGCAAGGCAGCCGAAGGCTTCAGCCGGAATAGTACCGAGACAAGCGATTCTGATTTTTCCCTCAATGCCATCTCGTTCACCGGTGTGAACATTGAAAACGGCTTTTTTGAATGGTCGGATGCCTCGACCGTTGCCACCAATGCCACCGCTCCCTTTGTCCGTCTTTCCCGCCTTGAAATGGAGGCAGACATGAACGGACGCGGCGTGTGGGAAGGAAGCGGCACCCTCGACAGTTCTTACGGGCACCTCAATCTTGCCTTTGCGTCCACGGGCGCTGCGGATTTTGCCCCCGGCACTTTTTCTCCAATAAAGGTTCGCAGCACGGTTTCCGCAAAAGGCAGCGTTGCTGTGGGAGAAAGGGCATTGCCGGTGGATCTGAAGACAAAGCTCGCGTTCACCCCTGCGGAGCGTCTTGCGGAAATAGTGCTGCACGATGTTGATATTGACGGCCTGGGGCTGGATGCGAACCTGCGCATGACCAATAGCACATCGCCGGACTGGAAGCTTTCCGGCACTGCGTCCGTCAGCAAGTTGAGCCTGCCGTACTGGTTCGCATTCGGCGAGTTGCTGCCCACAAGTCTTCAGCATGCCCTTGATTCCCTTGACGGAACCATGAGTCTGCGTATGGACCGCAAGGGCCTGCAGGTGGATTCTCTGGACGTGAAGATTCTCGGCATGGATTTCAAGGGCAAAGGGGCTGTGGCCGATTTCTCCCGCCCCGAGATATTCATCGATGTGTCCGGCCCTTTCATGGATGTGAACAAGGTCTTCCCGGAGATGATGGAAAAGCCTCCGGCAAAGCTGCCCATGCCTGCGCGTCCCGGTAAGGCCGTATTTGCAGCCGACCTTGAGCCTGACGATAATCCGGACGATGATCTTGGCTATGACATCCGCGTCAGGGCTGACAAGGCCGTTGCCCGTTCCTTTGAAATGGAAGGACTTGCCTTCCGTTGCTGGCCTATGCCGAAAACGGGCACCTACACATCCTATACCGTGAAGTCTTTCTATGGCGGTTCCGTCGATTCCCTGCTCAGCATCCGAGATGTGCTGGAACTGGATGTGACCGTGAACAACGTGCGCACGCGTGAAGTGAGCAGGCTGGCTACAGGTGAAGAGGTTCTGGGCGGGCGGCTGAGTGGCAAGGCTTCCGTTAAGTCGGGTGCCCACACAGTATGGGGGATGGTTGCCGGATTGGAAGGAAGGGCAGAGGCCACGTTGACGGATGGGTATATCCAGACCGTTGCCAAGCGCGATGGCACCAAACCGAGGCACGAGCTGAAGTCCTGCTCCGTTGTTCTTTCCGGCAAGAGCACGCACCCAGACCCGGATAAGGCAGAGCGCTACCTGCCGTACAACTGGAATATGCAGATGGGGTTTGTTCCTGCAAATTCTTCGGAGCGCTATGACCTGCGGCTCAACGGCCCTGTGGTCATTGATGCATCGAGAGGGCTGCCCGTGCGCGTGAACGGGGCACCTTCCGAGCTGCGTTGGCGCGGCCCGCTGACCGTGTTCGGCAAACAGCAGCAGATGGACGCAACCCTTACCGGGGCTCTGGATTTTGATCTGGACAAGGAAACCATGAAGGTTTCCGACGGACGGATGAAAACTCCCTATGCCACGGGCAGGGCATCCCTTTCCGCCCGCAATCTGCTCGGTTCCCCCGTATGGGACGGCTCCATTGCCACGGATGAAATAGACCTGCGCAATACCCTGACTGACCTCGGCGCAAAGTTGTGGAACACCGCAGACATGCGCGCTCTGTCGTTTGGCCAGTTGCAGTCGAAATTGCATGTGGAATCCGGCAACATCACGTTGCAGGATATGACGTTGGGCGTAGACAGCACCCGCATGACGGGTGGTATGGCATTCACTTACGGCAAGCCCTTTGTGGCGCGGTATTCCCTGAAGGTGGATGCTGTAGACCTCGACAGATACCTGCCGCCTCCTGCCAACGGCAAGCCTGTGCAGGCAACGCCGTGGAAGCTGGACTGGCTTAAGGAATATGACCTTGCAGGTGATATCGCCGTCGGCAGAATGACCTACAAGAATCTTGATATTTCTCCTGTTACTGCGAGAACCGAGGTGGGCAGCGGTGTTGTGACCTTCGCCCCCTTCACCGCAGGATTTTACAAGGGGAAGGCAACAGGCGAATTTACCGGCCGTCTTTCTGAAGAGAAGCAGGCTGGCACCGTTCTGACCAGAAGAGCGCTCAATTCCCATCTTTCTCTCAAGCTGAAGGGCGTTGATCTGGAACCTGTAGCCATGCGGCTTGCAGGAGATGATTATCTCGGCGGCAAAGCCTCTGTGATGCTGGACCTTACGGGCATGCTGAGCAGTAATGACGATATTCCCGGTCGGATGGACGGCATCTGGGGTTTTGATATCGTTGACGGCTACTACAGCCTGAGCAAGCGAAACGATGGTACGCGCCAGAGAACGGCTTTTTCCAAGGCTTCTGCTTCCGGCACCATGGAAAAGGGCGTGCTGCGTAACGAGAACATGAAGCTTGATTCGTTGCTTGTTTCCATGAAAGGGGGCGGCTCTGTCGATCTTTCGCGCAAGTCTTTGGATTATCTTGTCTATGTGACCTATGCGGAGATTCCCACCTTCCCTGTGCGCATTTACGGACCTTTGGCCTCTCCCAAAACCTCCATACGCGGTGCGGAGATTATTCCAAGGACCATAGAGAAACTGGGTGGCAGCGTGTTCAACATATTCAAGCACGTCATCACCACGCCTTTCAAGGCGTTGGAAATGCTGGGCCGCATAGGTGGCAACGGCACCTCCCCCAAGTGACCTCTTTTTGTCCGGCCTGACCAGCGTACGATTCAATCAAACCTGTGTTCAATCAGCCCTGTGACTTAACCAAGCGATTAAACAGGTAAGCCCCTCATGAAGGGGCTTTTTCATGTATTTTCTGCAGATAGAGCATTGCCTGTCTTGTGCACTTGTCTTGGGTACAGAAGTGCATATTATTGCACATGTGTGTCTCTTGTGCAAAAATATGCAGCATTTCGCAGCTCTGTTTTGCACAAGTTTTTCTGTGTGCAGATGTGTTTTCGATGAAGGAAATAATTCGTTAATTAAATTGCGTGATTGGCTCTGTGTTTGTTGTGCATGTGCAAGTTGGTTGATTCGTGCAATGTTGGCACGTCTTTTTCAATGGTAGGCGAGGTGTGGCGCCGCCGGGGCGGCAGAACACCGAATTTTCCCGATCAACGGGTTCCAGATTACGAAACGGGATAGTGCATGGAAGTTGCAGATCTGAACAAGGAAAGAAGTACCCTGATCATAGCGGTGATGACACTGCTGACGATCGGGCTTTCTCTTATCATCTCCACAGGGCAGACCTTGTCCAGACAGGAAGAGGCAGGGGTGCTGCACTTGCAGCTTTCTGCCCGGTCCGTGCTGCAGGCCGTTGAAAGTTCGTTGCGAACCGGCATAATCACCCGCCCGGATGCAGGCTTGTTCCGTCCCGGTACGGCTGAGTATTTCCGCGAACTGGAGCGCAGCGGCGAAGTGGTCTTCGTGGGTATTCTGGATGAACGTGGCGGGCGCGTTATCACTTCCCGCGACAGCAGCACGGAAACGGCCACCATCGTGTTCCCCCCCGACGCCCTTACCTTGCTGCGCGAGCAGGGAGAATGGTCGGGCAGGGCCACCTACGGCAAGGACAAGGTTTACGTCTATGCGCGCAATACCGCGCTGGGCGGGGCTGCCCGTCTGGATTCCAACGGCAAGTCGCTGCCTTCCTTCCTTGTGGTCGGGCTCGACATGTCAAAGCACATGGCCGTGTATCAGGGCTTCAAGCAGAACGCGTTGTTTCAGGCTGCCTATATTCTCGCGGCGGCCCTGTTCATCTGGGCTCTTGCCATGGGCCTGCTCAAGCGCCGTGAACTGGCGGGCAAGGCTCTGCAGCTTGAACGCTTTCAGGCAAAGCTGCTGGATAACCTGCCGGACGGCCTGCTTATCGTGAGTCCCCATAACGTTATCCGTGCGGCTAACCCCGCAGCGCATACCATACTGGATGCCAAAGGTTCCGGCCTTGCCGGTCTGGCCCTCGATCAGCTTTCGGACAACATCGGTGAATGCCTCATGCCGCCGGAAGAAGGATCGGCCGCAGGCTGGCAGCGCAAGACGGCCAAGGGCACCCATCTTGAAATTTTGTCTGTTCCCCTGCGTGAGCATGATGAGGTGGGATCGCGCCTTGTCATCATCCGCGACCGTACCCGCATGCGCGAACTGGAAAAGAGTCTGGCCGATGCTGAAAAAATGGCGGCTCTCGGCACGCTGGCGGCGGGGGTGGCTCATGAAATACGCAACCCCCTGAGCTCTCTGCGCGGTTTTGCCCAGTACTTTGCCAAGAAGTTCAAGGGCAGCACGCCTGACGAAACCTATGCCCAGACCATGATCCGTGAGGCGGACAGGCTGAACCGCGTTATTACCGACCTTCTCTATCTTTCACGTCCCCGTTCTGTTCAGCCCACGGAGATAAGCCTTATTCAGCTTTCTGAGGATATCAGCAACCTCGTGCGCATGGACCTTGAAGACAGGGGCGTTACCCTTGATATCAGCCTTGAGTCGCAGGTTGTGCGGGCGGATGAGGATCTGCTCAAGCAGGCGGTGCTCAACCTTGTGCTGAACAGCCTTGATGCCTTTGGCGAGAGCGGGGTGGAAACCAAGCAGATTCATATCGCCTCTACCTTTGGCGATGACGGGGTGTGGATTTTCGTCCGCGACAGCGGACCGGGCATGACCCGAGAGCAGAAGGAACAGGCTTTCGAACCATTCTTTACGACAAAATCCAAGGGCACCGGACTGGGCCTTGCGCTGGTGCACAAGACCATGCGCGAGCACGGTGGCAAAGCCCTTATCGAATCGGAACAGGGGCGGGGCACCACGGTGGCCCTGTTCTTCCCCGATACTGACCATGCCGATTATGATTGGAGTGCATGATGAAGAGATTATTGGTTATTGATGACGAACCCGGCCTGCGTCTCATGATGCGTGCCGTAATGGAAGATGCCGGTTGGCATGTGGACGAGGCCGGTTCCGGCGAGGCCGGAATTGATTATCTGCTGAACAACGATGCCAGTGTCGTTCTGCTCGATATGCGCATGCCGGGCATGAGCGGCAGCGAGGCCCTTGCCCGCATTCAGGAAATACGCCCCAGCCTGCCTGTCATCATGCTCACTGCCTACGGCACTGTCGGTTCGGCTGTCGAAGCCATGAAGCGCGGAGCCTTTGACTATCTGTCAAAGCCTGCGGATAACGAAGAGCTCGTGGCTGTTCTTGAAAAAGCCTATGAATACGGCAGGCTGCTCTCGGAAAACGAGAACCTTCGCAAAAAACTGGCAGCGGGTGACCCCTCCGAGCGCATAGTGGGCAGCAGTCCTGCCATGGTGCACCTGCTGGAACTCATCCGTCAGGCCGGACCGTCCGAAGCCACTGTGCTTGTCATGGGGGAATCGGGAACCGGCAAGGAACTCATAGCGGAAGCACTGCATGAGGCCAGCCCCCGCTCGCCCAATACGCTGGTCAAGGTGAACTGTGCCGCGCTGCCGGGCAACCTGCTGGAAAGTGAACTCTTCGGATACGTGAAGGGAGCCTTCACCGGTGCCGTAAAGGACAAGCCGGGGCGGTTCCAGCTGGCACGCGGGGGAACGCTGTTTCTGGATGAAGTCGGCGAAATGCCTGTTGAATTGCAGGCAAAGTTGCTGCGCGCTTTGCAGGAAAGGGTGGTGGAACCACTCGGTGCCGTGCGTCCCGTTGAAGTTGACGTGCGCATCATCGCTGCAACAAACAAGAATTTGCGAGAGGCCGTTGCCCGCGGAGAGTTCCGGGAGGATCTCTATTTCCGGTTGAACGTGCTTGAAATTGTTTCGCCCTCGTTGCGGGACCGCAAGGACGACATCCCGCTTCTGGTCAGCCGCCTGCTGGACAAGTTGGGCAAGAAGAATCGCAAGGATATCAGAACGGTCAGTCCCGACTTCATGCAGGCACTCATGGATTACGAGTGGCCGGGCAACGTGCGCGAGCTGGAAAACGTTCTGGAACGGGCACTTATTCTTTCCCGTTCGGAAATTCTGGGAATGGAATCGCTGCCGGGCCAATTCCATGCCGGGGAGATGCGGCCTGCACTTGCTGTGGAGACGGCACCTTCTTCTTTCAGCAGGATGGGAGAACCCGAAATGGAGAGGCATATGCCTCGCAGCAGGCCGAGAACCCTTGATGATGCTGAGCGCGTTGCACTCATGGATGCGCTGGAAGCACAGGGGGGCCACCGCGAGCGAACTGCAGACGCTCTTGGCATAAGCAGGCGCACGTTGCAGTATAAGCTCCGCAAATACGGGCTTACAAAAAGAAACTGACATATGATCGGCTCCCTTTGCTATAGAGGGAGCCGATTTGCATATTTATCCCTTATGGCCTAGCATATGTGTAATTGCTGCAAAAAGGGAGGCGTGTTAGAGGAATTGCGGGGGCAACGTGTATTTGTATGTCCAATTGAGGAATAGGTCATGCTGATACTGAACTCTGAAGCCACGTTGAAACGGCTGATGAATGATACCGCCTTTGTTGGTGAGCTGTACTCAACTTTTCTGGAAACTCTGGACGCCCGTGTTCAGCGCCTTTGCGTGGCCATGGAAAGTGCGGATTTCGAAGAGGTGCGCAAAGAGGCTCACAGCCTTAAGGGCGCGAGCGGTACAATCAATGCCGATGCTCTTCATGCCTGTACCTTTGAGCTGGAAACGGCGGCGCGTAATGAAGATCCGGCAGAGCTTGTGGCATTGAAGGACCGTTTCACGACTGTGGTAACGGATACCATTGATTCCATTAATGCTTGGCTTGCCGTGCATTCCTGATTTGCAGGGGAAAGGATTTTTCCTTTTCGCCCATCTTTCTTCCATGTTTCTGTCCGTGACGCGTTGCGATAGGGGGCATCGTGATCTTTTTACAGAATGTGCATGAAGCTCGAGAGCGGCTTGCAGACATTGCTGAACAGCTGGATAACGGAGAGATTCATTCGGCAGTCTTGCTGAATGAAGGTGTGCCGGTATCCGTTATGGTGACTTGGGCCGACTTCTGCGTCATGCTGGAAGCGCTGGAGGCTGTATCCGGTTCCGCTGTGGCGGACGACGCGGACGTAATGGAACCCGAAGCTGCCGGGCATGATGCTGCTGTCCTTTGTGATGTTCAGCCCCACAGTGTTGCCAACGGTCCGGACTCCGCCGGAATGGATTTCATCCGCCAGGGATGTTCTTGCGAGGCTGGCAGTGCCTCTTTTGCAAACCGGGGCGAAGGGCCGCACGAGGCCAAACCAGCCGAATCCGACGCATCCCTCGAATCCACCGAATCCGTCGAATCCCTCGAATCTGCGGACGGCAAGTCGTTCAGGCTTGCACTGGACCCCATTCTTCTCGACTGACCCTTTCACTCCCTTTCCTTTCCGACCTTCCCATACTCGGCACCAAGTGTCGTGCGTTTGTAGTGTCTTCGTCACTGCTGTGTAACCTTGTCCCGCTAGTCCTCCATGATGTGAATACGGCGTCTTTCAGCGCGTTTTCATTCATCATTCAGGCATCATTCAGGAGGACAAGGGTTATGTATTTTGCATTGCGTAAGAGCTACAGAGTATTGCTGATAGCGTGCATGCTGGTTTGCAGCCTGTTTGTCGGCGGAGCAATCGCAGGGGGCGGCGATTACTACTCCGGCAAGGCTGCCAAATATGTGTTTCTGTTCATAGGCGACGGAATGGGTATTCCGCAGCAGGTGGCAACGGAAGCGTTTACCGGAACAGGTCTTTCCATGCGGTCGTTCCCTGCACAAGGGGTGACGACTACTCCCGCAGCTGACCGCTTTATCGTCGATTCTGCCGCAGCTGCTACGGCCATGAGCGCCGGACAGATCACCAAGGTCGGTATGATCGGCCTTGCCCCCGACAATACCAAGGTTAAAACCATCGCCGAAATGGCCAGAGAACGCGGCATGAAGGTGGGCATTGTCTCCAGCGTTTCCATCGACCATGCGACTCCGGCTGCGTTTTACGCGCATGTGCCCAGCAGATCGCAGTATCATTACATTGACCACGCCATTGCAGAGAGCGGCTTCGACTATTTTGCGGGCGGTGGCCTTAAGGACCCCAAGGGCAAGAAAAAGGGAATTGAAAGCCGTGGCGATGCCATGGAAGCCATCCGCAAGGCCGGGTATACCGTTGTGGACAACCGGAATGACTTCCTCGGGCTGTCTGCAAAGTCCGGCAAGGTGCTTGCCTACAATCAGTGGCTGCAGGATTCCGGCGCACTGCCGTATGCCATCGACCATCGTAACGACAAGGACATCTCCCTTGCCGAGTTCACCCGCAAGGGCATTGAACTGCTGGATAACAGCAAGGGATTCTTCATGATGGTGGAAGGCGGAAAAATCGACTGGGCCTGTCACGCCAATGATGCCAAGGCTGCCATCATGGATACCGTCGCCTTTGACGATGCCGTGCGTGAAGCCGTGGCCTTCTACAAGAAGCACCCTGATGAAACTGCCATCATCGTTACCGGCGACCACGAGTGCGGGGGCATGACTCTCGGATTTGCCGGCACTCAGTATGATACCAACTTTGACGTGCTGAAGTCTCAGTATGTCTCCTTCCAGTATTTCACTGACGATGTCCTCAAGCTCTTCAAGCAGGAGAACAAGGGCAATGTGACCTTCGAGGCTCTGCAGCCCACCATCACGCACTATTTCGGGCTGGAATTCTCGGGTGATGCCGAAAAGAATCCCCTTGTCCTCAAGCCGTATGAAATTGCCACGCTCCGCGAGGCCTTCAACCAGAGCATGCTGGATGAAGTGGTCAAGCCGGATACTGCGGATAACGAGCGCCTGTATGGCGGATACGATCCGCTGGTTGTTGCCGTTACGCATATCGTGAACAACAAGGCCGGTCTTGCGTGGACTTCGTATTCCCATACCGCAGTGCCGGTTATGACCTCCGCCATCGGCGTGGGGGCAGATTCCTTCAACCGCTCCTACCATCAGTCGGAGATTGCCAAGAAGATCATGGCAATCCTTGGTAACAAGCCGCACGTCTACGTGGCAGCCAAGTAGCTGGTAGCCGGAAGTCTGTTTGGCCGGTTTGACCTGTATGCCCTGAATGGGCGCGGTCGGATTGTGCCGGATTGCAGCAACAACGGGGCGGTGCAGCATGACTGCATCGCCCCCCATTGCATCATGTTTCAGCGGAGGCATGCATATGAGCCGTATATGCCGTAAGGACCAGACCCTCGTACTGGTTTTCGCGCTTCTTTCCGTGGCGCTGTGGTTTGTGCCCACAGGCTTTGAGGAGCGGGTGGACGCAAGCGCCCTCAGAGCCCGCGGCCGGGTGATTGAGGCGGATAACGCCGGATTGCAGCGGCATGCTCTCATAAAGGTCGGGGCACAGCAGCTGGTTGTGGAAGTTCTTGAAGGCCCGTTGGCAGGTTCCCGGCATCAGGTGGTTAATCAGTTGCTGGGAAGGCTTGATGTGGACAAGGTGTTTGTTCCCGGTGAGGATGCGCTGCTTGTCATTACCCGCAATACGGATGGCTCGGTCAATGCCGTTGTGGCGCAGGATCATTATCGCATTGGGTTGGAAGCCGGACTGTTCGGGTTGTTTGCGCTTCTGCTCCTCGTTTTTGGTGGATGGACAGGGGCCAAGGCGCTTCTTTCATTCATTTTTACCGGCTTGGTGCTGTGGAAGGTTTTCATTCCGGCCCTGCTGACCGGCATTGCGCCTGTGCCGCTGGCTTTCGGTGTGGTCGCGCTGCTGACTTCGGGCATCATATTTCTCGTGGCCGGTCCCACGCGTCTCGGGGCTGTAGCTTTTTCGGGGGCCATGCTGGGCGTGGGGGCGAGCACCGCTCTGGCGATGTGGGCGGCAAAGGCCTTCCATCTGAACGGGGCTGTCATGCCCTTTGCCGAAACCCTGTTGTATTCCGGCTACGCGCACCTTGATCTGACCGGAATATATGTGGCAGCCATTTTTGTTGCCGCTTCCGGGGCGGTGATGGACCTGGCCATGGATGTGGCGGCAAGCCAGAATGAGCTTGTCATGAAGGCTCCGGACATCACGATGCGCGAGGCGTTGTGGTCGGGCATCCGCGTGGGGAGGTCGGTTGTGGGCACCATGACCACAACGCTGCTTCTTGCGTATTCCGGGGGCTACGTGACTCTGCTTATGGCATTCATGGCGCAGGGGGTTCCCCTTATCAACATTTTCAATCTGCTGTATGTGGCTGCGGAGGTGGTTAAAACCATCGTGGGCAGCTTCGGCCTTGTGCTGGTGGCGCCCTTTACTGCAGTTGTCGGGGCCGTTGTGTATACCCGGCAACGCAAGGGCAAGATCATTGCAGCAGAAATGTTACCCCGTTGTCCTGAAATTGCCATTGAATCAAGCTAGATAGTCTTCAGACACTCGCAAACAGCTTCCATACCTCTTCCTTTGCCTTGCCCCCCGTGCCCGGGGGGCTTATTTTATGGTACAAGGGATTGGACGAACGATTCTTCGTCCAAGTACGAGTTTGCAAGGAGGTGCATATGGCTGAACAAAAGCGGTTTTATATTGTCATGGGCGACTGCACCGGATGCGGGGGCTGCGCCGAGTTGCAGCCGGATTACGTGAGCTGGGACGAAGGTGAGAGCAGACCCCTTCTGCTCTCCGACGTGGCGCCTGACGATGTTATTCATGAGCTTCAGGCTTTCTGCCCCGAGGATTGCATAGAGTGTGAACAGTAGAGACGTTTGGGTCTTTCTGCGGTGACTGAAAAATAAAAAGGCGCGGGAACATGTTCCCGCGCCTTTTTTGCTGTCTATCAGGGCAGCTGCTTTACAGCTATTTCCATGTCTTTCCGTCAAAACGGAGAATCTCAAGCTGCCAGAGACGCTTCACCATCTGGTAGTCCTGCTGGGCAAGCAGCGATTTGTTTTCTGCAGAAGCCTCGTAGTGCAGAACCGCATACTTGATGAGCCCCATGAACCGGTTCTTGGTGCCTTCTATAGGCTTAACCTGCACGATGAGCGTATCAGGGGAAATATTCTTGTAGGTGGCAACCCATTTATCGCTCTTGTGCTCGATATTCGGTTTAGAGGCCGTGTAGCACAACCGGCTGGCCATGGAGACGAGGCGTGTGTAGGCAAAATCCCGCAGGTTGTCTCTGGCCTTGACCAGATGGGCAGGTTCAACCTGCTCCACAGGGGGCTGGGCAACGCTTGGTACGGCCTGCTGCGTGGAGGGCAGGGGGATGCACGCCGCGGCACCGTTTTGTACCGGCTGCTGACCGGGTTGCTGGCCTTGCTGCAGAACTGGTGCAGGAGCCTGGCCTGACGTAGGAGTCTGGCCTGACGCCGGAGCCTGAACCGCTGCCGGAGGCTGTGCAGGCTTGGTCTGCAGGGCGGTTTTGGTCGCCTGCTTGCCATCCTGCTTAGGCAGGGCGGTAGTAGCGGGGGCTGTGGATTGTGCGGGGGAGAGTTGTGCAGATGGTTCGGAAGGGTGGGATTCGTTGGGCTGTGCTGCCATTGCTGCCGGAATGATCAGCAGCATTGCAAAACAGGTTGTTGCGTATCCGAGTTTTCCGAATATGGAGTGTGCTTTGCTCATAGGCGTTGTTACAATAAAAAAGGCCCGTCAGGCAAGGGCTGACGGGCCTTTTGTTTTTATGTGCTATTCGAAGGTGATAACGACTCGACGGTTGAGGCGACGGCCTTCGCTGGTCTTGTTGTCGTATTCGGGTTCGGCTTCACCCTTGCCAACTGCCTGAATTCTGTCGGCGCTGATGCCCTGCTTTGCAAGGAATGCGCGAACGGACTGGGCGCGGCGTTCGGACAGCTTCTGGTTGTAAGCGTCGGGGCCGGTGGAGTCGGTGTGACCGGTCAGCACGATGGTACCGGGGCGATCCTTGATGAGCATTGCGGCTTCGGTAAGGATGGCGGCGGAGTCATTGGTGATTTCGGCGCTGTCGAATGCGAAGTTTACGTTACGCAGAACGATGGCTTCAGCTTCGGGAGCGGTTTCCTGCACTGCAACAACTTCAGTTACCTGCTGTTCTTCAACCATGCGGTAGAAGACGTCCTTCATGAACTGATCAAGAGCAGCTTCGTTGGCCAGCAGTTCGGGGCCGTTGGCGTATACGGAGCAGCCGTTCAGAGCGGAAATCTGCTTCAGGGTTTCTTCACCGGCGGGGGTGTCGGCAAAGGAAACAACGTGCAGGCAGATGCCGGGTTCGGCGTTGTACAGAACCTTGGCTTCGGTCACAGGGTCGCTGCCCATGTTGGACTCACCGTCGGATACGAGGATCACGGCGCCTTCACGCTTCATGGGGTGAACGGCAGGCTGAACCTTCATGATGCCATCGCCCATGGGGGTGAAACGGCCGCGGATGCCTTCGTTGGTGGAAAGGCCTTCAAGTGCCTTTTCCATGGCAACGGAGTCAAATGCGCCCAGAGCAACACGCTCGCTGTAGGGAGCAAAGGTGTGCATTGCGGCGTCGTAGGGCAGAGCGGGAACCTTCTTGTTCACCTTCATCATAAGATCACGGGCAAGGACAATCTTCTTTTCCTTGAGGGTCTTATGGTTCATCATCATGGAACCGGAATAGTCCATGAAGATGTCGAAGCTGGCAATTTTGGGTTCCATGCGCATCATGGGCTGCGCCTGGGCCACTACGGAGAGGCCGAGTACGGCAATTGCCGCAACTGCTGCAATAATTTTCGTGAGTTTCATCGAGTTCTCCTTAATGAAGTTTGTAAACTGGGGAATGTATTATCTGTAATATATCGCAAAAAAAACCTTTATGACAAGTTTAAAATGGTTGCCGTTGAAAAATGCTACGCACCCATCGCAACCAGTCTGGCGTACAGGTCTTCGTGGTCCGGGTATTTTATTCCGCGGCCGGTCACGATGATGCTGGGCGAAAGCATGTCCGATTTCGGATCGGAGAGTTCACGGATAACCCAGTGGCTTTCCTCCTTGCCTACGACAAGTTCCGTTTTTTCTCTGTGTGCCCGTTTAATGGCATAAATGACCGATTCCTTGAAGTTCACTATGGCATCCTTCGAAAGGTATGCTGCGGGAAAAATGAGCACTGAAATCGGCTATACATTTTTTCGCAGCGATTACAACAGAAATGACAGACGTTACGAAAGAAATATTTGTATGTTGCTACGAGGGGGAGGATGTACCGAGCGGACTGTCTGCGTAGCCGGGCCAGACGCGCACCAAGCCGAAACCGGCGCGTGCAGTTGTCCATACTCCTGTAGCTATCCACACCCATGTAAGGGGTGTTGCCGGAGAGAGCAGTGCAGTGCCGGCAAGGATGGCAAGTCCTGCAGTAGCGGACAGGAGCATGGCATTGCGCAGGAAACGGAAGTCGCCTGTTCCCCAGTGTATTCCATCCGTAGCGAAAGACAGAGCGTTAACCGGCTGAATCAGCGCCGCAACAATCCATGCAGCATTAAAGGCCGCATAGGCTTCGGCGGGAACAAGCAGCCATGCTATGGCCTGTTCCCATACCAGCATGACAATCATGAGCAGGCAGCCGGTGCCAAGGCTCCATATGCATACTGTTTTTGCCACGCTCCGGGCCGTTGCTCTGTCGTTGCTGCCCAGAAAGAAACCGATGAGGCTCTGCCCGCTGATGGCAAACGCATCCAGAAACAATGCGGTAAAGAAAAAGAACTGGCGTATATGGCCTGATGCGCCGCGCCAGATTCCGCTCCTGCCTCCGTGGCAACTCTGGTGGCAAAGAGCAGGAAGGCGAGCACCATCGCGGTGCGGACGAACATGTCACCGCCGATGGAAACAAGACGGCGGATATCATCAAGCCTGACCGAGCGGCTGAAGCCGATATGCCTGTGAACAAGCAATATGGCCCACAGGGCTCCTCCCCACTGACTGGCCGATGTGGCAAGGGCGGCACCTTGCACGCCGAGCGCGGGAAAGGGGCCTATGCCGAAGATGAGCAACCAGTCGAGCAGGATGTTCAGCGCATTGACCATGGCGGCGATAAGCAGCGGAGCTTTCATGTCCTGCACGCCCCGCAGGGCTCCGAAACAGGCAAAGGTGATGAGTACCGCAGGCGCACCAAAAAGCCGGGCCTGCATGTATTCCACAGCCAGTGCAGTAATCTGACCATGCCCACCCATGGCATCGGCAGACAGAGCAAGAAACGGCCATGCGGCAAGTATGGAAAGAATGCCGAGCCCCAGTGCCAGACACAGGGAAGCGCTGCAGACGGCGGATGCCTTTTCGGTGTTATTGGCGCCAAGGTGTTTTGCCAGTTCTGTCTGGGTTCCCACGCCCAGGAAATTGAATATCCAGAAGGTGGAAGTCAGAATCATGGTGCCGATGCCCAGCGAGGCCAGTGCTTCGGTGCCCAGTCGGGCCACAAAGGCTGTATCCGCAAGGCCGGTAAGGGGTTCTGCGACAAGGGAGACGAGAACAGGCAGGGCCATGTGCAGCAGGGTGGAGTTGGGTGCCGTGGTATAGTTTCTGGCAGAGACGGTTGCGGCCATGAAAAAAGTTCCTCTTGCATGAAATTATGACACTGCGGATGCAATGGATAGCGGAATTCGCCCCTGCTTGAAAGAACAAAAAGGAGGAAAGTGAGGGAACTCAGCTGCGGTGTTGTGGAATGTGTTCCCGCATGTCGTGTAGCCTTTGCTGAAAATATCGGCGTTAAGACCGATGATGAAAGGAGAGATCGCATGACAGTTTCTTCCAGGGTTACCGTGCATACCTATGCCGGTAACGGGACACAGACGGAATGGCCGGTTCTGTTTCCTCTTTTTTCCCCGCAGGATGTGAAAGCCATACGAACCGGCGCTGACGGTTTGGACACCCTGCTTACGTACGGCACGGATTACACGGTGACTCCGCTCGAGTTCGGGGGCACCTGCCTGTGTTCGCTGGGCAATGGTGAACGCCTTACCCTGTTTCTGGATCTTGAGCCGGTTCAGGAGGTGGACCTCAGCAATACCGGTATCCTTGCGCCGGAGATTTTGGAGAGAGGGCTTGATCGCCTCACCCTTCTTGCTCAGCAGCAACAGGAACAGATTGGCCGTTGCGTGCAGATAGGCCGCACCAGCGGTTTATCACCCGCAGACCTGCTGACCAGCATCGATACGGCTGCAGCCGGTTGTACAGCCAATGCGCAGGCAGTTGCCGTTGCAACAGACGAAGTGCGTGCAGCACGGGACGAGGCGGTGGCGGCGTCAGTATCTATTTCGCTTCCCGCGCCGCTTGGGGCTGATGCGGGCCGGGGAGTGATCGTCGGTAATGGGGGCGGCTGGATATTGGGTGGTACGGCTGGCGGGCTGAATGCCGGAGATGCGCCGGAAGATGTTGCCACCCATCTGCAGGTGGAGTCGAAAATCAGGGAGCGGGGCAGTAACGCCTATGCCCCTCAATCCATCATCAGCGCTTTGACCGGCTTGCGCCCTGCGGGTTGGAAAGCGGTGGAGTGTGATGCTCCTGTGTGTACCTTGCTGGCCGACAGAATGGTGTCACAGACAGGTACCTGGGGGGTGAACGGGATCATCTCTGCATCAAGCTCGTTTGATTCTGCCACTGGCCCTGACACAATGTGGGATAACAATCAGGCTACCCGCTGGGTTTCCTACGCAACCAACACGGAACAATGGCTTACCATTGACCTGCATTCTCCGAGAGATTTCGACGCCATCTATTTCGGCGCGGCGGGAGGTACGGACAATAGCGTCAAGGCTCTTGATATTTATGTCGATGGTGTTCTTAACGGAAGTCATCCCTCTCTCACATGGAGCGCGATAACTGAAGTGAAGACGCTGCTTCTCGATACGCCGGCCAAGGGTGCCCGGCAGGTAAAAATCTACATTCCGGTGCAGGTTGGCCGGGTGGGGGTTGGTACATTCAAGTTGCGGTTCACGGATGTGCCTGAAGGGGTGGTGGGCATCGCCGCCGGGCTTCAGGTGGCGTATGCGGATTCCGGCAGGGTGTTTCCTTCAGAGGTGCTCGCTTCGCGGCAGCCTGTGGACCTTTCCTCCGCCCCGGATGGTATTCACTTTATTTATGCGGATATTACCCCTGAGGGGAGCTATGCCGGATTCGGCGCGACGACGAAGCCGCCCCGTGCAGGCGCGGATGTTGCGGCAGAATATGCGAACGACGTTGTTACGCTTGCGGAATATGCAAATACAACGACGCCCGAAAGCGCCATTGACGGCAGTGAGGCAACAGCAGCTTTGCTCGCGAAGAACACAGGCTACCTTGTTCTCAGCAAGACCAATCCGGGGCCGTGCCGTTTGAAAGTGATGGCAAATGACACCTATTCCAACTCATTTCTCATCTACTCCTCATCGGATGGCGTAACGTTCAAGGATGAAGGGCAGTTTGATGTTCCTGTCAATTCGTGGGCCGAGTTCCGGATTGCCACTTCCTGCACGCATGTGAAGATTGTTGGATATCTCAATGCCGGTGGGGCTCATACCGTTATCCGCGAGGTGCAGTTGGCTACCGTGGTGACGGGCGATTTCTACAACACTGCTACCTGTACTATGTGCGACAGTACGGGAAGCCCCATCCGCCGTGTATATCTGGGGTGGGCTCGTAAGGTGGGAGGCGACATCGCTGACGTACATAGCTATGCGTTGGGAATCCGTGTTGCCGTGCCTGTCAATTGCGGGCAGAGTTTTGCCTTGGGCATTCAATATGCCCAGCCACTGCCGTTTTCATCCATTGATGCGGATGTCATGCATTATATCGAGAAGCTCGGGAGCTTTGGAAAAGCGATTCCACCTGGCTATATCAGTGGATTCAGAGGGGCGCTTGCCGAAACGGATGGGGAGAAGTTGAAGCTGAAGGTGGTTGGCCCGGAAGCTTACATAGTCAGTGGCGGAGCCGTGCTGAACGTCGCATCCGGCCGATGGGCTGTCGTTGTGGACAGGGGGTATTAGTCATGACTGCATATTACGGAAGAGCCGGTGAATCCGGTGCGGAGGCAGGTCTGCGGTTCTGGGAAATAACTCCCGATCATATTCTGATGGACGGCCCGCCGCCTGAAGCGGATGCTGTGGCGCAGGCTGATGGAAGCTGGAGTGTGATTCTCTCACCCGACCTTGCGCTTGGGGAAGTGGAAAATCTGGTCGCCATGTTCCCGTTCAGCCATGGGTATATACTTGAGCGGCTGGGGCTGGGCGATATCGTCTAACTTCGATCCGGTTCAATACAAAACGAGCGCCCCGTCGGATGACGGGGCGCTTTGTTTTGTGGCGCTGAGAATTATTCCACCCAGTCGAGGGTACGTTCCACGGCTTTTTTCCATCCGGCATACATGG
The DNA here is from genome assembly GCA_047972125.1 of Halodesulfovibrio sp. Lineage (GTDB taxonomy): Bacteria > Desulfobacterota > Desulfovibrionia > Desulfovibrionales > Desulfovibrionaceae > Halodesulfovibrio. The sequence goes on from JBKEAK010000221.1 coordinate 20,962, forward strand.
AGCTGCGTTTGCCGCGGTCCATGCCCGGACGCCATGTCTTGTCCTCTTCCCAGTTGTTGTAGAGTTCTTCACGGCCTGACCAGTAGCCGCAGGCAATGCCTGCCGCATATGCTGCACCGAGGCAGGTGGTTTCCGCCACCTTGGGACGCACCACAGGCACATCCAGAATGTCTGACTGGAACTGCATGAGCAGTTCGTTGGACACCATGCCTCCGTCCACCTTCAGGGTTTTGAGAGGCACGCCGGAATCCTTGTTCATGGCCTCCACTATGTCCTTGGTCTGGTAGGCCGTGGCTTCCAGAACGGCACGGGCAATGTGATTGCGGTTGATGTAGCGGGTCAGGCCCACCATCACACCGCGTGCATCGGGTCGCCAATAGGGTGCGAATAGGCCGGAAAAAGCGGGCACTATGTACATGCCGCCGGTATCATCCACTTCGGCGGCAAGTGCCTCAACCTCCGGGGCGGATTCAAACATACCCAGATTGTCGCGCAGCCACTGAACCAGAGCCCCGGCAATGGCAATGGACCCTTCAAGGCAGTATGAGGGTTTTCTGCCGCTGAACTGGTAGGCAAGGGTGGTGATGAGGCCGTGCTTGGACTGTATGGGTTCGTGACCGGTGTGCATGAGCAGGAAGCAGCCGGTGCCGTAGGTGTTCTTTGCCTCACCGGGAGCAAAGCAGGTCTGGCCAACAAGTGCGGCCTGCTGGTCGCCCACTGCGCCGCACACGGGAATGCGGGCTCCGAGCGGGCCGTCTTCGCTGGTGGGGCCCCATGTTGCGGAGTCAGAGGAAGGCACGATGCGGGGCAGGCCCTGCGAGGGAATGCCCATGGCCTTGAGAATGCTTTCTTCCCACTGCAGTGATTTCAGATCCATCAGCATGGTGCGGCTTGCGTTGGTCACATCAGTGACATGGGCACCGCCTTTGGGACCGCCGGTCAGCCACCAGATGATCCACGTATCGATGGTGCCGTACATGATGTCACCCTTGTCCGCTGCGGCCCGTGCTTCGGGAACATTGTCCAGAATCCAGCGGATTTTGGGACCGGAAAAATAGGTGGCAATGGGCAGGCCCGTCTGTGCGCGGAACCGGTCCTGACCGCCTTCGGCAGCAAGGTCCTTGCATATTTCATGGGTGCGCGTGCATTGCCAGACAATGGCGTTGTAGAAAGGCTTGCCCGTGTTGCGGTCCCACACCACCGTGGTTTCACGTTGGTTGGTAATACCTATGGCGCTGAGGTCAGACCCTTTGAGGCCGGATTTGGTGAGCGCCCCGCGGATGACTTCCTGCGTGTTGTTCCAGATCTCCATGGGATCATGTTCCACCCATCCGGGCTTGGGATAGATCTGCCTGTGTTCCTTCTGGTCAAGTCCGACAATCCTGCCGCTCTGGTCGAAAATGATGAACCTGCTGCTGGTGGTGCCGGAATCCACCGCGCCGATATACTTCGCCATCCCTTCCTCCTTATGCAGTCTGCGTCTGATGCAATTGTACGGTTTATATGCCGAAAAAACACGGAAGACACAATGGAGATATGCCGCCTTTCGGCGGAGGTTGTTCAGAAGGAGCGCGGAGTCAGACCCAGCGCAGCTTCGAGCAATCGGGTGAAAAGCACCGCAGCCGGTTTGGTTGTTCCGGTTTCCTGAAGCCGATGGCGTTCCTGATCGAACTGCATCTGGCAGTAGGTGCAGCCCGTGGCAAGGATATCGGCCCCGGCATCGCGGGCGTTCTCCAGTTTTTTGCGCATCAGGGCATTCGATATGGTATCGTCGCGTCCCCGCAGCGGGTGGCCGCAGCATTCCAGACGCAGGTCCCAGTGAACCATCTCCGCACCGGTGGCGGAAAGAATGCGTTCAAACACAGTGGGCGCCAGCGGGTCATCAAATTCCGTAACGTTGCCGGGGCGAAGGGCATGGCAACCATAATGACAGGCCACCTTCACTCCGGTAAGCGGACTGCGCACAAGCTCGCCGAGCACCTGCGCACCAACGTCTTTGTCCAGAGCGGTCAGCAGGTGATGGACTTCAACCTTGCCGGGGAGTTGCATGCCTTCCTTGCCGAGCAGGTTGCCCACTTCGGCTGCAAGGCGGGCGTCTTGCTGCATCTTTGCCTGTGCATGCTTCAGGTTGCCGAAACAGCATTTGCAGGGAGTGACTATGGACAGGCCCTCCCTTTCCGCGAGGGCGAAGTTGCGCACGGCGGAATAGGCCGATGCCACGGCATTTTCATGCCGGATGGGCCAGCCGCAGCAGGAGAATTCCATGGGAACAAGGGTTATGCCGAGTGCAGAGCAGAGTGCCTGTACCGACGTGCCATATTCAGGCAGGTGGTGCGGAATCTTGCATCCGGGGAAATAGGCGTATCTCATGCCTTGCCTCCTTCCGGCTTCTTTGTTTCCGGGGGCAGCGGGGCTTCGCTGAATCTTCCCGAGGTTGCGGAGGGCAGGGGGCAGGCGGTGAGCTTGCGTTCCTTCATTCTCTCAGTGGCTATCTGTCGAAGTTCGAAAAGAATGTCAGCCACCTGAATGTTCTGCGGACAGTGTTCCTGACACTTGTAGCAGGTGGTGCAGCTCCAGACCATGCGCGCGGCAAGGGTCTGATCTTTGAGGCCCATGCGCAGCAGGTTCATTATCTGTTGCGGAGTGAGGTCAAGGTCCTTTGCAGGTGCTTTGGATACCGCCACAACCGGGCACACGCTGGTGCATGTGGTGCACTGCACGCAGCCCCAGAAAGATTCTGCCCTGTCTGCCAGCCCGTCGCCCTTTCTCTGTTCGAAGCGGGACTTGCCTTGCGCACTCAGCACCTCGGCCCACTGCATGGCGTTGCACTGGCGGATGGTAGTGTTGGGGCCGTCAAGTTCCCTGTGCTTGAGAGATTTTTTGGAGGAGAGCCACAGGTCCTGCAGATTGATGCCTGAGGGACAGATTTGCGTACAGCGCAGGCATTCTGTGCAGATGCGGCTACCCTCGGCAAAGGCATCTGTTTCGTGTTCCGAGAGGGCGCCTGTAGCATAGCCGCGCAGGGAGGCCAGTTTTTCCGATGGCAGTATGTCGGCATTACCGATGGCTGCAAAGGCCGGAGCAACGCTGCAGTGCAGGCTGCACTCACCGCAGCGGGTGCAGGCTTCAAGGCCCACCTTGCGCGTTGCCGAGGTTTTAAGCGGCGGGCGGGCGCTATGGCTGCCGCCACGGACTGCAAGGTTCACCGGGGTGGAAACAGGATGCAAAAATTTGCCGTAGGGCATGAGTGCAAGCGCGGCAAAAGCGAGCACTATGTGCAGATACCAGAGGGCCTGGTCAGCGTTTGCGGCATTCAGGGCCGGGGCTGCGGGGCTTATGGCAGTGGCCACTGCCCGAGAAAGAAAGGCCGATGCCGTGGAGGAGTGGCAATAGTTGCAGTTGTTGGCGCTGAGTTCCTCGCCTTTGGTGATAAGCGCGGCATCCGTGCTGGCCGGAGGCGTGAATATGACCCCGTTATGTGCCGACCAATATGCCTGCAGTGCGGGAATATCGCCCTCGTCCTCGGGGAGGAAGTAGCTTTCCGTCATGCGGTTGAAGACATTGGGTGAGATGATCTTGGTCGCTTCCAGCAGGAAGCCGGAGAGCATTATGCCGCCGATGACGGCGAGCAGCAGCCAGTCCTGCCTGCGCGAGATGGTTTTCAACCGTGCGTTGCCCATGCGGCGGGCAGCCGCGAGCAGGATACCGACAAGGGCCATGCCGCCGAAAAGATTGCGCAGCCACTGCCACGGATCAAGCGTGGATTCGTAACCGGGGATGAACGGATATCCGATGATGTCGTCCAGCGCGTGGAACACGAGCAGACCGGTGAAACCTGTGAGGATGAGGGTGTGCATGACCCAGCGGTACATGCTTGTGCGGGCGGTGCGGCGGAGCAGAAGTATGTCGGCAAGTGCTGTGGCGAAAGAACGGCCGGAGGGGGAAGATGTCTCGTGATTGTGCCCGGAAGGAGAAAATGCCGATTCTTTGTGACGCCGCGAGATGCGCCTGATTATTCCGGCAAGGCAGATACAACAGGCCAGTGCGAGCAGAATGCGA
>JBKEAK010000222.1:0-22422 GCA_047972125.1 Halodesulfovibrio sp.
GTAGGAATCTTTGCCAAACTCCGTAATGAACTTTTCGTTGCCGAGGTTGAGAACGGTTCCGGCAACCGTTGTGTGTTCTTTTACGGCCGTAAACTCTTCATCAGTCAGCCTGGATGGCTTTGACAGTATTTCAACCGGAACAGAGGTCTTGCCGATGTCATGCAGAATGGACGCCAGCGCAAGGTCGTCCACATAGTTCTCTTTCTGGGCCAGATAAGAAGCGTATGGCCCGCTTTCTTTCAGTCGAGATGCAATGATGTGGGTCAGATTCTGTATGCGCTTAAGGTGTTCACCAGTGTCCGGGTCATAGTTTTCAGCGAGAATGGCGAGGGATTGAATTGATACCTCTTGCGTTACCTGTATTTCATGCGTCTTCTCGGCTACCATTTTTTCCAGATTCTTGTTGATCAGCCTGATTTTTTCTTCCGCCATGTCTCTGTAGTAGCTGACTTTTCCGGCGCGGGCGAGAACGATCAAGATGATAACAAGTAGCGATATGGAGATGGTTGTCCCGATAAAAGCTTCGTTGATCAGCAGGTTGTCCAATTCCTCTTTGCGTCCCGTCAGGTCGTAATAGAGCTCGAATGCTCCGACAAATTTCCCCTTATCAAGGATGGGGATATATATCTCAGCCACATCTCTGGCGACTGTCCTTCCTTCAAGAGTTTGATGGTTTTTTGTAACGATTTTCGAGAAATTTTTGCCTTTTGCAACTATCAGGGCGAAGTAGTCGTGTGTGTTGATTATGCCGATATCGTTTGGGTCTGTTGAGTAGAGTATCTTTCCGTCAGCGTTGAATATTTTTACCTTTTCAAGGCCGAAGTCCACAACGACCTGTTTCATCAGGTCGTTCACGTCGTCATGTACTTCAATTGTTTGGGCAGGCGAGATCGTAACGACTTTTGAAGCCCAGTAGTGTGCCGTCTTTTCCGCCTCTTCTTCGGAATAGTTCAGAAGCTTTTCACTGAAATACGGCAGAACAATATAGTAGCTGCGTAAAGGGTAGGCGATGGTTGTAACTATCCCTATGACAAAAAGGATTGCGATTTCAGGGTGTCTGCGCAGCGTTCTTGAAATGATTGTGCGGCTCGTTTCCATGTCGTCTCCAGTGCGTATTGCCGGACTGGTACAGGCATAAAGTACAACAGTAAAAGTTATTATTTCATTTATAGCTATCTTGTTTTTGGCGTTAGGTCCAGTAAGGCATATCCAGAAGTCTGTTATGGTTATTGTGCATGAGCATTTGTATTAAGGGTGTTTTTTTGTAGGCTGGCTATCTTTCCCACATACCACGCAGCATGTCTCCGAATTTGGTGCCCCTCAGGCCTCGTCCAGTGTATGGATCTTACAAAGAAAGCCAGGTGGCATGCTGGGCGCTTAATCTTATTGCCACATGGTGGCGGCAGAATAGGAGAGGGAGCTCTAATGGGAGCGACGCCTTGCCTGTTGGGGTTATGGGCAGATTGAAGATGCCAGTATGTATAAATATGTGTTGATGGAGGAAACCGATAGATATAACTCTACTCGGGCTGGTTGCTCCCTCTGTCGCAGCAGCAGAAGCCTTTCGAATACTACTTGCTATATCTTCATGCGCCGAGGAAATGCTGTTGAAAATCGTTGTATGCTCCAAGATGGATCTGGCGGGATGTCTGGCTCTGAACAGGCTTCTGGAAGGGTTTGCAGGTAGGCACGAGGTCTTCGTGATGCTGTCCGACTACGTGCTGGCGGCAGAGAAGGCAGAGGGCTCGGCTGCAACTCTTGTCCTGCACGAGCGGGACTGGATTCTGGACCACATTTTCCCTTATCTGGATGCTCGCTTCCCTCAGGGCTCGCAGGCGCGGTACCAGACCTATGCGGGACTGGCTGCGCACTATGGGGTGCCAATGGAGCTCCGGGGTGCAATCCGCTCCCCTGCATCTGTGCAGCGTATGCGCGAGCTGGCCCCTGACCTTATCATTTCCTGCCGGTATGACTACATCATCCCCGAAGAAGTGTTCTCAATTCCTGCTCTCGGCACGTATGGACTGCATCCGGGCGCGTTGCCTGCCTTGCAGGGCCTGTGCAGCCCCTACCGGGCCATGGAGCGGGGAGATGCGCAATCCGGTTGTACAATGTTCCAGCTCGATGCGGGGCTGGATACCGGGCCGATTGTCGAGATTGGTTGGCATGACATCGCCTACGACAGGTCCGTCCTGTGGAACTTTGCGCATACCTATTTCGCGGGCATAGCGGTGCTCATGCGTCATCTGCCTGAGCTTGAGGCCGGAAGGGCATTGCAGGCCACGGCCCAGACCAGTGAAGGGAGGCAGTATTATTCCTATCCGACAGAGGAAGAGCTGCAGGCGTTCGCCCGCAAGGGCGGGCATCTGGTTCTGCCCGAAGACTATCTTGAGCTGCTGTCGCAGTTCCTGCCGGACGGCATGCAGGACGCACACCTGCCGGAACTGGAACGGCTGATCAGTTCTTTGGAGAGCTGAGCCGCCAGGCCACCATGAACACCAGCGCGGCAATGCAGATGCCGCCTCCCATAAGCGTTAGGGCCTGCTGTGCCCCTATGGCAACAATGGCCACGCCGAAAAGCACCGGTCCCGCCACCTGACCTATGCGTTCCATGCTTCTGTAGATGGACGCCGTCTTTTCCTTTCCCAGCCGCTGAGCCGATGTAAGGGCCAATACGCACAGCATGGTTGCCGGTGCGGCGATGCATTGCGCGAGCCCGAGCGCCACAACCGCAACTGCCGCCATGAATATGCCCTTGCCGGTGCCAAGGAGAAGGGCCGCGCCCGAAAGCAGGCCCGTGAGCATGAGGAAAATGGCCTTGTCTGCCGTGCGGTCGATCCATTTGCCTATCAGCGGTCCCGCCGTGATGAAGCAAAGCCCGTAGAGCATGAAAATGCGGCCTATGTCGGCCTGATCTACGTGCTCGGCGTTCAGGAGCAGGGGCAGCATGTAGTGCAGGAACCCGGTAAGGCAGATGGCCGCAGGAATGCCCGCCAGCAGCAGAATAAGATGCATGCGCGGGTCTTTCAGCAGGCCGGTGCTGCCGGTAAAGGGCGAGGCTGCCGCAAACCTTGTCTTGGCAGGCTCTCCGGCTGTGGCCGGAGCTGCCGTTTCTTGGGGGGCTTGAGCGGTTTTGCCGAACAGCACAGCGCGTGAAGCAAAGAGAATGACAACGGCCCCGGTAATCAGTGCGGCTTCAAAGCTCATGTGCTCTGCAAGCATGGCACCCGCAGCGGAACCGCAAATGCTGCCTGAGAAGATGCCCGCGAACACGCTTGCCAGCCCCGCACCGGCTTTGGCGCTGCCGAGCGTGCCCAGCTGAGACGCCATGAGCACCAGACCGAAGCCGAATCCGGCAATGACACGTGCCGCAATGAGCATGGGCAGGTTGGTGGCAAGGCCCCCGAACAGCAGGCCGGCCGCCGCCGACACAACCCCCAGCAGGTAAGTTGTGTGCCAGCCGTGACGCTGGGAAAAGGTGCCCGAAACAAGCAGGGCTAGTCCCGCGCTGACCATTTCTGCCGAGATGGGCAGGCCGATGACGATTGCTTCGGAAAGCCCCCAGAAGGGCTGGTACAGCTTGCGGGCGAGCAGCGGGATGAACGAGATGCCCATGTCGTACCCGAGAAAGAAGATGAAGCCCGCAGCCCGTAATGCCTGCGAGGCGCTGTCGTGTATGCTCTGCGGTGCGTTCTGCGTTCCTGAGGCCCGTGAGACGACAAGCCCCAGCAGCTTGGCCAGCTCCATGAGAAAGAGAAGGCTGATAAGCAGCGAGGTGCCAAGGTCCATGGCAAGCCGGAACAGCCGCTCGGTCATGGCTCCTCTGTCCAGTACCAGCCTGAGCAGCAAGACGTGCTGGCGTTGCATGAACCGGTTTGTCCAGTAGGCATCAAGGGGCCTTTCAATGGCCAGATCGGTGCCTGCGAACTCGCCTGCCGAGGCAACGGTCTTTCCGTCCGGAGTAACAAGATAGGCTGCTTTGAGCTCCGGGGTTGCTGCAACCACCTGTTGCAGCAGCTGGTCTTTGCCCCGCAGGGTGACCACATCCACCCCTTTGTGGATGAGATACTCGAAATCCCGTTCCATGGAGGTGGCAATGATCTCCGCCTTGGTGCGTACCGCCTGCTCCACAAAGGCGTCAAAGAGCACAAGGGTACCTGTGGAGTAGGCCAGCTGTGTTCCGCCTATGAGCACAAGCAGCAGCCTGCCCAGAGAGGTGTGCAACGAGCCTCTGTTCTCGTTGGTGCCGGTGAGCAGGCCCAGCCAGCCCGTGAGGATCAGCGCCACCACAATGCAGGCACCAAGGGCAAGCCCCAGCGACCAGTGCAGAAAGCTGCCTGCCGCCCTGTCCACCTGCTCTGAGGAAATTTCCATGGCTACCCAGCCCGCAAGGCCGTTGTACTGCAGGGGGATGAGAATGCGGTAGCCCGTAGCAAGCCGTATGACGGCATCGATGGGAGATGTTTGGCCGGACTGCATGAGCTTCAGATCGTCCGGTCTGGTCCGGTTTGCATCGCCGTCTGCATTCGGGCCTGAACTCTGACCAGTAATTTGCCCGGATGGCGTATCCCCGGATTGGGAACTCCCCTCCGGCGTGTCAGCCTGCGCATAGAGCACAGTGCCCTTGGCATTCACGATCTCCATGCGGGTAATGCCGTCGGTGCCGTGCTGCACCTGCCTGAGCATCGCGCTCATGCCAGCATAGGATTCCAGCGGTTTGCCAAAGCGCATGCCCCGCTCCACACTTCTGGCAAAGTGCTCGCCCGTGCTGCGATAACCGGAAAGTATGACATCCGCAGCCAGCGAATCCAGCGTGGAAACGGAAAGCAGCAGGTTGAAGCCGAGGGTGAGTATAAGCACCCCCAGCGAAAGCAGCATCATGTGCACCCGCAACCTGTGTATGGAACTGCCGGACACGGTGTCTCTCCTACTGTTTGGCATTCGATTCGGGCAGGGTAATGGCTTGGTGCAGTTCATCTGCTGTGACCAGCACGTCGAAGGGGAAGTCAAATCCTATGGCCTTTGCCGTGGCAAGGTTGAGGGCAATGGACGGCTCTGCCCTGTCGAGCATGGAAAGTGTTCTTGCCCGGGTTCCTGACAGCATGGGATGCGCGAGGTTGGCGAGAAACTGCCCGGTGGGGGCAAAATCCCATGTGGAAAAGCCCATCAGGGCACCCGCTTTGACGTATTCCGAGCCGTCGCGCGCAAAGGTGGGTATCTTCCACGCATTGAGCTGCCCGAGCAGGGGGACCATGCTGCTGCCTTCAATATCGAAACAGTTGAGCGGACCTATGAAGAAGGCATCCATGCCCTGCGCGTGCAGAGCCTCCAGCCCTTTGCTGCATTCTTCGGCAGATTCCGACGATGAAAGCCCGCCGTATTCCACAAGGGAAAAGCCCAGTTCGGTGGCAATGGCCTGTGCATCGTCAACAGCCGAATAGACACGTCCTTCAGGGCTGTCGCTGTACATGATGCCCATCTTCTTGAACCTGACCACGTCATAGAAAACGCGGAACATGGATGACCAGCGGTCCACCGTAACGCGGCAGGTGAAGTTGTCCGCCCCGGAATCCTGCGCGCTGACAACTACGCCTGCAGCAATGGGGTCGGCCATGCCCATGCCCAGAATGGGCGTTTTTCCGTTGTTTGCGGCGAGCAGTGCCTTGACCGCCGCCGTGCCCATGCCCACCACAAGGTCCAGATCGTTACGGCGCATCAACTCCGCTGCTCTGTCCGGCAGCGTTTTCATGGTCTCAGGTGCCCATCCGGGGCTTATGAAGGCGTCCTGCGGATATTCGCAGCGCATGTCACCCTTGCGGGCCATGGCTGCCTGAAACGCGCTCCACGTTCTTTCGTACAGCCAGAAGGGACCGGCCTCAAGGTAGCCTATGCGTTTGGTGGCGGGGGGCGGAGTGGTTTGTGCTGCGGCAGGCTGCGCGCCAGTGGCAATAAAGAGCAGAAATACAAGCGAAGACAACAGCGCAAGGTGGCAGAAGAGGCGTTTCATTATTGCAGATTGGGGCGCAAATAGTGTTGCAGGCAGAGTTGCAGGTCCTGTTGCAGAAAGAGCAGGCGGGCAGGTCTGCGGCAAGGCACTGGCTGCAATGGGCCGGGAAAACAAGATAGCCTCCGGCTGGGGAGCCTGTGCTGCGACATGCATGGGAACCTGTCCTTGCTCACGGGGGTGTGAGCTCTTATCAAATTACATGGCCTACGCGGGCCGCATGGTTACTCGGTTTTCGGGCGTTTGCCGGATGCCGCGACAACGAGCAGCAGCCCCACCAGAGGGGTGAGCAGCATGCTTGCGAAAAAGTTGCCCCAGAAGCCGAAGCGGGTGTGAATGCCAAGCACTCCGACAAGCGTACTCAAGCATAATAGAATGAGCAGAATTTGCATGGGTGCCTCCCTTATTGTTTTGGCGTTTTCGCCGCGTTGGGATTCAGCAGGGTCTTGTCCAGCCGTTCTATGAACTGCAAGACGCTTTCGTCAGGGTTCAGCCAGCCAGTGTTCTGTTGTTTGCCCTGTTCCGGCATCGTACCGTTCTGTGTTCTTGCAGCAGGGGCGGGCTTTGCCGGCACATCGGGCTGCATTGCCGCTGGGGTCTGCTGTTCGGGGGCTTCCGGCGCGGCGGCCTTGGGAGCCTGCTCAGTGTCTGCAGGTGCTGGCGCCGGGGCGGGCTGCGAGTCTGCGTTCAGAATGAGGGGCAGGCCGTCCTTGCCGCCCACAACCACAACCTTGGCGTTAGGCGAGGCTGCAAGTTCCTTGGTGGCTTTTATGCCTTCGTAACGCAGGAAGTTCGGGGTCATGTTCCTGTTCACGAGGTTCTGATAAATCTGGATGCCTTCGCCCTCTATGGCTTTGCGTTTTGCTTCCTGCTTTGCTTCGAGCAGCAGGTAATTGTAGCGCAGGTAGTTCTGTTCCGCGACCAGCTTGTCTTCTATGGCCTTGCGCAGCACCTCGGGCAGGGTAATGCTCTTTACCACAAACCCGTGGATGAGAATGGGAATGCGTCCCATTTCCTCAACCGCGTCAACGAGCATCTGATCCTGCAGTTCCTGGCGGGCCGTGGAATACAGGTCATCCGGCCTGTAGCTGCCTATGGTCTGGCGCACGGCGGAGTTCATGATGGGAATGATGATCTTGTTGCGGTAATTGGGCCCGATATCCTGATGCAGCTTGGGCAGCCTGTCGCGGATGATCTGGAAACGCAGCGAAACCTGCACGTTGATGGTGAGGCCATCCACGGTGAGCACGTCTATGTTCTGTGTTTCTTCCTGAATGCGGACATCGTAGATGTAGAGAAGGTCCCACGGCTGGATGATATGCAGGCCTTCATTGTAGGTTCTGTCCAGCTGGGTGCCGCCGAAGAAGCGAGAATAGAGCACGCCAAGCTCACCGGGCCGCACCGTGATCACGATGCTCGGCCACAGAAATGCGAGAATAAGCGTCAGGACAATGCCCGTGCACACAAGCCGTACGCGGTTCCGGCGCAGCAGGAGGCGGAATTTCGTGTAGAGTTGTTTCATTGATCCAACCGGTAAGTTTGTTGTGTGTACTGGGCAGCTCCCCGCCAGTATACGTCCAGCGTGTAGTCTATGCACTGGCGCTCGAAAAGGATGCATTCTTCGCGGTCATTTTCGGTCTGTCCCATGCAGAGGTTGTAGAGCACGGGGCAGATGCCGACATTAAGGACAAATTCGCCGAGGCTGGGGCGGGAATGAACGGATTGGCGTGCCACCCGGACGATCTTCTTGATATAGGCGTTGTTGCATATCTTAATCCGCTGGGAATACTCATGGTATCCCTCATAGCAGTTGAGCCTTTCACGGATTGCTTCTTCATTCTCTTTGGCGTTCACGACTGAGGGCAGGGTCTGGCTGACCTTTCTGTAGCGTTCCCGCACGAGATTGATGTTGGTTTTGTCCGTCAGGTCCTGTGCCGTGGCAGTGGTTGTGTCTGCCAGCGCAAGGCACATGCACAGAAGCAGGGCGTACAGGCATATGCGTGCAGCCCGTGCCGCCAAAGTGGCGTGGATAACCGGGCTGGCGGGCCAGATTTGCCGGTTGGCAGTGCGGGCGGGTCGCGCAGCTCGGTCGGGGAACATGATGCGTATGGCCGGGGTGCTCATCGGGCCCCCTCTTCGTTGTTTTCGGCTGCAGCCTGTTCGCCGTTGCGGAAGAAGCCGTCCTGCATGGTCAGCACCCTGTCCGCAATGTGGAAGAAGCGGTCGTCGTGCGAAATGGCCAGCACCGTGCCGCCCCGTCTGGTGATGTCGGGCAGCAACTCCTCGTAGAAGAAGCGCCGGAACACGGGGTCGAAATCTGCCGCAACCTCGTCAAAGAGGTACACGTCGCGCTCTTCCAGCAGGGCGCAGGCAAGGGCAAGGCGCTTGCGCTGACCTGCAGAGAGGTCCAGCGTCGAAAATTTGCCGTCTTCCGTCAGGTGCACCTTGGTCTGAATGCGCATGGTGGCAAGCACGTCCTGCAGGCGCTCCGGCGTGACATGCAGACCGAGAGGGCGCGAGAACAGGTGATAATCCGTGGGAACCACGGTGAACAGGTTGCGGTAGGCTTCCATGTTTATGTCGGCTATCCGCGTGTCGTTCAGGATGATTTCTCCCGCCTGCGGGGTATACAGTCCGGCCAGCACCTTCATGAAGGTCGATTTGCCCGAGCCGTTGCCGCCACCTATGAAGACAAGCTCTCCTTTACTGAGGGTGAACTCATCCACATTAATCCCGAAAAGGCGCATGCCGTTGCGGTCGTGATACTCAAAGCGGATGTCGCGCAGCTGCAGGCTGGAAAATTGCGGAACAGCCGGGTCCGGATGCTGCCAGCGTGTCTCCACGCCCTGCTCTTCAAAGGCTTCGGAAACGGCATCGAGCCGTGCTTCCACGTCGGCCAGTTCCTTCAGGTTGAACTCCACCTTGGACATCATGGGTACAAAGCTGACAAGGCTGATCAGCGGGGTAAGGCTGAACATGCACAGCACCAGCAGTGTGGAGGTATCTTCCGGAGCAAGGTCAAGCAGCCCCGGCATGAGGAACAGGATGAGGCCCAGAATCAGCAGGTTGAACATGGCGAAAAAGGAGATGCCGAGGGCATGCTTGCCTTCCACCATTTCTCTGGCGTCTGAGGCGGCATTCAATCCGGGAATGATCTGATTGCCGAACAGGTCGGTGGTCTTGGGCTTGTGCAGTTTAAGCTGCTGCAGGCCCTTTTGCAGGTCTCGCAGGCTTGCGCTGAAATTCTGGTCGGCTTGCATGGCGGGGCCCATGTGGGCGTGCACGCTGTTTACAATGCGCAAAAAGACCCACAGGCCCACCCCCATGAACAGGAACACGCCTATGGTGCCCGGCACGGATACGGTGAGCATCTTGGCACACGCCACGAAGATCATGACAACGTTGGCTGCGGTGGCCATGACCATGCGTGCGGCTTCCACAACCATCTCGCGCCCGTCGAGCAGGGCGGTCTGAACGCGGTTTCTGTCCAGCTTTTCGTATTCCAGCAGAGAGATGCTGCGCAGCTTTGTGGCAATGCGCATGCGCCATTCCATTATGCCCCGCAGGGCAATCTGCGCAGAGCGGCCCGTTATGTAGCGGAACAGGAAATAGAACGAGCCGAGGCAGATGAGAAAGGCGAGAAATGTGTGGAACTGAATGCCTTCGTCCGAGAGCTGCTCTAGTCCTTGCAGGACGGTGAACACGGCAAGCCCCTGCATGACGCCGGAGGCCAGACATGCCGCAACAAGCTTGGGCCCTTCTGCGCCCGCCTGCGTGCGGAGGAGTTTGAAAAACAGCGAGTTGTTCAGTTGCAGCATGGAGTATGAGCGTCCCGGATTTCGTATTTACACAAATGGCGGCTCTGGTTGCAGCCCGCAGCAGTGCAGCTTCCACGGTGGGCGGCAGAGGCCGGTGCCTTTTTCAGGCAGCGGAAAAATATCGCAACATGTATCCGCAGGTGCCCCAGGTGTCCTCTGGTGTCCTCTGGAACCTATGGGCCTTCCCAGACGACCACGTCCGTCCGCATACACCCCGGCCAGTACGCCGGAAAGCACCGGAAGGAGCCCATTACCCCTTCCGGTGATCTTCCTGAAAACCTGACCGGAATGCGCTATGCAGGCGTGGCCGCCTGTTCTTCCGCTTTGGGTTCCTCGGCATCGGCGGGGGACTTTTTGATCTTCTGCTTCATCTTGGAGACCATGCCCTTGCCTTCTTCCATCTTGGTCTTGAAGTAGGCCTTTGCCTCGTTCACATCAAAGTTGCCAAGGGTGCCGCCCTTTCTGAAGTGGCGGTCAAAGACCCAGCCAAGGGCATAGGTGCTGGAGCCGCCCATGATGCTGATGGTGGCGGCACCGGCGGTAAAGCCGATGATGGGAATGCTCTTGAACAGGGATGCAGCCAGCGGCACGCTGGCCGTGGTAAGCACACCGCCGCACAGGGCGGAGATGATGGACTTTACGCGTTCCTTCTTGAATTCAACGCCGTGCGCCTTGGAAAGGGCATGGATCATCTCCAGCTGCACAGCCGTGAGCGCGGCGAAGTCCACAAGCGGAACAGGCACAAAACCCACGCCGATAGCGGCATACACGCGCTTGCGGATTATGGCGTCCACTGCGTCTTCGGCAGGGCAGCAGCAGGGTGCTGCTTCAGCGTTTTCAACAGCTTCCGCTTCCAGAGTCGCGGCCTGTTCTTCAACGTCTTCATGCTTTTTAGCCATTGTCATAGCCTCATATTGGTCTTTGCAGGTTTTCAAGGAAACTACTGGGCCATAGTCGCATTATGAACGCCCGCGAGCGTGGAGTCGAAAATTTCATCGGCGGAAATGAGCAGGAGAAGGGGCAGGTCGATGCCGAGATTGCTGGCGGTAACAATGTTCAAAGTTATCTTGGGCGTATATGATTCCTTTTCCAGAACTGCCGTGGGCGGGAGCAGGTTCAGCCGTTGCCCTATGCGGTCGGCGTAGAATCTGCCCAGCGGAAGGTAGTTCAGGGTGGAAAGTCCCATAAGAGCACCGCGCCGCACATGGATGCTGCCGTCGCGGGCAAAGGTTCTGACCTTGCGGTTGTTCAGGGTATCGAACATGGGCTGCGGGTTGCCCTGTGTCCAGTCGAAGCAGTTGAGGGCAGAGATGTAGAAGGCGTCCACACCCTGATCCAGAAGGGCGTTAACCCCCTTGGTGCAGGTGTTCATGCTCTCGGCCTTGTCCAGATAAGGGTATTCCACAAGGGTGAAGCCGCGTTCGCGGGCAACCTCGCGGGCCTCGTTCACGTTGGAATAGGAAAGCCCCTCGGGACTGTTGTGATACATGATGCCCAGCCGGGAAAAAGGCAGTGCCTCGTGGAACAGGGCAAATACCTTGTACCATTTGTCGCGCTGGTACTGGATGGTGAGGTTGGGAGCGGTTTTGCCCGTGCGCGCATCCACTATGCCCGCGCCGACAGGGTCGGCCACGTCAATGGACATGATGGGGGTTCTGCCGTTGTTCTCTGCAAGCAGGGCCTTGGTTGCTGCGGTTCCCATGGCCAGAATCATGTCCACGGTCGAATTGGACATCAGCTTGGCGGCTTCGCGCCGGTAGTCA
The DNA here is from genome assembly GCA_047972125.1 of Halodesulfovibrio sp. GTDB lineage: Bacteria > Desulfobacterota > Desulfovibrionia > Desulfovibrionales > Desulfovibrionaceae > Halodesulfovibrio. The sequence goes on from JBKEAK010000222.1 coordinate 11,586, forward strand.
GCGACGGATGCGTCCCAGCCGGGGCTTATGTGCAGGGACGGCGGAAACTGCAGGTGCTGCAGCAGGCCACGCTGCTCAAGCGATGCGCGTATCTGCTTGTCTATGAGCGAAAATTCCCAGTAGGGTCCGGCTTCGAAATAGGCGACAGTCTTGAGGGGGGTAACCGCACCGGCTGCTGGCGTGGTCGCGTGCATGGCTGACACAGAGGCGGGCGCACTACTTTTTTCAGGCGTGGAAACCTGAGGTGCGGCGGGTGTACCGGCGCATGCAACCGGCACCGCAGTGCCTGCCACAAAAAGGCAGAACGCGGTAAAGACGGCAATATGCCGGAGAGCGCTGGTAAGACTGTTCTTCATTGATCAGCCGGTCCGTAGTGCAGTTATAATACACCCAATTATAGTGTGTTCGAAAATGTATCAGACGAAAAGTGTTATAGTCTACATGAACTTGGGGCCTTTATAACTCCCAAGGCGGCAATTTTTGTAAGCAGGGGCTGCACGGGGTATCGCAGAAGTCCCTAAACAACAATGGTACCCGGTGTGCTCTGCGTTTTGCGCCTCATGCTGTACATCGTGTCCCGGCTCATGCCTGTATTGCTGCGCTGCCTGCATCCGGCAGGCGAAAAACGCTGACTTCAAGCTGCGGTGCGCATGCGGCCACACTGCAGTGGTAGTGCGCATCCGTATTGATATCGCATGCGGTCCAGCTGTGCGGGGCGACCGTACCTGTCAGTCCACCTGTTTGGCCTAACGTTTGGCCTAACGCCGGTACGGACGTTTCCGGCAGAAGCAGAGGCGTGGAAATGACCCATGCATCCGTCCGGTTGTCCGTGCATACCTCAAAGCTGTCCATGGTCGCATTAAGGCCTGTGCCTGCGGCCTTGAGCACGGCCTCCTTGCGGGTCCAGCAGCGGTAAAAGGTGCGCAGGCGTTCGGTTTCCGCAGCCGCAAAAACATCTGCCCGTTCGTGCGGGTGCAGCGCAGCGGTGAGCACCTCCAGCTCCGGCACAGGGCGGATTTCCTCCACGTCTATACCCACATGGCTGCCACGGCACAGGGCTGCCCAAACCATGTCGCCTGAGTGCGAGATGGAAAAGTCCATGTCCGTGCCCGCCAGTACCGGCTTGCCCCATTGGGTGACGGCAAAGTTGCCGTGCACGGGGTGGCCTAATGCGGCTGCAAGGCAGCGCCTTGCGAGCGCCCTGCCCACCATGTGCCGCGCGGCGTCTGCCGCATGGACAAACCGTGTGGCCCTTTCCTTTTCTTCCTCCGCCACAAGGGGGGTGCAGGCGGTAATCCAGTCCTGCGCATCGCCTTCCAATCGCAGACCTGCACAGAGAATTACATTGCTTCCGGCAGGGGGAATGTGAAGGCGGGCGAGCGAATCCGGCAGGGCCACCGGGCTACCTCAGCCCCAGTTGCCGCGTCATGCAGTCCGCAAGACCGGCCCAGTTTTCCTGCAGGTAAAAATGGTTGCCCGGAAAGGTGTGCAGGGAGAAGTCGTCCGTCGTCAGGGTCTGCCATTCGGCAGCCTTTTCCTTGGTGAGAAAATCCTCTTCGCCCAGAAATACGGTGATGGGCACGGGCACGGGGCTGATGGTTCCCTGCGGTTTCCATGAGGTAACGGCGGTAAAATCTGCATGCAGAACAGGCATGAGGTAGCTGCGGAACTCGTCGGAAGAGGCAACGCACTGCGGTATGCCGCCCATGCCGACCACATGGTCCCAGAGTTGTTCGGGCGTGAGTTCTTCAAACGATGGCAGGGAGCACGGCAGCCCTGTGAGGTCGGGCATGAACCGGGGGCTTTCCGGCGTGGCCGTGGCAGAGAGAAACAGCCGACGGGGCAGGGGCATGTTCCGCTCTCCGGCGCGCAGGGCGCAGAGAAAGGCGAGCAGGCCACCCATGCTGTGTCCGAATATGGCATAGGGGCCGGATTCTGCCTCAGGCCGCATGGCATTGAGCAGGTCGCTACACAGGGTGTTCATGCTGGTGTGCAGGGGCTCATTATGACGGCGGCCCCGGCCGGGAAGTTCCAGCGGGCGCAGGCGCAGGGTGTCCGGAAGAAAGGACCGGAGCTGCGTGTAATGGGCCGCACTGCCCCCGGCGTGGGGAATGCAGAACAGCGTTGCGGTGGTTTCTGGTGCCATGCTCTTTCCGTGTGCCTGCCCGGTTACGGGCCGTTTACCTGAAGGGGAATGCCGCCCTTATGCTACAGGGTTACCCAGCCCGCTTCGTCATCCAGTTCCTGCATGATCAGGCGCGATGCCTGTTCGTCATGCCCCGAGCGGGCGTGTATCTGTTTGAGCACGATTTTGCCGTCTATCATGCCGCAGATTTCAAGCTTACCCACGTCGTGCCCTATGATGTACTTGAAGCGAGTGCCGTAGCCGTTGAGGTCGGCCCTGGCCCTGTCCACGATTTCTATGCCCTGCTTCAGGGGAATCTGAAAATGGTGCCGCACGCGCGAAACCGGCATGCATTGGTAAAGATAATAGGGATTAACCCCTATGCCGAGCAGGCCGTTCATAAGGTCCACAAGATCGGGTGCGGTATCGTTTACGCCCCGCAGCAGCACGGCCTGATTGTTTATGGTGGCCCCGCACTGGCGTATGCGGCGTATGGCCCCGGCAGAAGTGGGGGTTATTTCGCGGACGTGGTTGAAGTGGGTGGCCACATACAAGGGCTTGCGCTCATTGAATTCCTGCAGCAGCTCGATGAGCTCGTTCTCGAAAAGGCGGACGGGAAAGGTGACGGGAACGCGTGAGCCTATGCGCACGAAATCCAGATGCTCGATTTCCGCCAGCGACATGAGCATGCGCCTGAGCACCGGGGTCGGCAGCATCAGCGGGTCGCCGCCGGAAAGGATGACATTGGTTATTTCGGGGTGCTCGGCAATGTACTGCAGCGCGCCGGAAAAATCTTTCAGCACCTGATCGCTGCGGCGGCCCACTATCCTTCTGCGGAAGCAGTGGCGGCAGTACATGGCGCAGAATTCCGTTGCCACCACAAGGGCCGTGTAGTCGTATTTGTGCAGCACGCCGTTGCCCTTGTCGTGCTTGTCGTCACCGTAGGGGTCGGTCGTGGTTGCGCCCATGGAACCGGCTACCACAAGCTCTTCCGTGCTGGGAAAACACATCCGGCGAATGGGGTCCTGCGGGTCGTCCCTGTTGATGAGACCAAGGTAGTACCTCGGAATATTGATGGGATGAACCTCAACGACCTTTCTGAGCTCTTCTTCGTCTTCCGCACTGAAGACGGCATGCGCCTTGAGCTGGTCAATTGTGGTCACGTTGTTGGAGAGTTCTTCTCTCCAATTCATCTTTGTCCAGTCCATGCGAGTCCAGTCCATGCGAGTCCAGTCTGTTTCCCCGTTCATTCTGGCGGGCTCCCTTTGTCCGGATTGCTGCCCCGTGTGTCATTCAGGCGTCTCATGTTGAAAAGCTAAACACGGTACAATTATAGGAACAAGCCGCTGTTGCAAAGGGTTTTTCAAGAAAAACGAGTGTATTTTAAAGCACAAATCAGAGCTTTGGCTTTCTTAATAACTGTAAAAATGTGCGGGTTGCGGGGCTATGGTGGGTGCAGGGCGCTATTTCGCGGCACTTTTGCCGGATTGAGAGTATTACTGCATCCGCCGTAGTCGCATTTTGCCGCACCAGCGATGGAGGATGGAGCACGCCGTTATATATAATGGCGGCGGTTGCACCGGCTTGTTTCCTTACAAACAATTGCGTGTCTTATTATGGATATGGATGAATGCACCGTGAAAATGGAAATGCATGCCTTATAATGTAGGTTGAACTTGCGAAGCTTTTGTGAGTGGGATAATCCTTGCAGAATAGCGAGGTTATCCATGAAAGACATTGAGTTGGATGATGAGTCACCGGTATTGATTCCTTTTACCAGCGGGCAGAAGGAACTGTGGTTGTCTTGTCAGGCATCGCTTTCCGGTTACTCGGAAGTAGTGAATCTCACCCGTTTCAGGCTGGATTGCCTTGCTTCTCCCGAGCTTCTGCGCGGTGCCGTGCGCTTTGCTCTGCAGCATACGCCCCTGCTCAATGCCACCATAATCAGGCAGGGGGCTGAGCCGTATTTTGCCGAGGGCACGGGAGCTGAGCCGGATGTGCGGTTTCTCGATTTCAGGGAACAGGCAGACCCGGAACGTGCGGTGCACGAATACCTCACTGTTTTTTTTGAAGAGCCGGTGGATAGCGACTGCCTCATCCGCTACGCGCTCATTTATACCGGTGAAAACGAGAGCACACTGGCTTTTAAAAGTTCCCACATCGTCATGGACGGTTTGGGTTCTTTTTTTCATGCGGCCTTTCTTGCAGATATCTATCATGCGCTGGCTGAGGGGCAGGAGCCGGATTTCGGTGCCCACTGCGCCTTTGACGAGGTGTACCGCAAAGACTGCGCGCATCGCGAATCGTCCCGGTTCGAAAAAGACATGGCGTACTGGCGGGCGCATCTGGAAAGGCTGCCGGAAAAACGCATTTTCAGGGCCCGTCCGGGTTGCCCCGACATGCTCGGGAATACCCGTTTCGACAAATATCCCTTCAGTGACGAAACTTCGTCACGCATCGAGCGTTACCTTACCGATAACAGCCTGACACCCAACGTCTATTTTACCGCGTTGCATGCCCTTGTGGTTTCCTTCATGACCGGGGAGAAGGAGATAGTCATCCAGACGCCCGTTGCATATGGCGAGCGCAAGGTGCCGGCCAGAAGGCAGGGCTCGCAGATTGCCATGCCCCCCGTTCTGGCAGACCTGCGCAAGCACGAAACCTTCGCGGACCTGTGCGCAGACATCGTTGCCCAGAACGGCCAGTTTTACCGGCATATTCTTACGCCGTATCAGCTGGCAATGCGGGAACTCCCCCACAAGAATCTTTCGTTCGTGGCGGATACCTTTACCAACTTTCTGCCCGGCACGCCCAAGGGCAGCCCCTCGTTTCCCATACTGGAAGCCTTTCAGTGGCATAGTGAAAAAGAGCCCACTCTCTTCGGCGGCATGATCATGCGCGAGGCGGAGACCGGCCGTTTTTCCATAACCGTGCGCAGTTGCCGCAACCATTTCAGCAGGCAGGATGTGGAGCGCTATGTGCGCAGGCTTGAGCTGCTGACAGAGCAGCTGGCCGCCGGAGCGGATGTGGCGCAGCTTACCTACCTGCTGGAAGAAGAGGTGAGGGAGCTGGCCGTGTGGCAGCGGGGCGAGCGGCGTGACTATGCCGTTGCGACCATGCACGATCTTTTTGATGCCGTTGCCGGTCGTTTTGCGCGGTACCCTGCCGTGCGTGATGAACAGGGCTCCGTGCTGACCTATGCGGAGGTGCGGGAGCATTCCCGCATGTGCGCTGCGTGGCTGGCTGAGAAGGGCGTCAGGCCGGGGGATGTGGTTGCCGTCATGGCCGGGCGGTGTATCAACCTGCCGGAAATCGTGCTGGGTATACTGCGTTGCGGGGCCGTGTATCTGCCGGTGGACCCCAAGGCATCGGAAGACCGTCTTTCCTACATTCTGGCAGATGCCGGGGCCGTGTGCACCGTGGACCCCGCCGACTTGTCCTACAGGACTGTGCCGCAGGCGGGCAGTGCGGCAGAAATGACATGGCAGGCTCCGGCCATATCGCCTGAAAGCCCTGCCTATCTCATCTACACATCCGGCTCTACCGGTCGGCCCAAGGGAGTTGTCGCCCCCCACGCCGGATTCGTGAACATGATTCAGGGGCAGATGGAAACCTTCGGCATAACGGATGCGGACCATGTGCTGCAGTTTGCCCCGCCCATTTTCGATGCCTCGCTTTCAGAAATGTTCATGGCCCTGCATGCGGGGGCCTGCCTGTATCCGGTCAGCGATGCCAGCCGCAACGAGCCGTGGGGGCTGCGGCAGTACATGGCGGATAACAGAATCAGCGTTGTCACCTTTCCTCCGTCATACCTGCATCTTTTTGACAGGGAGTTCTTTCCCGGTCTGCGGGTGCTCATCACCGCCGGGGAACCGCCCGTTGCGGCGGACGCGCTGCACCATGCAGCCACGCTGGACTATTTCAATGCCTACGGCCCCACGGAAACATGCGTCTGCGCTTCCATGAAGCGGGTTGCACCTGATGAGCCTCTGCCCATTACGTCCGGCCGTCCCATTCCCAACGGAACGGCATACGTTCTTGATGCCGAAGGTCGTGCGCTGCCTGCGGGCATGGTGGGAGAACTCTGGATAGGCGGTGCGGGCGTTGCCCTTGGCTATAACGGCAATGACGAGCTTACCGGAGCGCGCTTCCGTCCCTTGCCGGAGCTTGGCGAACCGCGTGCCTATGCCACGGGCGACCTTGCGCTCTGGTCTGCGCAGGGCGAGATAGTGCTGGTGGGCCGCGCAGATGATCAGGTGAAGATCAGAGGCAACAGGGTGGAGCTTGGCGAGGCGGCATTTTTGCTGGAACGCTGCGCCGGAGTGAGTCAGGCCGCGGTTCTGGTTGTGCGCGATGCCTCTGATCAGCCCGCACTGGCCGCATTTCTGGTACTGCAGGCGGGAAGCACCGCAGAGACGGTGGTTGCGTGGTGCCGTGAGAACCTGCCCGCCTACATGATTCCTTCTTTCTGGCATGAAGTATCGGCCATGCCCATGACGCCGACAGGCAAAGTGGACCGTAACGCACTGAAAAAACAGCTCAAGGTTTCCCGTGCCGATTCCGCGCAGCAGGAACTGGACCCGCAACTGCGCGCCCTGTGCGATCAGGCGCTGGGCGTTGCCTGCCGTCCGGAGGTGAGCTTTTTCGATCAGGGGGGCAACAGCCTTACGGCCATGGGACTGCTGCATGCCATCCGCACCACCTTTACTGTGGATATTGCCTTCCGGCAGTTTGTTACCTGTGACACCCTGTACGCCCTGCAGGCCATGGTGCGTGAGGCTGTGCCGCAGGGGCCCTCGGGCGGGACCGATGAAGCGGCGCTCAGCAGCACCCAGTTTCGTGTCTGGGCCTACCAGCAGGCCAACTATGGTTCCATTGATTACAACATGCCCCTCATTCTTGAGGTTCGAGGAGAACAGGCGGCGGCATTTTTATCGGCGTTCCGGCAGGCCGTGAACGAGCAGGAGCTGCTCTGCTGCACCATTACCGGAGATGTTGACCGTCCCCGGTTTGTCCGCAGCGGCAGGTCTGTTCCCCTGCACATGACGGATTTTTCCGATGCGGAATCCGCCATGCGCCATTTTGACGGGTGCATCCACATTGCCTTTGACCTGCGTGCGGAACTGCCTGTGCGTCTGGAAGCGGCGAAGCTGCCCGGCAATACCTTTCTGCTGCTGGTGCTCATGCACCATATCGTCGGGGACGGAGAGAGCCTGGAACTGCTGCAGGCCAATGCCCTGCGGATTCTGCATGGCGAAACGCCCGCGAAGGGGCAGCTGTCTACACAGGTCGCGTTCTGCCGCAGGGAAGAAGAGTACCGCCGGTCGGATGCGCACAAGGCCGACAAGACCTACTGGGAAGAGGTGTCCGGCGAGACTGCCGCACTTCCCTTTGTGCGGAACCGCTCCGGCGCCATGGTCGGCTTGCCCGTGCCTGCGGCCCTTATGGATGGGCTGGAGGGACTTGCCAGAAGAACCGGTACCGGCGTGCTGGCGGTGTTCACCACACTGGTGGCGCGTTTTCTCTGCTCCCGCTACGGAGTAGATTCTCTGCGGGTGGGCATTCCCGTGGGGTTGCGGGAAACACAGGAAGAGTTTCGTACCTCCGGGTTCTTTGTGAACACGGTGCCGTTGCTGATCCGGGCCGGCAGGGCTGTCAGGGCGGACGGGGGCACGGATACCGGGGCAGCAGTTCGTGAAGTAGCGGCTCAGCTCAGGGATGGCGTGGCGCACAGCCGCTATTGCCCCATTACGCCGGTGCCCGAGGTGCTGGTCACGCAGGTGCATCTGGAAGACAGAGTGGAACCCGGCCTCAGCCTGCGGCAGAAGGAGCCCAGACTCCGCGCCAGCAAATTTTCCGCCAGCTTCGTCCTGCGGACCGGGGTGCATGCCGGAGTGTTTCTTGAGCACGATATGGGGAGCATTCCGGATGGAGACTCCCTGCTGCGGCAGTTGCTTGAGGCGATGAAAGAGTGTCTGGCAGAGAATCCGGCAGACCATTTGGCAGGTACCGACAATGCCGGTGCGCCCCTTTCGCCCGTGGAAGCGCTGGCCGGGGTATGGCAGGAGGTGCTCCATTCCGTACCCGAGGCGCAGAGCGACTTCTTCCGCTACGGCGGAGACTCCATCAAGGCCATTCAGATTACCGGTAGCCTGCTCCGTCAGGGCATAACGGGCCTTGTGGCAGCGGATTTTCTGCGCACGCCGAAGTTCGGAGACCTCTGCGCGCTGCTGGAGCGCGGCGGTGAATCTGGCCAGCCAGATGGGGCAGACGCAAATTCACCGGACACGGCCACATACCGGGTGCCCGAGGCAGGCAGCCGGATTCCGCTCCTTCCCATTCAGCATGCGCTCGTGCACGGGCATCCCGAGCATTGGAAGCACTATTTCATGGCACTGCCTCTGGCGCTTGAGGCCGGAGTTACCCGCGAGGGTATCGAAGCGTGGCTGGCCTCGCTCCCTGAGCGGTTCGAGTCGCTGCGGCTTGCCTTTTCGCCGGACGGGGCGCACCTGCTGCCTGTTCCGCAAGCCATAAGCCTGCATGAAGGGTTTGCTCCGGCGGCGGACCGCCTGAGCCTGTTCAGGGCCATGGCCCGTGCTGTTTTTGCAGGGCTTGATCCTGAGGCGGGCAGAACCTTCGGGGCTGCGCTGGCGGAACAGGAGGGCGAGCGGCTCCTTTTGCTGGCAGGGCACCATCTGGTGCTAGATGTCATCTCTCTCGATATTCTCCGCAGGGACCTGCTCGCCCATTGTCAGGGCGGGGAAAGGGCAGGAGAGCGCTTCGGCATGGCCACCAGAGCCGTGGAGATGGACCGGCTGGTCGCGGAGGGCGTCTTCCCTTCTGAAGAAGAGCGCCTTTTCTGGGAATCCGTGTGCGATACGCCGCAAGGCACCCTTGCCGGTCTGCTGAGTGGTTCCGATGCCGGCAGCATAGATGATGGTCGAACCTCCCAAGGTCGCGGAGCCCGCAACCGTATCTATCTCACAAGATCGCTTTCCGGCTTCCGGTCCGACTACTCGCCATCGCCGCTTTCGGATATTCTGGCAGCATTGTCCTGCGCCCTGCATGGACAGGGACAGGCGCAGACTCAGACACAGACACGGCCGGTGTTTGTCGCGCTGGAAAGTCACGGGCGCGACGCTCTGCTGCCGGGGTTTGACGCATCCCTGAGCCTTGGCTGGTTCACGGCGCTCTGCCCGATGCCGCTTGTGCCTTCCGCCAGTGTCCATGATGCGCGCAAGATCGTGCAGCCGTGGATAAAGGAGCACTTTACCGCCCGCAACAGCAACGCCTACGGCTATCTGCGTCTGCAAGATCCCGCACGGTTTGCGGTGGAATCCCGCATCTGCCTCAACTATCTGGGTGTAGTTGCCTCCGGCACGGGCAGCAAGGCAACCTCGCAGCTGTCTCTGGCCGTGCCCGGAGCCATATCCGAACTGCTGCACCCGGATTTTGTACCGGACAGCCCGCTGGAACTGAGCGCGTATTTTGACGAGGCAGGCACCTTGCATGTGGGCGCCTATTTCAGTCCCTGCGACCTCTCGCAGGAGTGGGTAGATGGCCTTATGGGCAGGATGACCGAGGCTCTGGCATCGCTTCCGGCATACAGCCCGCCCGTGTCTGCCGAGGTGCAGGCGAGGATAGGCGAGCTGTGCCGTTGCACGCCTGAAGAGATAGAGGCCATCCGCCAGCCGGATGTCTGCCACGAGCCCATGCTGTATCAGGCGCTGACGCCCGATCAGGGCAGCTACACGCAGCAGGTGAGCTTCCATCTTCGGGGAGACGTGCAGGACTTTTTGCTCCTTTCGGCATGGAACAAGGTGGTGGAGCGTCACGAAAGTCTGCGTTCCCTCTACCCCATGCCCCATGCAGGCGAATTTTACCGTGTGGTGATGCGTCGCGGCCGTGTGGGCGCGGAGTATCACGACCTTTCGCATCTGCCCGCGCCCATGGCCGCAGAAACCATGGACCGCCTGTTGCTGGAACAGCGGGAACGGGGTTTTGACCTTGCCGCAGGCCCCCTGTTCAGGTCGCAGCTGTTCCGGCTTGATGCGGACCGTGTTGTGGTGAGCTGGTGCTTCCACCATCTGCTCATGGACGGCTGGTGCATGGGCATTCTCATGCATGAGCTGCTGAGCGAGCATGCTCGTTTGGCCGGACGTCCGATCGGACATTCGGCCGGACGTTCGGCTGAAGTGTTGCCCCCTGCGGTTCCGCTGGCCGAATATGGCCGCTGGCGTACCCTGTTTGATGAAGAGGCCGCACGGGCCTATTGGTCTTCTCTTCTTGATGGATTTGTCCCCCTTACAGGGATTGCGGAGGGCTATTCCGCACAGGATGCAGGCGAGCCTGAAACTTTGGAACGGGACCTTGATGCTTCCCTCACCGCCGCCTTGCAGGAGGCCGCCGCCGCTGCATCCATAACTCTGCCCGTGCTGGTGCAGAGCGTGTGGGCGCTGCTGCTCGGCGTGGAAAACGGGTACCGCCGCGACGTGGTGTTCGGTCTGGTCACATCCGGTCGTCCGGCGGAAGTGCCGGGAATAGATCGTGCCGTGGGCCTGTTCATCCAGACGCTGCCCTTGCGGGTGCACTGGTGTGAAGATTCCGTGCTTGCCGACGTGCTTGCGGACGTGAAGGAACAGAGCCTGCAGCAGATGCGGCACGGGTATCTGCCGCTGGCAGAGATGGGCAGGAATCTGCTCGACCACCTGA
>JBKEAK010000223.1:0-3331 GCA_047972125.1 Halodesulfovibrio sp.
CATGGCATCGGGGGCCATTGAGTCGTATGTGCAGCGTTCCAAGGATCTGGAACAGCTCAAAGAGGTCAAGAAGGATGACCTGAAGCGGGTTGTGGACGCTGCATACAGCCAGATCATGGCGCTGCGTAAAAGCAGGGCGAATCTGCCGGCAGAGCAACTGAAGCAGGAGATAGTGGAACTTGTCCGCTCCATTCGTTTTGAAGGAGACAACTATCTCTGGATAAACGATACGACCCCCAGAATGATAATGCATCCGGTCGATGCCTCCATGAACGGGGCAGATCTGAGTGATTACCGCGATGCAAAGGGCTCCAACATGTTCCGCGAAATGGTGCGGGTGTGCCGTGCGGATGGAGAAGGGGTTGTTTCCTACTACTGGGCAAAGCCCGGTGAAAAAGAGGCTTCGCTCAAGATTTCCTATGTCCGCCTGATTCCGGGGCTGGACTGGATCATCGGTTCCGGTGCCTGGCTGGATGATATTACCGGAGAGATGAAGCACGAGGCCATGGCGCAGCTTTCGAAGATGCGTCTTGGTGACGGCAACTATTTCTGGATAAACGACACGGACGGGCTGATGATCAGCCACCCCACAGAAGCGCTTGTGGGCAAGACCGTGCTTGATATGCGCGACAACAACGGCAAGCCTTTCTTCAAGGCCATGGTTGATGTGGCAAAGGCCAACGGCGAAGGCACCGTTGACTACGTATGGCCCAAGGTCGGCTCCGACAAGCCGGAACCCAAGCTCTCCTACGTTCGTCTTATCAAGGACTGGAACTGGGTTGTCGGCATGGGCATCTATGTTGACGGGGTGGAAAAGGCCATTGCGGTCCGCCAGCAGGATATGCAGGACACCATTTACGGCATGGTGCGGCTGGTGGCGCTGCTTTCTGCGGCCATTCTCGCAGTCATTGTGGCCGTGAGCATACTGTTCACGCGCAGCATAACCAATACGCTGGGCGGCGAGCCGGATGAAATGGCTACCATTGCAGGCACGGTGGCGCAGGGCGACCTGACCATCGGCTTTGGCCACCGGGAAGTGCGCGGTGTATATGCATCGCTCAAGTCCATGGTCGAACGGCTGACCGGCGTGGTGCAGGATATTCAGTCGGCAACGGAGCAGGTGGCATCCGGTTCGGAAGAACTGGCCGCCTCTTCTGAAAGCATGTCGCAGGGCGCCACCATGCAGGCTTCGTCCGTTGAGCAGGTTTCTGCCTCCATGACGGAGATGCTGGCCGGTGTGCGCCAGAATGCGGAAAATGCCCGCCAGACCGAAACACTTGCCACCAAGGCTTCGGATGAAACCCAGCGTTCCAGCGAGGCTCTGCAGCGCACGGTGCAGGTGATGCATCAGATTTCGGACAAGATCACATTCATTGAGGAAATTGCCCGCCAGACCAACCTGCTGGCCCTGAACGCCGCCATTGAGGCCGCTCGTGCCGGTGAACACGGCAAGGGCTTTGCCGTGGTGGCCGCCGAAGTGCGCAAGCTTGCCGAGCGTTCACGCGAGGCCGCGGGCGAAATTACCGAACTGGCTGTTTCCAGCGTGGGCGTGGCCGAAGAGGCCGGACGCATGCTGAACTCGGTGGTTCCGGATATTCGCAAGACCGCAGACATGGTGCGGGAAATTGCCGCAGCCTGCTCCGAGCAGGAGGTAGGCGCAGGGCAGATCAATTCCGCCATTGGCCAGCTTGATACGGTTATTCAGCAAAATGCCTCCGCATCGGAAGAACTGGCCTCCACTGCTGAAGAGTTTTCTGCACAGGCGGAACAACTGCAGCAGGCCATCGCCTTCTTCAAGGTCAACGGCAGTGCCATGGTGGCGCAGGAACCCCGGCGCAAGGTGGTTGCGTCTTCTCCCGCACGTCGCGTTCAGGCGGTCAGGTCCGCTCCGGCCAAGTCTGCGGCAGGGGGAAAGCCGGTGGCCGGTGTGCGTCTTGCCCTTGAGGATGACGACACTGACTTCGAACGTTATTAATCGTATGTGACCAATCGTATGTGACCAATCGTACGTGATTGAAGCTGCCCGTACACAGTGCGGGCAGCCTTTTCTGAAAAAAAAGACCCCCGCCTTCCTGTCTCTGGAAGGCGGGGGTTTTCCACTTTTCCCCAAAAGCGGAGCTCGATGAGTGTGCAACTCGCGTCCGGTTGCTACAGCCTGAAGCTGTATTTCTGTGCAGCGTCTTGCGTCCTTGCTGCCGCTCCGTCCCGAAACGTGTGCGGCGTGCGTCGACCTGATCGCGGTTTGGAGCGCCCCCGCGCTCTAGCCGCTTCTTCCCCCGTAGCGTCCTTGCGGACACTGGTGCAGGCTACTGTCGTTTCCAGTTGCGAAAGAGTCCGGACAGGCCCGGTACGGGATGGACCGGGGTGCAGTACTGGCCAAAGGCCGGTTCAAGCGAGTCCAGATCGCTGTATTCATCGATGAGCAGGATGTTCATGAGATTGAGCTCATCTGCAAAACCGATGAATCTGGTCTTCTCTTCCCCCAAATAGAAGAGAAGGTACGACGGAGTCCCTGCTATGGCGTAGGTTCTGGAGAATTCGGAGTAGTAATCCGGATCCAACAGACAGACCGAAAACTGATTCGTAAATTTGCTGGCGACATACTGGAGCATTTCAACCTGCTCAGCGTGCAAAGGGTCATTCTGCAGACAACCGGCGAGTACGGGGCGCTTCTCAGTTCTGAGTAAGCGGGCGAATTCTGTAGGTGTATATGTGTGTATCATGGCCGTGTCCTTTGCTGTCGTCTGAATTGACATAGGCAAGGGGGATGCCATGTTTTGTGTTTCCTTGTAAAACAGATGGTTATCGTGTTTTTAGAGAAATGAGTGAGGTATGAATGTGTCTCGCAAGTGTCTCGAATGTGTCTCGTGAGACGCGTTTGATGTGTCTCGTGATACACTCTCCAAGATGGAGGAATACGGGAAGAACTGAAGAAGTTAGCCAGATAGAGTCTGATCAGATCAAATTAGACCAGACCAAAGTGGACCAGACTAGCCCAGACCAGAACAGTTCAGACCAGATGAGATAGGGTCGTACCAGGCAGGGCCGTATCAGGCAGGGCCGGGCTCAAATGAATCGGACCGGAATTCTGAAGAATAGACCAGCCGGAAAGGCCAGCCCAGAAGACCAGTCCGTAAGGGGGCGGAAGGGATAGAGTGAACCAAGGTACATTAAAGGGGCCGGTAAGGCCGGAGGGCGGAGAAAAGGATCAGACCGGTATGCCCAGTTCGTGCATCTTCCGGTACAGGGTGGCTCTGCCTATGCCCAGCTGCCGTGCTGCCAGTGCCTTGTTGCCGCGTGCAGCCAGTAGCGCTTCGCGGATGGTTTCCGC
>JBKEAK010000224.1:0-15751 GCA_047972125.1 Halodesulfovibrio sp.
CGGAATCCTACAGCGATGGAGCCACCCGCAGGTCGCAGAGCGATAACGATGTGACGGACCGCATGGATGCGAGCCTCACGGCCACCCAGCTTCTCTGGGACGGCCATGCAACCGAAGGACGCACGGATGCTGCACAGGCAGCCATGCGCTCTGCCGAAAGCCAGTTTGTGGATGTGGCAGATACCCTTGGCCTTGATGCCGTTATCGCGCACGTTTCCGTCTACAGGCAGCAGCTGCTGCTTGCGCTGGCGCAGGACAACGTGTCCGAGCACAGAGACATTCTGGCGTCCATGGAAGAGCGCGAGCGTGTGGGCGCGGGCAGCCTTGCTGACGTAACCCAGACCCGTGGCCGCCTTGCACGGGCCATGACCACACTTTCTGCTACCAAAAACGAGCTGAATGCAGCCGTGGCCAACTACTATCGCCTGACCGGCGAGGCACCCAAGGAACTTGCTCTTGCCGAGCTGCCCGGTTCCGTTCCGGCAAACGTTGATGCCGCAGCCAAGGATACCCTGAACCAAAACCCCAAGCTCACCTCGCTGATGGCGGAAGTGGACAGGGCCGTTCAGACTGTTGTGCAGAACGAAGCCAACTACTATCCCGAGTTCAACCTGAAGGCTTCTTCCGGCTTCACACAGAATGCGGATTCGTCTGAAACCTACACCAAGAAGAACCAGCTCATGGTGACCATGGACTGGAACCTCTTCAACGGTGGTTCCGACGTGGCTGGCGTGCAGGCTGCCAAGTCCCGCAAGCTGGCCGCCGAGCTGAACCTGCGCGATATGCGCGATTCTCTCATGGAAAGCGTGGCATCCAGCTGGAGCCAGTACGAGGCTGCCCGCGAGCAGGTGGGCCTGTATGAAGAAGCCGTGGAATACAACCGCCAGACCCGCGATATGTATGCCCAGCAGTTCACCGTTGGTCAGCGCAGCCTGCTGGATGTGCTTGATGCCGAGAACGAACTCTTCAACACCCAGAGCCAGCTTGTGACCGCACAGATGAATGTGGTGATCGGCGGTTTCCGCCTGCTCACCCTGAGCGGCAATATTTTGCCCGCGCTGGAAATTGATAAGAAGGAATACAACCAGAAGTCCATGTAGTCTTCTGCGTGTATATGCCGATTCAAGGGGCGCCTGCGGGTGCCCCTTTTTTATTCGAAAAGCATGGGGGATACTGGGTGGGGCACGTTTGCACAGCTCTCTGCGTTGCTATTGGTCAGACCTTTGTGGTACCTTTGTTTTTTCAGGCATGAATCCCGGAGTGCGTAACCACGCACCGGTCAGAACAAGGAGCATGACATGGAATTGAAAACAGTAGGCTGGATCGGAACCGGGGTCATGGGCAAGTCCATGTGCGGACATTTGATGCAGGCCGGTTACGCAGCCAACGTATATAACCGTACTCCCGAAAAGGCTGCCGAGCTTGTGGCAGCAGGCGCAAGGCTGTGCGCAACGCCTGCAGAAGTGGCTGCAAACAGCGATGTCGTGTTCACCATTGTCGGATTTCCTACCGATGTGGAGCAGGTGTATTTCGGACCTGAAGGCATTATCAGCAACGCCCGCAAGGGGACCGTTGTTGTGGATATGACCACGTCCAAACCGGCCCTTGCGCAGGCCATTGCGGCTGAAGCGCAGGCGCATGGCATTGAGGCGCTGGATGCCCCTGTCTCCGGTGGCGACCTTGGCGCACGCAATGCCACGCTGGCCATCATGGTGGGCGGCAGGCAGGATGTGTATGAGAAGGTGCTGCCCTTCTTCAACGCCATGGGCAAGACCATTCAGCTCATGGGGCCTGCAGGGGCAGGCCAGCATACCAAGATGTGCAATCAGATACTCATCTCCGGAACCATGATAGGCGTGGTGGAGTCACTGCTCTACGCCGCCCGTGCCGGAATGGATCACGATGCCGTTATAGACATCATCGGCAGCGGTGCTGCCAGCTCATGGTCCATCAACAACCTTGGCCGCCGCATTGCCAAGGGGGACTACGATCCCGGTTTCTACATCAAGCATTTCGTCAAGGATATGGGCATAGCGCTGGAAGAGGCACGGGCCATGAAATTGGCGCTTCCCGGTCTTGCTCTGGTGCATCAGCTGTATGTGGCTGCACAGGGACAGGGGCTGGAAAATCTCGGCACGCAAGGTCTCTACAAGGCCTGCCTTACCGTGAACGGCCTGCAGTAGCCTTTCTGGCAGAACTTGTTGCCCGGCACATCGCATGATTTGAAAAAAGATACGATTTGAGAACAGGCAAGGGCCACTCCCGTAAGGGGGCGGCCCTTGTTTTTTGTGAAGTAAGAACGAGGAAACAAAAAAAGCTCCGACATATGTCGGAGCTTTTGCATTCCGTGTGGTGCCCAAGAGAGGACTCGAACCTCCATGGGGGAACCCCCACTAGACCCTGAACCTAGCGTGTCTACCAATTCCACCACTTGGGCACGGAACGTACCGAGAAATTTTCTCGGCGTCGTGGAGAGGTGTTTATCGGGATTGTGTTTCCTTTGCAAGCAAATTCTTGCGGCGCGATGAAAAAAAATGTCATGCTGCATAGTGCATGTGACAGGGCGCTCTGATGCCGCTGTTCTTTCCGCCATTCCGGGGGGTTGGGCAAAATGGGCCGCGATCCGCATCCGGCCTTGATGCTATGGCTCTTTTGGGGTAGCAATATTCGCTTTCACAGACGGTTTTTTCTTCTTGCCCGAAGCAGGAGGGAAAAAAACTTGCCGCTGGCGGTATGCATGGAAATCGCACGAGAATTACAGGAAATTTCCATAGATCTTTCACGAGGCTGCTGTGTGACCATCGGAAACTTCGATGGAGTACACAACGGTCATCGCAAGCTTATACGCCGCACCATGGAAAAGGCAGCCAAGCTGGGGCTCCCCAGCGTTGTTGTTACCTTCTGTCCTCATCCTCTCAAGGTGCTGGCCGGAGCGCACGCCGCTCCTCTTATTACCGATTACGAAAAGAAGCTCGACCTCTTCGAGGCTCTGGGCGTTGATCTTGTCTTGATGCTGGAGTTCACCAAGGCCCTGGCAGGCATGGGACCTGAGCAGTTCGTGCGTGAACTGCTGGTGGAAGGCCTGCATATGAAGGAGCTTGTGGTCGGGTACGACTACTCCTTCGGCAGGGGGCGCAAGGGTAACTTCGAACTTTTGACGGAGCTGGGTTCCCGGTTCGGTTACGGTACGGAGCGGCTGGACCCCGTGATCATAGACGGTGCCATTGTCAGCTCCACCCGAATCCGTGACATGATCAAGGCCGGCAGAGTGTGGTATGTGCGTCCCCTCATGGACCGTTTTTATGTCGTGAGAGGCACTGTGGTGCACGGAATGGACCGTGGCGGCAAGCTGCTCGGTTTTCCCACGGCAAACATGCGTGTCCGCGACGAACTGCATCCCATGCCCGGCGTGTATGCAACGTGGGCAGAGGTGGACGGTAAGGTCTACAAGGCCGTGACCAACATCGGGACCAACCCTACCTTCGGTAATGACGAAATCAGTGTTGAAACCTTCATCATGGATTTCAAGCAGGATATTTATGGCTGGGAGCTGCGGCTGAATTTTGTCACCCGCCTGCGTGACGAGAAGAAGTTCGGCAGCCTTGATGAGCTGGTGGCGCAGATTACCAAGGATATTTCTTTGGCGCGCCAGATTCTGGAAACACCCGAGGCCCAGCTGTAGCATTGTTTTTTGCTGTTCAGCTTCCGGCCTGGCAAACACGGGCGGAAGCTGGCAGCTTTCGCCGGACGGCCTGACAGGAAGCGACAGTATTTCGCTGCCGGCCGGACCGTCTGACGCTGTTTGCGTATTGTCAGCAAACGCCCGCTATCGGGAGTTTGCTTTTCGGCGTTATGCCGTCTACATGATTGATCGGGAGTATGCTCATGTTCAGTCCCCTGAAGCGCCTCTGGAGGAAATATCTCTACCTCTACCGCAACATAACCTACGTGCGGATGCTGGTTATCGGGATATTTCTGGGGGTGCTCACAGGTATCGCCTCCATCCTCTTCTTTTTAGGCATCGAATACTTCAAGCACCTCATTCAGGCCCAGTGGGCAGGACTGAGCCTGCCTGCACCGGCGGGCGAAGCCATGTTCCATGGACACGAGGTCGAAGCCTACCGTCCATGGATCATACCGCTCTCCTGTGTGGTGGTCGGTCTGGTCACCGGGTGGCTGGTTGAACGTTTTCTCCCGCATTCCATCAATGGCATGACCGATGGCACTGATGCCATGATCAAGGCCTTTCATCAGGACAAGGGCGTAATCAAACCCACTGCTCCGCTGATAAAGGGTATTACCTCTATCTTCACCATTGCTTCGGGTGGTTCCGCAGGGCGGGAAGGGCCCATATCGCAGATCGGCGCGGGCCTTGGTTCATGGATGGCGGATTTTCTGGGACTGTCTATCAAAGAGCGCCGCATCCTTATGCTCACGGGGGCGGCAGGCGGTCTAGGCGCCGTATTCCGCGCTCCGCTCGGCGGCGCTCTTACCGCCATTGAGGTGATATACAAAGAAGACTTCGAGTCCGAGGCGATTCTGCCTGCGGTCATTTCCTCGGTGGTAGCCTATTCGATTTTTACCTTTGCCTTCGGCACCGAGCCGATGTTCGGCATTCCCCAATTTTCCTTCAGCAATATTTTTGAACTGCCGTTCTATGTCATCCTTGCCTTTGCCTGCGCACTGACCGGCTGGATGTATGTGCGCACCTTCCAATACCTGAAGTATTCCGTATTCGAAAAGATGCGCGCCAGAGTGGGCATCATGTGGACCATGGCCGCAGGCGGCCTCATCATGGGCCTGTTCGGCATGATGTATCCCAAGGTCATTTCCGGCGGCTACGGCTGGCTGGAGCAGGCCATTCTGGGGGAACTGACCATTACCACCATGGTTGTGGTGGTGCTGGCAAAGACCTTAGCAACGTCGATTACGCTGGGCTCCGGCATGAGCGGCGGCATGTTTGCTCCGGCACTTTTTGTGGGCGGCATGACCGGTGGGGTTGTGGGCTTCAGCGCGCACAAGTTCTATCCTGATGTGGTAACCCAGCCCGGCGGCTACGTGCTGGTGGGCATGGCCGCCTTCTTCGCAGGCGTGGCTAACGCTCCCATCGGCCCGCTGGTCATGGTGTGCGAGCTGACGCAGGGCTACGGCCTGCTGGCGCCCCTCATGCTTGCCTCGGCCATATGCCTTGTGGTGAGCCGAAAGACATCGCTCTACGAGAATCAGCTGGAAAACAAATTCGAATCCCCGGCGCATATCAACGACGCCACCATCAATATTCTCGAAAAGCTCCATGTGTCGGACTTCTTCCAGCGTGGCCGCGTGACCATTCTGGAGGAATCCATTACCCTGAAGGCGCTGACTGACATCATTGCCGGAACAAACGAGTTCTTCTTCCCGGTCAAGAACCATGAGGGAGAGATTACGGGCATCCTGTCACTCAACGACGTACGCAACCTGCTGTACGAAGAATGCCTGTTTGATCTTGTCATTGTAGGGGAACTTGCCCGGCCGCCGATTACGCTGGAAGAGAACGATGATCTCTACACCGCTCTGCTCAAGTTTGTGGACAGCGATCTGGGGCAGATTCCCGTCATCAAGGACAATGATCCGCATACCATTCTCGGCCTTATAAACAGGGCGGACGTGTTCCGTGCCTACACAACTCACCTGCGGGTTATCCAGTCCGAAGAATAGGCCTGCAGAGGCTCCTGAAACACAAAAGCGCACCGTCTCGTGAAGAGGCGGTGCGCTTGTATTTTCAGAGCAGTCCCGTAAGACACGGTGGAGCCTGTTCACTGTCTTTGAGCATGAGCACGAGATCATGAATGTGCTGGCGGGCCGCAACCACAGCCTGAACGACCAGAGGGTCGAACTGTGTGCCGGAACAGCGTTGCAGTTCTTCCAGGGTCTGGTCAAAGGACATGGAGGCACGGTACGGCCTGTCCTGCAGCATGGCAGAGAGCGAATCTGCCGCTGCAATGATTCTGGCTCCCCTTGGAATGGAATTGCCTGCCAGACCGAAGGGATATCCTTTTCCGTCATACCGTTCATGGTGATGCAGAATCATGGCCTGAATGCCCGTCATGTTCGAAAAAGCCTGCACTGGCTGAACAATGTTGGCACCGATGGAAGGATGCATCTTGATGAGCCGCATCTCTTCGTCGTTAAGCGGTCCTTCTTTCTGGAGCACACGGTCCGGAACGCCTATCTTTCCGATATCGTGCAGGTGCCCGGCAATGTGAAGAATGTCGGACTCATGGCAGGTCATGCCCAGCTTTTGCCCTATGGCTTGAGCAATGACAGCTACCTCTTCCGAATGACAGCTGGTGCGCGGGTCTTTGGCATCAATGGCATTGCCAAGGGACTCAGCGAACTGGTGCAAAGAGCGGCTCACCGCCTCGTCGCAGGCGGTGGCGCAGTGCTCGGCAGTTGGCAGCGGACAACTGTCGCCCTGCAACAGTTTTGAGACGTGCAGGGGCTTGTACGCTACCGGAGTCTTGGAGCGGACGTGATAAAGTTGTTTCATGGTGGGTTGTTACGGCAAAAGATTGAGTGTGTTTTTGAAAATGAAATTCGTTATCACGAATAGGAGTTTTTCAGGGAGCTGTCAAATGAAAACAGAGGCGCAGGAGAGGCGGGTGTTGTGATGAAAATCGAAACGAAGGGGATGGATGCAGCCAGTACCGGTGGGAACGGTCAGGCAGATACAGGACGGCAGGGATTAAGGCGCTGGGGGATGGTGAGCCCGTAATGTGTCTGCAGCCTGCGCTGAGGAGGGCGTTGGCATGAATTGTTGCGACGCATGCTGGTGATTTGCGAAATGCCCATTTTTTCGACGAGAAAGGGGTAGGGAGGGGTGTTTGTGATCAAGTGAGGCAAGGGGGTGGAAAAAGTACCTGTGGCTGGAAAAGTGCTTTTACGCCCCAAAAACAAAAGCCCCCGCTTTCGCGGGGGCCCCTGCTAAAAAAACTATGCGGTACTACTTGATGATCTTGAAGGCAGCGCGGCGGTTCTTGGACCACACAGCCTCGCCCTTGCCTTCAACGGCAGGACGTTCTTCACCGAAAGATACCACTTCGATCTGGGAAGCGGAAACGCCGAGCACCATAAGGTATTCCTTAACGGCGCGAGCGCGGCGCTCACCCAGTGCAAGGTTGTATTCTTCAGTGCCGCGATCGTCACAATGACCTTCCACCAGCACGCGCAGCTGGGGGAACTTCTTCATAACGGCGGCCTTGTTCTTCAGGGAGTCACGGTAGTCAGCCTTGATATCGAACTTGTCGAACTCAAAGTATACCAGTTCGTCGGTGATAACCATACGGGCCTTGTTCAGGGCTTCTGCAAGCTCCTGTTCGGCGGTCATGGCACCGGAATCAACAGTTTCGACCGGAGCCTGCTCCACGGTGGAAGCCTGCTCAGGGGTAGCAGCTACCTGCTTCTTGGCGCAGCCGAAGCTCATAGCCAATACCAAAACCATAAACAGTGCCAGCCCGATCCGTTTCATGTTGCGCATTGAATATTCCTCCTAATGCTCTGTACAAATCTCTTTTAGCGGACACACAATGGTCAGCCTCAATCCCTTTTTCACACGTTCAGGGGGTGTTCTGATTTGGTGATCCAAAGCCCAACACACACCGAACGCGACAGTATCGTAGCTTAGGCATAGATTTTGTCAAGATGAATACCATTGGTTATCAATGGGTTCTTGGGCAGTCGCTGGCTGCCAAGCCAGATGCCAAGCCTATGCCGGGGCAAAAAATATTTTTTTATTCAGGAACGAATCCCCACGAAGGCATGGTGTCTTCACCGGCTCCGGTGGGTACCATGCGGGGGGCTCCGCCATGCCGCGTCGTCAGGTATATCTTGTACTGGCCTGTTCTGCTTGAAGAAAATGCCAGGAAGTATCCGTCGGGTGCAAAGGCGGGCATTTCATCATTGCCGGGGCCGAAGGTTACCTGCTTTTCACGGCCGGTAACAAGGTCCAGAACAAAGATGCGGTGCTGCCCGTCCACCATGCGGGAAAACGCCACCAGCTCACCGTCGGGAGAGATGCTGGGGTTGGTGTTGTACTTGCCTTCACGGGTTACACGCTCGTCGCTGCCGGTCTTCAGGTCCTTCAGGAAGATGTGCGGGTTGCCTCTGCGGCTGGAAACGTAGGCCATCTTGGTGCCTGTGGCATCGAAGGAGGGCGAAACGTCAATGGCCCAGTTTTCAACCAGCGTGGATTCCTTCTGGAAAATGTGGTTCAGCAGATAGATATCCGGGTTGCCGCCGGAAGCAAGGCTCACGGCCACCTTGTTGTTGGGAAGGAAGGTGGGGCCGATGATGGTGTTGCCGGGGAACTTGATATGCTGCACGCGGCGTGTAAGGCGGTCCCACACCCCGAGGGAATGGTAGCGGTCGCCGATGTGGCTGAAGATGATGTAGCGGCCATCAGGCGACCACGAAGGCGAAAGGCTCAGGCCCTTCAGTTTGGTGAGCTGGCGCAGGTCGCGGCCGGTTGCGTGTACGGACCAGATGTCCTTCTGGGTTTTGCTGGCCTTTTTCACGAATGCGAGGGTGGAGAGGAAAAAGTCTCCACGGCCCGTGAGCGCTTTCATGAAATCGGCGCAGAAGCGGTCTGCAACGCGGGGCAGCATTTCAGGCGTGATGTCGTAGTAGGCCTTGCCCAGTACAAGCTTGCCGGAAAGTACTTCATACACGCGCAGTTCCACGCTGGGAGCCTTGCCCGGTACCGGAGTGGGCCAGCCCGCAGTGATGAGCAGGTCAACGCCCGCAAGCTGGTAGCGGCGCATATCCACATCGGGGGCCTTGAAACCGGCAAGTCGGTTGCCACCGAGAATGGTGTTGCCTTCCACCACGTTGATGAAGGGCAGGAAGTACAGGTTGCCGTCGATCAATTTCTTCAGTTCGGGGCCCATGGCCGGAGCACCGGTAATGGGGCCTGCCGGTCCTGCACTGCCGAGCGGTTCTGCGGTGACCAGATTCAGAGCGCCCTGACCCGGTCCGTAGATATCCACTTCGAGCGAACGCGCTTGGACCTGCAGCACCGTCAGGGCGAGGGTTACGATTACGAGAAAGGTCGTTCTGAGATGTTTCATGATAATTGTACTCTTCAATTCATGCAGGCCCGTGGGGCGTGCAGTGATGTCGTCTATTCGTGACTGTTGAAGTTGATGGTTATTTCCGAAATATCCGGCGATGGCGGCTTGGGAAGTACCTTGGTATCCGCTACCGCACGCAGGGTCGATGCGTCAAAGTCTGCGCGGCCTGAAGAGCCCACGATCTTGGCGTCGAGAATGGAACCTTCCGGCGAAAGCATTATCCGCACGCTTGCCGTGAGCTGGTCACGGGTTGCCATCTGCGGGAAACGCCAGTTCTTTTTCACAAGGTTCTGCACCGCAATGGCATACAGGTCTTCTATGCTGCCGACAACACCGTCGGAAGGCGGACCTTCAATGCCCTCTTCACCGGCTTCTGCCAGTGCGTCCTGCAGTGCCTTGTTCTGCGAAACGGATTCCTGCAGCGCCGCAAGTTCCTTGCTGAGCTGCTGCTGACCGGAGACGGCGCGTTGCTTCTCGGCCTTCTTTACGGTCTTGGAAGTGTCTGCCAGTGCTTCGCGCAGAATATCGTCGGCGGATTTCTCCGGCTTCTTTTCGGGTTTCTTTTCCGGCACCGGCTTTTTGTCCGGTTCCGATTTCTTATCCGGCTTGTCCTTCTTTTCGTCCTTGGGCTTGGGCTGTTCCGCTACCTTGGGTGCCTCGGGCACCACTGCCTTTTTGGGGCTTATGGGGGTGGCGTCCGGCTTGGGCTCAGGTTTGGGAGCAGGAACCGGCTTGGCAGCGGGCTGCGGCTTGGGAGCCGGAGCAGGAGCCGGGGTTGGTTCCGGTGCCGGGGGCGGAGGCGTAGCGGGAGAAGGCTCCGGCTTGGGTTTGACCACGGGGCCGGCAACCTTGTTGCCGGGCGCAACCTTGCCCACCGGACGCTTGCCCGAAAGCGCGACCAGTTTCACCTGATATACGGGAACGTCCAGCCGCACCTTGGTTGAGCTTGCAGGCCAGTACAAGACGCCTATGACAAGCAAAAGGTGCAGACAGAGGGAGAGCAGCGTGCTGATAAAGCGCATCTGAGTGGACGCCTACTTGGTTTTCTTCTGGTCCTTGGGTTCGTCGGGCTGTTCCGCTACCACACCAAGGTTGGCTATGCCCGCTGCCTTGATATGCCCCATGGCCTGAACCACGACGCCGTAAGGCACTTCCCTGTCCGCACGCAGGAATAGCTGCTTGTTCTGTTCCTTGACCAGACGGATGATGTGTCCTTCCAGGTCTTCAAAGGTGACAGGGTATTCGTCAAGGAACATGGCGCCGTCGCGGCGTATGGTCATGACAAGGTGTTCGCTGTCCGTAGGCAGCACTTCAACGGTCTGGGTCTGGGGCAGGTCTACCTCCAGTCCCTGTGTCATGAGCGGTGCCGTGACCATGAAAATGATCAGCAGCACCAGCATGACGTCAACGAAGGGCGTGACGTTGATTTCCGCCACAAAGCCCTTGCTGTTTCCGACAGAAGCTCCCATGGCTCTCTCCTAGCGCTTTTCGCCGGGAATGCGGGCGACGGTTTGGGAGGCGGGACGGGTAGCACCAAGTTCACGCTGAACACGGTTGAGGAAGGCACCGGCAAAGTTGACCAGCTGCACTTCAATACCGTTGAGCATGCCGAGGAACAGGTTGTAGCCCATGGTGGCGGGAATGGCCACGCCAAGGCCGATGGCCGTGGCAACAAGGGCTTCGGAAATACCGGGGGCAACCGCTGCAAGGGTTGCGGTCTTCATCTGGCCGATGGAGTGGAAGGAGTGCATGATACCCCAAACCGTACCGAACAGGCCGATGAAGGGAGCGGAGTTGGCGCAGGTGGCAAGGAAGGACAGCGAAGCGCCCATCTTGGAGGTCTGCATGCTCACGCCCTGACGCAGTGCGCGGCGCACGTTGTCTGCAAGAATGTCGGAATTGCTGCCCAGTTCACGCAGGCGGTTGTATTCTGCCACGCCTTCCTGCGCCACGCTGTATACGGGCGAGGTGGAGTCGCTGCCCAGTGCCTGCACTGCTTCGCGCAGGTCCTTGGCGGCCTGAAAATCGGCAAGGCCTTTTTCAGCCTTGGCGCGGGCTGCACTCAGGTGGAACCATTTCTGGAACATGAGGGACCAGCTGGTGATGGACATGATGATCAGCAGGGCAAGTACGCATTTTACGAGAAACGTTGCCTGCCACAGCAGCATAAAGATATTTGAATCGCCCATGAACTCTCTCCGAAAAAGTAGTGTTGTCGGTTGTAACCGATTTGTTTCTTTGTAAAAGCTCCCTCTTCAAACAGAGGGCTTTACCACGGCCCGAGCAGAAAATCCGCTCATGGCGCATTGATTGGCTGCCTTGTAACGTAAAAAAAGCGGGGTATAAAGCATGTTTCCCCCGCCATTCCCCGCAAACCGTCTAAACACGCCCTGCCTTTGGCCGCAGACCTCGGGCGCACGCCATCGGGCGGGCAGATGTGCTTTTAAAAAATTCTATCATTATAATATAGTCTGCCGCCGATTCCGTTTTGCTTACGGACGGTCGGCAACCGGTTGCCCCGGACGCAATCTTTCGTTGCCCTTCACAACCACAGGCATGCCGTCGGACAGGCCCGGACCATGCACGGCAATCTCGCTGCCGAGCCATGCGTCTATGGTAACGGGAACAGGTTCGGCCTTGCCCTCGCGTACCGTCCACAGCGTTGTCTGCCCCCGCTGGCTGATCACGGCGTCGCGGGGAACAATGATCGCGTCAACTTCCGCACCTGCGGGCAGGCTCACCTTGGCCTCCATGCCCTGCATGAGCCCGCTCACGTTACCTATGCGCACCTTTACGGGAAACGTGCGGGTAGTGAGGTTGCCCTGCGGAATGATGGCCGAAACGGTGCCTGCATAGGCGCTGCCGAGAACCGATACGGATACGTCCTGCCCTTTGCGCAGATAGGGGAGCACGGCCTGCGGCACTTCGACAACTGCCTCAACCACGTCGTTGCGTGCAAGGGCGGCGACAACCGTGCCCGGCGAGACCCATTCACCCCGGCTGGCATGTTTTTTCAACACGACTCCCGCAAAAGGTGAACGGATGCGGCTTTTGGCGATCTCCAGCTTCAGGCGCTCGGCTTCGGCCTTGAACGAATGCGCTTTCTGCTGCAGGGCCTTCATGGTCAGCCGTGCTTCATCGAACTCTTTTTCCGAAATGGATTTGGAGGCGTAAAGCGTGTTCATGCGCCCGAATTCGAGTTTGGCGTTTTCAAGGTCAGCCAGTGCCTGCGCATGCTGGGCTGCCGCTGCTTCCAGTTCCTTGGAAAGCAGGTCGTTGTCCAGTTCCACCATGATCTGGCCGGCGGCAAGGCTGTCGCCTTCTTCGAAAAGGGCGGCGTTGACCCTTCCCTGCACTTCCGCAGCCACGTCCGACACCTCGGGAAATTCGATGGACCCTATGAACTGGTTCTGCAGTGCCGCCTTGCCCGTTCTGGCCTTGGCGGTCACCACCGGCGCAGGCGGTTGCTGGGCCGGAGCATCCTTGCCCTGAGCACTCTGGGCCGCTGCGCAGGCAGGAAAGGCCGCAGCCATGAGGCAGAGGATGACAAGAAAGGTATGGTGGAATCCGTGAAGGCGGGGTATGAACATATATGTCTCCGGAGCCTGCCTTTGTGGCACTGATGCCGAATTGCACCGGGTGTCCGCATGATATGGACCTTCTTGTACCGCAAATCACGAAAGAACGAAACAGGGATGAGGCGAAGATTGATGCAGCTTGTCAATCACGTAAAAAAACGTAAACGCTCGCCCCATATCTTGATAGCGGCAACAAAAGGGGGTACACACGTAAAGATTATATATTGATCAGGCTTGTTTCGGTGGAGGGGTAAGCTGTTTGCGATATATCCCGTTTTACGGGGCTATGTGCGGTGCATGCACATGGTTCTTATGGCCGGAATATCCGCTGCAAGCACCCTTTGCCTGTTTTCCATAAGGAGTGATTTCATGCGCATTCGCAAACAGTCCGTTCTGCTCTCTTTTCTGCTTGTCAGCCTGTTGGCTTTTTCCGCCCATGCTGAGGAGATGACGTTTGACCTTGAAGCCACGGTAAACAAGGCTCTCAAGGACAACCCCAGCATTGAGGCATCCCGCGCATCCGCTCTTGGAGCCGAGGAAGGCCGCAAGGCCGCCCGTGGTGCGTTCGGTCCCAAGCTGACCGCCTCGTACGGGTACACCTACAGGGACCACAAGAAGAATTATCGTGATGCTCCCATCTACGATGACGACTACTACTCTCTTGGGGCAACCGTAAGCCAGCCCCTCTTCACTGGCTTCAACATTCTGTCCACCTACCAGAAGGCTGAACTGTCCAAGGAAAGCGCAGAGCTTGCCAAGGACCAGACCGAGCTTTCTCTGATTCTCAATGTTCAGGAAAATTTCATCAACCTGCTCATCGCCCGCGAGAACGTGCGTAGCGCGCAGGCCACCGTGGAACGTCTTGCTTCCCAGCTCAAGGTGACGCAGGCGTACTACGACGTGGGTCTGCAGCCCCGCATTGACGTGCTCCGCGCCGAAGTGCAGCTTTCCGATGCAGAAAATTCCCTGCTGCAGGCAGAGAACGCCCGCGAGATTCAGCGCACCCGCCTGAATACGCTGCTCAACCTGCCGCTGGACGCCGACGTGAAATACATGGGTGAACTCGTGTACGCTCCGGTGCCCATGGATCTGGAAGCAAGCCTGAACGTTGCCGCAAAGGAACGCCCTGACCTGCTCATCGCCCGCAAGGCCATTGATATTGCCATGAAGGACCTGAAGATCACCGAAAGTGACTTCTATCCTCAGCTGGCAGCCTCGTTCGACTGGTCCAGAATGGGTGATCATCCGCAGGTGGACGGCAGCGAGTTTGCCCGTACCGAATTCAGCGAATGGGAAGCCAAGGCCTCCATGTCTTGGGAACTGTTCTCGTGGGGCACCACCTACTATGCCGCACAGCGCGACAAGCAGACCATTGCCAAGCTGAAGGCCGAAGAAGCCAGCACCTGGCAGGAAGCCCTGTACGAAATCAAGTCCCGCCACCTGAGCATTGCGGAAGCCGCAAAGCGTATCAAGGTGGCCCAGAAGACTGTTGATTCCGCACAGGAAGCATACCGTATGGCTCTTGCCCGTTATCAGGCACAGGTTGGCACCAACAACGACGTGCTCGATGCACAGGCTGACCTTTCCTCTGCCGAAGCAGCCTACACCAAGGCGCAGGGCGACTACATGATCGCCATTGCCCGCCTGTACAACGCCATCGGCGAAAAGAATCCCGGTCTTGCCACTGCTGCTAACTAGCCAGTCCGACAAGGGATGAAAAAATCAGGCCGGAGTGCATATGCGCTCCGGCCTTTTTTGTTGTCGTTTTTTGTCTGCCGAAAATCGTGGTGGTGCGGGAGAAACCTATCCCTTTGCCAGCGTGACGCCGGAAAGCTTCTTGTACATGGTAACGGCGGATGTATCCGTCATGCCGGAAACGAAGTCTGTTACCTCCAGCATTTTCTCGTACAGGCTTTCTTCTGTCGCGTGCCTGCTTTCAGGCAGCAGCTTGAGCAGGGTTCTGTCTCTGGCGGTTGCCTTGCCTGCATGCTGCCTGAATACGGCCCCGCCGAAAGACGAGAGCAGGGTGTCCATCACTTCAAAACCGGCGGCTTCTATCTCAACTACCTGCGGGTCCTGGTAGACTTGCTCGAAATTGACCTTGCCCAGAGTGGCAAAGGGGTTGGCGAGCGCCATGTGGCGGGTGAGTCCTTTGTCGAGGTGCGTGCCGGCGAGCAGGGCGGTTTCATGTTCCATGAAGCAGTCCACGGCGCTGTGCACCAGCCCGCTTATGGCCAGAGCGCGCAGAAATTCCACTTTTTCGGTGAGGTTGCGCATGGGGGCCAGATGGTCCTTCCACCACGTGTTCCCTTCCCAGATGAAGGGGGAGAAGAGGTCATGCACATCGTCGTAGGAGACGCGTTTACGCCGGAAGCCGTCTTCAAGGTCGGCAATGGAATAGCTTATGTCGTCTGCCGCCTCCACAAGATACGCAAGCGGATGACGCGCCCACGATGCAAAAGGCAGGTGGGCGTGCGGCACCAGCCCCAGCGGACCGGCAACCTGTGCGAACATGTCCCGCTCCGCAACAAACAGGCCGAACTTTTTGTAAATACGGTCTGTGCCGGTCATGCTGGCGGCTTCGCACGGGTATTTCATGAAGGCTCCCTGCGTGGCGCAGGTAAGGCGCATGCCAAAGGCCCTGTCAGGATACTGCAAGCGGCTTAGTATGCGAAATCCCTGTGCATTGCCTTCAAAATGCAAAAAGTCCGCAGCTTCGTTTTCCGTTAAGGCACCGATAGCTTCCTGTCCTTCCGGGGTGCTTGCAAACCACTGGCGGATGGCATCTTCGCCGCTGTGCCCGAACGGGGGATTGCCAATGTCATGCGCAAGGGCAGCCGTGGCAACAATGGCCCCGAAATCGTCTTCAGAGAAGGATTGGGGACTGTCGTCGCCGCACTCGCCTGCAAGTTCCGGATGGGCGGCAAGGATGCGGCGTCCGGCAAGGTTGCCGAGCGTGCGGCCGATGTTGGACGCTTCCAGACTATGGGTTAGCCGCGTGCGCACGTAATCCGTTTCTGCCAGCGGAAACACCTGCGTCTTGTCCTGCAGGCGGCGGAAGGCGGA
>JBKEAK010000225.1:0-8500 GCA_047972125.1 Halodesulfovibrio sp.
CCATGGCAACCTTGGCGGATACCGGGTGCCGCCATTATCTGGGGCTGACAGACACGCAGGAGCTGTTTCTTTGCCTGCGCGGAGTGTTCATATCCTGAAAACGCGCCCGTAACGCAAGAACGCCTGCCCGCAAAGCGGACAGGCGTTTTCATATGTTCAGCATGGGCACGCCGCACACTTACTGCACGGTGCCCTCATCATAATTGTAGAGAATCTTGTCTTCCTGCGTGGCTCTGTCGTAGTCGGTCCACTGAAAGTCCGTCTGGCTCATGAGCCACTGAATCACCTCGCCCTGACTTCCCGGCCTGCCGGGATAATCCACAAGCTTCGTGATCTCCTCGCCGAAGAATGTCAGTCTGACAGCTATTTTCATGACGCCCTCCCTGCATTGTTGCAGCCTGCGTTAGGGCTGCATTCCGGTCGGCCATGCGGCCAGCGCACTCCGCGCAAACGGAGTACCCTCCACTATCAAGCATAAGCATGGAAATGGGGGGCGCAATGATTGGTTTGCGGGGCCGGACGTGTGAGCAGGCGTGGACAGTCATGGACTGCGACCAGTCAGGCCTGTTTTCGGTTTGTAGTCCAAAAAAAGCTCCGCACCAGAGGTGCGGAGCCTATAGAGCACATGGGGCGCTCACGTATGAGCCGAAGGGGAGCGTAACGCCGCCCGCAAATAGAGCGTGCCAGCAAAGAAAAAACGCCGGACTGAGACGTGCTCTGTCCGGCGCTTACGGGTCAGCTGATCTGCTGATATGGGCAGATAGTTGTGTGCTGCCGTTATGCGTTCACGGCATCCAGCAGGGCCTGTTTGCCCAGTCTGGTTACGGTGGCGGCAGTACGCTCGCGCTTTTCACCGTTCTCACGGTAGAACACCAGCGCCTTTTGCAGCAGGGCCAGGGCGTCGTCGCCGCTGACATGCTCGCCAATGAGCACGCCCGGAGCTGCCTTCTGCAGGGCGCAGCCGCCGAAGAATACATTCCAGCCCTTGGCGGTGGCCACAAGGCCGATATCGCGGACATAGCTCAGGCCGCAGCTCATCTTGCAACCGGAAACGCCGCTCTTCACCTTATAGGGGTAGGGGCCGTTCTGCTTGACCAGCTCGACAATGGCGTTGCCAAGGTCGGTGGTTTCCTGAATGCCGAGTCTGCAGGTTCCCTTGCCGGGACAGACCGTTGCGCCGGGGGCACATCTTTCCACACGGGTGCCGAGAAAATCGCATATCTCATCCAGCTTGTCGGCGGGAATGCCTTCCAGATTCATGCGCTGGCCGGTGGTGGCCCGCAGGGAGGGCAGGTTGTATTTCTCGATCACCTCGAGGACGCGGCGGAGCATCCCGGGAGTCATGAGGCCCTGATTGAGGCACAGACGCAGAACGTAGGTGTCGTCCTTGCGTGCGATGGGCATGACAGTGACGGATTCGGTAGTGGTATTGTTCATGATGTCTCCTGAAAATGCTGAAGCCGGTGCAGGCACCGGCTGGTGGGGAAGATAGGCATATGCGGCCATGAAGGCCAGCATTTTCCTTGTGGCAGCGCGGTTCCTGCGAGGGTCAGGAAACGTGATGAGCATTTGCTCATTATTCACCGTAAGATACGGGAGATGAAGGTTATTATTCTTTTGCCATGCTTCTGCTTGTTAAAAATATCACAATCAGGAATGGTGCCGTGTGGGCTCTTATGTCAAAAAGAACATAAGATTGTGACGAATGCCACGTTTGCTGTTTTCTTTGCCCCTCATTTGTAATCTGCCTATGAACGGTACAGTCAATATTGGCTTGTGCCATTTTATACGCAAGAAATACAAGGAGGAGTGCTCATGACCAGCTACAAAGAGGCGCAGGAAGTTCTGATGAAGGAACTGCGGCTGTATCATTACCCCGTAGCCGTGAAGTTCTTCTATGATCAGGGCGAGCTTGATGCGTTTCATGCCAAGGCTCCCGAGGTTCACACCCCGCTCAAGCCCATGACTTTCTGTCAGTGGGAACTTGGTGCCCGCATGAAGGGGCAGATTGTCTATTCCGACATGCAGGGACTGGGCTGCGGCAATGCGCAGTTCTGTTTCGGCTGGAAGGGGCTGGACGACGGTGAGATCAAGGGCCACGCAAAGTACACCCGCGATCTGGATCAGGCCGAGCGCTTTGTGAAGAGCAAGTCGCGCCTGAAAGAAGGCCTGCTGGGCATTGCCGTTGCTCCTCTGGGCAGCGTGGATGGCCTTTTCGAGCCTGATACCGTTCATTTCTACTGCGACAACATGCAGGCATACCACCTTGCTGTCGATTACATGGCCGCCACCGACACGCATCCGCTGCGTCCCAGCATTACCATGAACTCCTCTGCCTGCGGCGGTAACGTGTTCTCGTACGTGGAGCAGGAATTCAACATGCTTCCCGCCTGTTCCGGCAGCTACAACGCCGGCAAGACCGAGCGCGGCGAGATTAACGTCATCATCCCCGGCACCAAGTTCGGTGCCATGTTCGACAGACTGATGGACCGCATCAATGCTGCAAGCAGCTCCATCACCCGTCCCGGTGACGGCTTCCCCGGTGCGGATATCTGCAAGAACTGTCCGCTCATCATCTTCAAGAAAGAAAAGTAGATTCCTCTGCTATGCATCGGTGGAGAAGGCGCTTCCCTTGCGTCTTCTCCTCCCCTCCCCATCGGCAAGGGGGCGTGCAGTGGCTGCCGTTCCGGCATTGTGTGGTTCAGCCGGACGCAGGCTAGCCGCTTCCCCGTTCCCTTCGCCAGCCCATGCCCGCTTAAGCCCATATAAGCCCGCATAAACATAAGTATGAAGCGGTCAGGTTTGCCCAACCTGACCGCTCTGCTTTTTGTTTTGCCAAATGGCTACCTGGCTGTGAATGTGCGTATCGTCCTGCCCCGTGCGTCCACCAGATGCACCGCGCAGGCGATGCAGGGGTCGAAGGAGTGGATGGTGCGCAGAATCTCCACAGGACGTTCAGGGTCGGGACACGGACAGCCCATGAGGGACTGTTCGCCCGCGCTCAGTTTGCCGTTGGCACAGCGAGGTCCGAGATTCCATGTGGAGGGAACCACCATCTGGTAGTTCTCGATCTTGCCGCCCTTTATGTTGATCCAGTGGGAAAGGCCGCCGCGCGTGACGCAGCACAGGCCCACGCCCTTCACTGCTTTGTCCGGCATTGTCCATTTCTTGTAGATGGTGTCGTCTCCGGCCTTGATGCGGGCCTCGGTATCGTTGATCCATCCTTCCATGCGGCCCAGCAGCAGATTGGTTTCCACTACGCGACAGATGGTGCGGCCCATGGTGGAGAACAGCTGGTCGGGCTTCATGCCGATTTCCTTGAACACGCTGTCCAGCAATGCACGGGTTTCCTTCTCCTTGCGAGCATAGGCAAGGGCGCGGCGGGCCAGCGGGCCGGTTTCCATTGCTTCGCCCTTGTACCGCGGGGCCTTTGCCCAGGAGTATTTTTCCTTATCCTCGTAGTTGGTGTAGTTGGGCTCGGTTGCGCCCTCGTAGGGCTTGCGGGCCTCATTGCCCACGTACCAGCTGTGCGCCACATGCTCGTCGATGAGGCCGATATCCATCTCGTCGTGCTTGGTGAGATCATTGCCCCACAGCACACCGGAACGGAAGTACGGATCGTTACCCTTTTCCGGATCGTGGAAGTCCGGGAAGGCAAAGAAGTTGGTGGTTCGTCCGTAAGAGAGCGCCTCGGGAAAACGCTTGGCCATGAGTTTTACATCCGGCAGCATGGCGTTTTCGGCGAACTCCATGGACTTTTCCCAAATCTGCCTGAAGTGGGCGATGACGTCGGGCTTCAGGCTGTCGTAGCAGGTGACCCCGCCCACAACCAGCGACTGGGCGTGCGGGTTTTTGCCTGCGAACAGGGCCATGGCCCTGCCCAGCTCAAGCTGCACGCGCAGCCCTTCGAAGTAATGGGCGGCCATGATGAGGTTTTCTTCCGGGCTCATGCGATAGGCCGCATTGCCGCCGAGGAAGTAGGCGTTTTCCAGAAAACCCAGCTGACCGGATGCAACAAAGTCCTTCAGGCGTTTCTGCACGATATACAGGTCTGCTGGGTTGTCGCCGCGCGCGCTGGTCTGGCCCACAATCTTGCCTGCGGCGGCAGGGTCGGCCTTGGTTGCGGCGGCAAAGTCAATCCAGTCCATGCCGTGCAGGTGGTAGAAGTGCACCAGATGGTCGTGCACCACCAGCGCGGACAGGATAAGATGGCGAATGAGCTGCGCCAGCGGCGGCACGGTGAGATCAATGGCGTTCTCAATGGCGCGTATGCTGGTCAGGGCGTGGGTGTTTGTGCACACCCCGCAGGTGCGTTGGGTGAACAAGGGGGCATCTTCCGGTGGCCTGCCCTTGAGTATGGGTTCTATGCCCCGGAACAGCTGGGTGCTGAGCCAGGCGTTTTTCACCCGGTCCTGTTCCAGTTCCACTTCGATCTTGAGGTGGCCTTCTATGCGTGTCACCGGATCGATGATCAGCCGCTTGCCGGATTCGGTGGCCATTTTCATGCTCATGCAGTTAATCCTCCTTGGCTGTACGGATTGCCGGGCGGCTTACCCTTTCGGGCCGTCTTCGATGGGGTGGAAGAAGGGGGAATAGTCATCCCAGAAATTGGGCTCGCTGCAGCCTATGCAGGGGGCACCGGCCTTGACGGGCCAGTTCACCTGATTGAACAGCGCAGTGGGGCAGTTGTTGTAGGTGTAGGGTCCCTTGCATCCGAGCTTGTAAAGGCACCAGCCTTTCTTGGCCTCAGGGCTGTCAAAGCTCAGGGCGAATTCGCCGCTGTTGAAGTGCTTCTGGCGCGGACACTGCGAGTGCACGGTGTCGCCGTAGAACAGCGTGGGCCTGTTCCAGTGGTCCAGATCGGGCATGCCTTTGGTGAGCAGGTGCACCACGGTGCCGACAAAGTTCATGGGGTTGGGAGGACAGCCCGCAATGTTGATGGCGTTCACCCCAACTGCCTTGAGCGCTTCGTTCACGCCCTTGGCACCGGAGAGATTGGGCTTGGCAGCCTGCACGCCGCCAAAGCTGGCGCAGGAGCCCATGGCAATGGTGGCCTTGGCCTTGGATGCCACCCGCGCGCACAGCTGGAACATGGTTTCGCCGCCTACCTTGCCGTATTCGCCCCCGTGGAAGGTGGGTATGCCGCCTTCAATAACGCAGATGTATCCTTCGGGGTTGGTTATGGCCTTTTCCAGCGCAGCATGCGCTGCCGTGCCTGCAGCTGCCATGACCGTTTCGCAGTAATCGAGCGAAATGGTGCTCATGATTATTTCATCAAAATAGGGTTCATAGGCCCTGAGCAGGCCTTCTGTGCAGCCCGTACATTCCGCGCCGTGCAGATACACGACCGAGGGGCGTTTCTTTGTGGTGAGGGCGTGCGCCACCTCGGCGGCGAATCCGGGGCCAAGCCCGATGAACGTGGCCATGAGCCCGCAGAACTTCATGAAGTCGCGTCGGCTTACGCCACACTGTCCGGCCATCATTTTCAGTCCGTCAAATCTGGTTCCGTTCGGCATGTGATCCTCCCGGGGCTATTTGGGTTTATGGCAGGCGGTGGTACAGCCCACGGGGTTCTTGCCGCCTTCGGAGCGCATCTGCGTATGACAGCCCAGACAGCTGGGAGGCCCCGGCGAGTGCCATGCCCTGTAGAAACCGGATTCCGCAGTGGGGTCGTCGTCGGTATGGCACTGGCGGCAGGGCACATATTTACCGAGCGTCTTGTCCGTTTCCTTGTGATGGCAGTTGCGGCAGGCCAGCCGGATGGCGTGGAAACCGTGGGGGAAGCTGACAGGGGTTACCCATGAATTCAGTTCCTGATTTCCTTTAGGGCGTTCGATCAGAACCTTGTCCGGCACTTCGTACGCCAGCACGGTGGTGACGGCGAATATGAGCATGGCCGTCAGCGACACAAAAAGTAGCATGTTGCGAAGCATGGAACCTCCTGATGGATGGGGTGACAACACACATGCCAGAATATCGTGAAACGTCTGCCCGTATATTATAAGTGCGCAGGAGTAGAGGGTGTCCTGTAGGGCCATGTCTGGAGCAAAGAAGGGGGGAGAGAAAAGAGGCAAGGGAGGAGTGCGTGTCCGGAGTAACTTTTGGGGCAACTCCTTGGACTCACTTTGGACAGCACTTTGGTGAGCCCGGTGGACAAGCTGATGTAGCGGCAGAAGGAGAGGCAGGAACGCAAAAAAAGAAAAGCGGGGTGGTTAACCCCGCTTTTTCAAGTATGGCAGCATGCCGCAACTGCTATGCGCAGTCGTGCTTGTCCCAGGGTTCGCGGTTGTCGCGAGCCAGGGCGCCTTCCATGCGGATGAGGGCTTCCTTCAGCTTGGTGGTTTCATCCAGCTTCATGTTGGCGCTCTTCAGAGCCTGATACAGGATGGCACCGCAGCATTCGGTGGTGATGGGGAAGTCGGTGATGTATGCCAGAGTGGGCACGATGTCCTTGGCGCAGGCAGCGCGGTCAGCGGAACCGGCCTTGGCGTTGATGCCGGAACCCTGCAGAACGAGGGCACCCTTGGCGGCAACGGCGATAACGGTCTTGCGGTCGGCAGCGTCCAGAATGGTGGCCAGAGCGGCATCAAGAGCAGCGGTGTCGGCATTGCCGAGGTCGATCAGACCGAGGGCCACGCCGTTTACAACTGCGGCGGCCACGTCCTGAGGCTGCAGGGCGGTAACGGTTTCTGCGGCCACGGCAGCGTCGATCACGTCGCCTGCTGCAAAGTTGGCGAACTTTACGCCCTTCTTGAGCAGCTTTTCAATGGAAGCGCCGGCGCCGAGTTCGGCTGCGGGGGCAAGTACGATAAGAGCTTTCTTCTCAGCCATGATTCTATCCTTGCAGGTATACCCCGTGCGGCAGAGCGGGTCTGCCGCACGGGATGAGATGTTTGGAATTACTTAACCAGGTTGGGATCAACCATGATCTGGTACATGATGCCGCCTTCGGCATCGTCCGGAATGGGGTTACCGGTGGCGTAGCAGATGGTGGGCACGATGTCGGCCAGCCAGCGGGGACGTTCGTACTTGAAGTTCTGCTTGATGTTGGGGCCCTTGAACAGAAGGATGTTCTTCAGGCTGCCGCATCCGGATTCGCCGGTGGGGAATCCGTAGCCGTGTTCTGCCATGTATTCGGGCTTCAGGGCGTATACAACGTCACCGGCCTGGGCGCCGCCCATGCCGAACACGGTTGCATCTTCCTTGCGCACGGCCAGCAGTACGGGGCGTTCGCCGGTTTCGGGGTGCTTGAAGTCGAGCAGGGCGTCGATGATCTGATCGCGCACCTTTTCATAATCTTCAGCTTCAACAATGCCGCCCGGGTACTTGTCCTTCAGGTTCACGTACACGAACATGTAACGCTGGGGCACTGCAACAGACTTGGAAACGTCCAGCACGTAGTTGAAGCCTTCGGTTTCTTCGTAGATTTCCCAGTAGTTCTCGGAATTCTTGGGCTCGTAGTGGCACAGGCCCTTGGCCTTGAGTGCCTCTGCGGTGTTCAGAATGGGACCGATGGGAGTTGCGCCGTGGTCGGAGCACAGGCAGACGAGGGTTTCGTCGCCGAAGATTTCCATCATCTTGCCGAGCATGCGGTCTTCGATCTGGTAAATCTTGCGTTCCATGTCGTAGGCGCGGTTGCGTACTTCTTCGTCCTTGCTGTCCATGTCGCCCAGCCAGCCGTGGTAGAACCAGTCGATGGGGTGGGAGTGCATGTAGAAGAGATCCCAGTCGCCATTGGCGGTCAGCAGGCTGGAAGCAACGCGCACGAGCCAGTCGGAATGGAACTGGGCCAGTTCGACCACGGTGTCCATGTCCAGAATGCCGTGCATGAAGCCTACGAGGCCGATGTCGTTGGCGATGACGTCATGGGAGAAGTCGATGTCGCCTGCTGCGTCAGCAGGAGCGATGAAGCCGCGATGACCGGAAATGCCGGTGATGTAGAGCTTGAATTCTTCGGCATCGTCGGAAAGGCTGATCAGCTTGCAGCGGAAGGTGCCCTTCTCGTTGCGGCCGTCTTCCTTGACGGTGAAGTCGTGCACCACGGGTGCGCTCCACTTGCCGGTGGTGATGGTGAAGAATGCCTTGGAGTAGTCCTTTTCAGGGCACAGCGCGAAGGTGTCGAAACCGTCGTCGCCGCTTTCCCAGCACAGGCCGTACCAGGTCTGGTTTTCCAGCGGGGACATGGATTCCTTGAAAGCCATGTCTACGGTGAATTCCAGAGGCTCGTCACATTCGGGAAGGTTCGCCCAGCCGCGTGCCTTGTCAAAGCTGGCCTGCACACCCATGGGGAAGAAGTCGCTGGAAATAACGCTTTCGGAAGCGAGGAATTCGCGGTGTGCGTTGCCTTCTTCCATCCAGCGGGTTTCAGCGGGGGAGATGCCTTCGCCCATGACCATGACGCCGTTCTTCATCTTGCTCGGCCATGCCATGGGGTAGTTGACGACGATGCACTTCTTGCCGTCCTTGTCCCAACGGTCCCAGATGGTCTGGGCGGTCAGGA
>JBKEAK010000226.1:0-4794 GCA_047972125.1 Halodesulfovibrio sp.
CCGGTTTGGATAGGGCTGCTGCTTGCCCCTGTGTGGTTGACGGCCTGCCCGATCCGGAAAGTATGACCGGGCCCCATGATAGCCTGATGGAGGAGACGCGAGTCAAATGAGTTTCCCGCCCGCCTGTATGTGGCAGTGACAACCCGCTGCAACCTGCGTTGCAGCATGTGCGTCAAGCAGACATACGGCTGCTGCATTGAAGAGGCTGATATGCCCTTTGAGGTGTTCTCAAGGCTGTCTGCCTGCCAGCCCCCTGCTGATCTCGTGCTTCTGACCGTCGTGGGCGATCCGTTTCTGCATCCCCGGCTGGCCGAGAGGGTCCGCGTTGCACGCACGCAGATGCGCGACCGGGCAGGGGGCGGTTTTCAGTCCAACGGGCTTGCGCTCACGCCCCGGCTTGCTGCCGAGTTGCGGGAGGCCGGTCTCGGCACCATGTGTCTTTCTGTGGATTCCATTGCCTCGGCAGAGATGGAAACGCTGCACGGGGCGGCCAGACTGCCGGTCTTGCCCGTTCGTTTGCCATGCTGCGCGAAGCCCGTGATGCAGTCGCCCGCGATACCGTCCTGGACACAGTCCGGCCGGGAGCACAGCCGTTCCGGATAGGCGCGGAATTTGTCATCATGCGTCGCAATCTGCACGAGCTGCCGCATGTCGTCCGCTGGGCGGCAGAGCAGGGGGCTGCATACATGCTGGCCAGCCACGTGCTGCCCTATGACGAGCAGGCTGCGGCGGAGTCCGTTTTCACGCAGGATTCTGCGGAAACCCTTGCCTTCTTTGCCGAATGGAGAGAAAAGGCCGCAGCCGAAGGGCTGAACCTTGAGCGCTATTACGCCCTGTTCCGCAAGTTTCATCGCAGTGATGAGGAAAAGCGCCTTGTCGCCTTTGTGCAGCAGATGCAGCAGGCGGCGGCAGGGCAGGGAATTTCGCTGCACCTCAAACGCCTGATCGAACAGCATGGTGCCTTGCCGCTGGGCGAGGTGGAAGAGGTGTTTGCGCAGGCACGGGCCGTGGCAGAATCGTGCGGCATTGAACTGCACCTGCCTGCCGCGGCGGCACACAGTGAGCGCCGTTGCGACTTTGTTGAGGATGGCGCGGTGTTCATTTCGCCTGATGGCGGCGTGCACCCCTGTTATTTTCTCTGGCACCGATAGTCCTGCCATCTTGACGGGCAAAAGAAGATTGTGCGGCCAGAGCGGTTCGGCTCCATTGCCGATGCGCCGCTGGAAACCATTTGGCGGACCCCTGACTCTGCGAAATTCCGGCAGGAAGTCTGCGCGTATGAATATCCGGAGTGCTCGGCCTGCACCATGGGCCCCTGCGACGACATGACCGGAGAGATGGGCAGCTTTGAACATGACTGCCACGGAATAACGGTGCCTTGCGGGCATTGTCCGTGGTGTCTTGGCGGGCTGCAGTGTCTTTTGTAGATATTTCGTGATGTTATGGTGCCGTGAGCAATGCTTCATTTCAGCGGGGCATGTCCTTGCTTGGTGTTAGACTTCCGGCCGCAAATAGTCTAAGTAAAGCTGTTCAGCGCGAGGGCTCCGGGCTTCGCCTCAACGGTGGAGCAAACGATCCCGCACAACATCCGGCAGGCGGTCCCCGCTGCCGGAATCTCAACCTTATGCACAGGAGGAATGACGCCCTGAGGGGCGCCATCCAAAATACATATGGCGAAACAGGAACATATCAGAAATTTCAGTATTATCGCGCATATTGACCACGGCAAGTCCACACTGGCCGACCGTATCCTCGACATCACCGGCCTTGTTCAGGCTCGTGACAAGAAGGAACAGTATCTCGACCGTATGGACATCGAGCGTGAGCGCGGTATCACCATCAAGGCTCAGGCAGTGCGTATTCCCTACAAGGCGAAGAACGGCACCGAGTATATCCTGAACCTTATTGATACCCCCGGCCACGTTGACTTCGGCTACGAAGTTTCGCGTTCGCTTGCCGCGTGCGAAGGCGCGCTGCTGGTGGTGGACGCCTCGCAGGGTGTGGAAGCCCAGACCCTTGCCAACGTGTATCTTGCGCTGGACCATGACCTTGAGGTCATTCCCGTTCTGAACAAGATAGACCTTGCCAGTGCAGAACCTGAACGCGTGAAGGGTGAAATCGAGGAAGTTATCGGCCTCGACACCACCGATGCGCTTGGCGTGAGCGCCAAGACCGGCCTGAACGTGGAGCAGGTGCTGGAAGCCATCGTGGAGCGTCTGCCCGCGCCCGACGGTGACCCCGATGCGCCCCTCAAGGCGCTGATCTTTGACTCGTGGTACGATTCCTATCAGGGCGTCATCATCATGTTCCGCGTGGTGGACGGCACTCTGCGCAAGGGCGACAAGATTCGTCTTATGGCCACGGGCAAGGAATACGAAGTGACCAAGCTCGGTGCGTTCAGCCCCGAGATGATAGAGATGAAGAGCCTTACCGCCGGTGAGGTTGGCTATCTGTGTGCCACCATCAAGGAACTGGGCGATGCAAAGGTGGGCGATACCGTGACGCTGGTATCCAATCCCGCTGACGCACCCGTGCCCGGCTTCAAGGTGGTAAAGCCCATGGTGTTCTGCGGCCTGTATCCTTCAGATGCCAACGAATACGAACCGCTCAAGTACGCCCTTGAAAAGCTGCAGCTCAACGATGCTTCCTTCTCTTACGAGGCGGAAACGTCGCAGGCGCTCGGCTTTGGTTTCCGCTGCGGCTTCCTTGGTCTGCTGCACATGGAAATCATTCAGGAACGTCTTGAACGCGAGTTCGACGTGGACCTTATCGCCACGGCGCCGTCGGTTATCTACAAGATCAAAACCGTGGACGGCAGGACGCTGGATATCGACAGCCCCGCAAAGCTGCCGGACCCCACCAAGATCGATACCCTGTATGAACCCGTTGTGCGCTGCGAGATTCACGTGCCCGACGAATACGTGGGCAACGTGCTCAAGCTGTGCGAAGAAAAGCGCGGCCTTCAGAAGGACCTGAAGTATCTCACGTCCAGCCGCGTAATCATCACCTATGAGCTGCCTTTTGCGGAAATCGTGTACGACTTCTTCGACAAGCTGAAGTCCTACACCCGCGGGTATGCTTCCATGGACTATGAAATCATCGACTACCGCGACTCCAATCTGGTGAAGCTCGACCTGCTCATCAACGGCGAACCGGTAGACGCGCTTTCCATCATCGTGCACCGCGACAAGGCCCAGTATCATGGCCGCGCCGTGGCGCTGAAACTGAAGAACACCATTCCCCGCCAGATGTTCGAGGTGGTCATTCAGGCTGCCATCGGCACCAAGGTTATTGCGCGCGAACGCAATGCGCCCATGCGCAAAAACGTGACCGCAAAGTGCTACGGCGGTGACATTACCCGTAAGCGCAAGCTGCTTGAAAAGCAGAAAGAAGGCAAAAAGCGCATGAAGCGCATGGGCAACGTGGAGTTACCGCAGGAAGCATTCCTCGCCGCGTTGAAGGTGGGCGATGATTAAACCGGCTGTTGTTTCCCAAAGCGGAAACTGAAACTGTCACTACCCGCCCGACAAACGCCGAGCGGCAGAATATGGAACGCATCATGTCCGAGTTGAATCAGAAGAGCGGATTTGCCGAGTATTTCGAAGCACTGTTCATAGCCATCATTCTGGCTCTGTTCATCCGTTCCTTCATTGTTCAGGCTTTCACCATTCCGTCCGGTTCCATGCTGCAGACCCTGCAGATCGGCGACTATCTGCTGGTGAACAAGTTCACCTACGGCATTCGTTTTCCCTTTGCAGTGAAGGAGACCAATCCTACCGGCGGTACGTGGTGGTCGCGCCATTCGGTGGTGCTGGGACCGGAACTCGTTCACATGAACGACCCGCAGCGGCATGACATAATCGTGTTCGAATATCCCAAGGACCCGTCCATTCACTACATCAAGCGCGTTATCGGCGTTCCCGGTGATACCGTGGAAGTGCGCGACAAGGTGCTGTTTGTGAACGGTGAAAAGCAGGAAGAACCCTACGTGCAGCATGTGCGCAACTACCCCGGCCCCGGCGACAACTTTGGTCCCGTAGTGGTGCCGGACGGCAAGTACTTCTGCATGGGCGACAACCGCGACGAGTCCTACGATTCCCGTTTCTGGGGCTTTGTGGACCGCTCTGCGGTGGTGGGCAAGGCGCTGGTTCTCTACTGGTCCATGGACGGCATCAGCTCCATCCGTTGGAGCCGAATCGGCAGGCCGGTACACGACCTGTAGGCCCGCAAGCCACTTGATGAAATAGCAGGCCCCCGCACAATGTGCGGGGGCCTTTTGTTTGTATCTGGCCACACAGCGGGCATTCGTATGGTGTCTTGCCCCCTCAGTTTCGGGAGCGGGTGAAGGGATCAGATGCAGAGGGAGATTCTCTGACTGAGGTAAAGCGGACAGTGCGGGCCGAAGCTGCGTATGCGTTCCATTCGGCCATCCCCCCTGCTGTTCGTCTGGGCATGCAGGGAGGGCAGAAGTTACCTCCTCTGTCGTTTCCGAACGCATCCCAGATTATGCATACAAAAAGCCCCTGCGCTGATGCACAGGGGCTTTGTTGTTTCGTCAGAGTACTGCTGGGCTGATGCGGACAGCTAGCGAACGCCTTTCTGCTTCAGGAAGGGGGCGTAGCGGCGGTCCGTACCGTTGATGTGCTTCATGAGCCATTCCTTGAGGAAGCGCATGACATCCATGGTAACGGTGAGTTTGCCGGACTTGAGGCCTTCTTCGAAGTCCAGAACCTTTTCCACGAACTTAACATGCTGCTGGATGTGTCCGGGAGTTTCTGCGTACTTGTACTTGGC
>JBKEAK010000227.1:0-1513 GCA_047972125.1 Halodesulfovibrio sp.
AGGCGG
This sequence comes from Halodesulfovibrio sp., assembly GCA_047972125.1. GTDB lineage: Bacteria > Desulfobacterota > Desulfovibrionia > Desulfovibrionales > Desulfovibrionaceae > Halodesulfovibrio. Next base: position 7 of record JBKEAK010000227.1, read on the forward strand.
AACAGGCGGAACAGGCGGAACAGGCGGAACAGGCGGAACAGGCCGGACTGATCAATTCGGCGGAGGTGTTGTAGCCTATGTGCGGAATTGCCGGTTACTGGGGCGACAGGCGAATCGCCGACGACAGGGCTGCCGAGGCTCTTGTCTGCCTGCGTCACCGCGGGCCGGACGGGCGCGGCGAGTTCCGGCATGAATGTGGTGGCAAGCATGTATTGTTGCTGCATACCCGCCTCAGCATCATCGACCTTGATGAACGCTCGGCACAGCCCATGCGGTATGGAAATCACGTTCTGGCCTTCAACGGCGAACTCTACAATTATCTTGAGCTGCGCAGAAACATGCAGGCAGAGGGCGTGGTCTTCGGAACGGACAGTGATACGGAAGTGCTGCTGCGTTCCCTTGCCAGATGCGGAGTCGATTCTGCCGATGTCATTCCGGTGCTGGACGGCATGGAAGGCATGTGGGCCTTTGCCATGTACGATATGCAGCACGGCACGCTGGCCCTGTGCCGCGACAGGTTCGGCGAAAAGCCTCTGTTTCTGTACCGCTGCGACCATGGCGTGTATTTCGCTTCAGAGGTCAAGGCGCTGTTTGCCCTGCTCGGCAGGCGTCTACCGGTGAACCGCACCAAGATTCTGCGCTACGTGGTGAACGGCTACAAATCCATCTACAAGAGCACGGATACCTTTTTCGAAGGTGTGGAAGAGCTGCCCAATGCCTGCTGGCTGCGGCTGGATGAGGGGGGCTCTCCCGTGCGGTACTGGACGCCCCGTATCGAACCTGACGAGGCCATGACGTACGAAGAGGCCGTATTCGGCGCACGCGCACACCTGCTGAAAGCCGTGGAACTGCGGCTGCGGTCAGATGTTCCCCTTGCCTTCTGCATGAGCGGCGGGGTGGATTCCAACGCGCTCATCAGCATTGCCCGCCGTGAATTCGGCTACCGCGTGCACGGGTTCACCGTGGTGAACAGCGACGGCCGCTATAATGAATGGGAATCTGTTGCGCGTTCGGTGCGCGAGCTGGGGCTGGAGCACACGCCGGTGCCCGTGGGCGGGCATGATTTTCTGGGGCGTCTTGCCCGCATGGTGCGGGAGCATGATGCGCCTGTGTGCACCATTTCCTATTTTGCCCACCACCTGCTCATGGAACAGCTTGCTGCGGCGGGGTTCAAGGTTTCCATCAGCGGCACGGGCGCGGACGAGCTTTTTTCAGGCTATTACGATCACTATCTCATGTACCTTGCTGCGGTGCACGGAACTCCGCAGTACGGGCAGGCGCAGGATGACTGGAGCACCCATGTGTTGCCGGTGGTCATGAATCCGCTGTACCGCAATCCCCGCCTTTTTGTGGATAGCCCTGCCATGCGCGACCATGTGTTTGCCGATGCGCACGATGCGGAAGCACGCATGGCCGTGCCGTTTCACGAGGCTTTTGGCGAAGAGAGTTTTCATGGGGAACTGCTGCGGAACAGGATGATGAACGAACTCTTCCGCGAGGTGGTTCC
>JBKEAK010000228.1:0-41273 GCA_047972125.1 Halodesulfovibrio sp.
CAAAGTGCTTCCTCTGGGCGGCCCGTTCGCCGATCTCCTGCAGGGAGCAGCGTCCCTGACAATCTATGACAGCGAGCGATACGGAAACGAGGGGAAATTCCCTTTCCACTCCGTCTCTGCCGCGGGCCAGAATCCATCCCTTTTCACGGTCGATCTGGCTGTAGGAATTGCGCACCAGCCGTTTGAAACAACGGGTAACGGCCCTGCAGATGCGTTCCGCCTTGCTGCGGTCCAGAACGCATACGAAGTCGTCTCCGCCTATGTGGGCCACAATGTCGCCGCGCGCGCCATGGCGCCTGGTGGCCCATGTAAGGATATCGGCCAGCAGCAGGATTATTCTGTCCCCGTTCTTGAAGCCGTATGTGTCGTTATATGCCTTGAAGTTATCAAGGTCCGCATAGATGAGTGCAAACTTCGACTCGCCTCTCAGGCGGCATTCAATCTCGTTTTCCAGCGCCACGTTGCCGGGCAGGCCGGTGAGCGGGTTCGTGCCTTTGGCAAGTTCCACCTGCGCCTGTGCAAGGGCATGCAAGAGGGCCTGAACGGAAACCAGCCCGAGCAGCTTGCCGTTTCTGGTGACAATGACATCGTCATATGCCTGCAGCTGGCTTCTCTGCATGGCCATTTGCGCTGTGGTTTCCACGGGCGTGTTTTCATCGACAATGAGCGGCGATGCATCCATGACGGATTTGGCGGGGCGCTTGTAGTACAAGGCCAGTCCGTACTGGGCGGAAAGCTGCCGGTTGAGGTGGTATTCCATGATGAGCCCGATGGGCACGTCATGCTCGGTAACGGCAATGCTGCTGTTGGGCTTGTTGTCGCCGAAGTATTCCCTGATTTCGCTGACAAGAGTGCCGGGAGAAACCGTGATGACCGGCTTGGCTAGATTGCCCACGGGAACGGAATATCCGCCGCTTCGTAGCGATATGGGCTGATTTGCGGGGCGTATGTCGGAAAGGTCTATCGCTGTTTGCTGTTTGGGATAAGCCGGGCGTCCGAGATAGTAACCCTGCCCGAAATGGGTGCCGATTTGCAGCAGGGTGGAAGCCTCTTCCCGCGTTTCTATGCCCTCGGCAATGACCTTGGAATCTATCTTGTCGGCAAAGGCGACGATGGTTTCCAGCAATGCCCGTCGCACAGGGTCTCTGTCGATATTCCTGATCAGCGACATGTCGATCTTGATGAAGTTCGGTTTCAGCTCGGCAATGGTGGAAAGGCCGGAATAGCCCGTGCCAGCATCGTCTATGGCGATCTGGAAACCCTGCCCGCGGTAGTGGTCGAGCGTTTTGTAGAACAGGCTGAAGTCGCGTATGGAGTGGCGCTCGGTGATCTCAAGAACAATGTTTTCAGCCTTCAACCCCACCTTTTCTATGATCTCCCGCGTGCTGCCGGGGGTGAAGCTGGGGTCGGTGAGGGTGCGCGGGTGTATGTTCAGAAAGAGTTTCTGTTTCTCGGCCAGCTTGTCGGCATGCACAATGGCATTTTCGCGGCACACGCGCTCCAGGGCAAAGAGCATCCCCATTTCTTCCGCAAGGTCAAAGAGAATGGCAGGGGACCTGAACGGGGAATTTTCCGGTCCGCGGCTCAGTGCTTCCCATGCCATGATGTTGCCGGTGGGAAAGCTGACAATGGGCTGATACAGGGTCTGAATGCTGCGGTTTTGCAGCACTGATTTGAATTCGCGCGAGAGCCGCAGGGTATCCAGATCAAACCCCTTGCGGGCAAGGATGCGGCATTCGCGCATGGCGTGCATGAAGTCGGTTTCCTGACTTTCTCCTTCCTTGTGCCTGTACGTGGCGCACCCCACGTTCAGATGTGGCTCCCTGCCTGTCAGGCGCAGCATTTCGCGTTTCAGATGCTGCTGCACGCGCAGCTTCATGGTGAAGGCGGCATCAGAAAGCCGGTACTGGCGCGACCCCACATCCGGCCATGTGAGCAGATATTCCCCTGCTTCCAGCGGAAAAAAACTGATATGTCCGGTTTCAGGATCGTTCAGGCTTTCCAGAGCAGCCTCTATGCCCTGCCTCAGCAGCGAGTTGAGATTGGCGGCAACATCGTCGCCATATAGTTCGCGCATGAGGATGTGGTCGCTGATCTTGAAGACGATCAGGTTGAGGCACGAATGGTTCCGCAAGGTGTTGCGAAGCTGGGTGTTGTGAATGTCCACGGCGCTGTTGCCGGGCAGAGAAGGCAGGTTGCTGATGGAACTGTCCAGCATGGTGATTTCCCTGTGTTGAATGAGTGCTCGTCTCGTATTGCGAAAATATGTCGCTATTTCGGTTATCCGTGATTTCAGCATGTTAAGCTGCGGATGTTTTGTAACTACGCTCTTTGACCGCCAAGGTGTTACGGACCGGTTACATTTGGGCTGAGAATAGGTTGCGCTGTTGCAGCCGGTTTCACGATGGACTTTTTTGTGCGTGTACTGTGTCAGGAGCAGGGCTTTGGCGTGTCTGTTTGTCAACTGCGACGCAGGAAGGGATGGTGGGACAGAGGGATATCTTCCTTGAAACTTGGCCCCATAGAAGGTATTTGCGCCGTCTGGCATGATTGCCTTTCATGGCGTATGGTGTGCACTGAAAGGCATGAACATTCGGACAGGATACGTGAAAGATATGCAGCTACCGGAACATTGGCTCGTGGTGCGCCTGAGCGCGTTGGGCGACGTTACCCTTACTACCGGCGTACTTGAGCGCTTGCACCGTGAGCGCAACTGGCGTTTCACCTTTCTTACGCTTGAACCTTGGGCGCCTGTGCTCAAGCACCATCCTGCCATTGAGCATGTCATTGGTGTGCGGCGTGAGGATTTGAGCGCTGCCGGGCTGCTGCGGTTGTTCAGAAGGCTCTCGCGGGAGATGCAGGGGAGCGGCCTTTTGGACCTGCACGGCACGCTGCGTTCCCGCGTGCTTGGTGCGCTCTGGAAGGGCAAGGTGCTGCAGTATCCCAAGTTCAGCATGGAGCGGCGTGCCTTTCTGCGTAGCAAAGGCAAGCTGTTCCGCGACAGGCTGCTGGAGTTCAATGTGCCGCAGCGGTATGCGTTGGCCGTGGAGCCTGTTGCCCCTCCGAGAAGAGAGTTGCTGCCTGTCATCCATCTTGCCGAAGAGGAACGGAACGCTGCATTGGCCCGCGTTGCGCCAATGCTTGCGGGCAGCGGCAAGACCGTTGCGCTGCACCCGTATTCCACCCATCTCAACAAGGCGTGGAAGCCGGAATATTGGAGCACCCTTGCGGAAACGCTTGTTGCGGCGGGGCATACCGTGCTGATCATGGGGCGGGGTGATTCCATGGCTTCAGTCATGCCGTCGGGTGTGCACGACCTTACAAATGCCACATCGCTGCGTGAAACCTGTGCCTTGCTGGGGCAGTGCGACATGCTCGTCACAGGCGATTCCGGCCCCATGCATCTGGCTGGGGGTGTGGGAACGCCTGTCATTGCCCTGTTCGGTCCCACGCATGCCGTGTGGGGATTCTATCCCGAAGGACCTGACGATATCATTCTGGAAGCGGATGAGCCGTGCCGCCCCTGCTCGTTGCATGGCAGCAAGCCCTGTCCGCACGGTCAGGCTTGCATGGCGTCCATAACGCCGCAGAGTGTGGTGGATGCAGTGAACCGCATGCCCAGCAGGCATGAGCGGGGCTGAACCTTTTGTGGTTCACGCGCAGTTGCAGGCTGCATTGCAGGCAGAGTGAGGATGGTGATGCCCGCAACGTGTGAACCCTGCTGCGGCCTGCTGACCTGCTGCCGGTGGGATCAGAAAATGCGGGCTTCTATTTCCTTCATCAGGGCTTTGGCTTCCGCCATGCACGGATCAGCGGCAATGGCCCGTTTTGCATAATCATATGCCTGATCAAGCTTGCGCCAGCGCTTGTACAGTTCTGCCATGTTGAACAGTGTTTTGGGGTGCGCGCCGAATTGCTTGAGGGCTTTCAGGTAAATCTGCTCACAGCGTTCGAATTCGTGCAGTTCCTTGTAGCAGCGCACGGCACCGCCGTAGGCCCTGCTGTCTGAAGGGAACTGTTCAATAACGTTTTCGAACAGGTCCACGGCTTCCAGATACAGCTGGTGCTCAAGGAACAACATGGCGATTTCCGTCACCAGTCCTTCCTCGTGTCCCCAACCGTCCACCACCCTGCGCAGCACGCCCTTGCCGCGGGGATAGTCTTTTGCCTGCATGAGGGATTTGCCCTTTTCGAGCAGTTCTTCCTTCTTCGAAACCTTCTTTTCGACGCGGGCAGTCTGTTTGACGTGTTGTTCTTCCTTCATGCCGTGCAGAACAGATTCCAGCCTGTCCAGCACTTCTCGTTCTTCACCCCTTTGATAGCGGATGAATGGCGTGGCATATATTTTTCTTTTTTGGAAGAACTTTATAATTTCTGGATGCTTGTTCAGCTCGGCTATATATTCATATATAAGAACCTCAACCTCATAACGCGCCTGCCCCATCAACCGGGAATTAAGGATGTCTCCTACACCCGCACATATGGATTCAAGGGAGCGGGTAAGCTCGCTGCGGCGCAGGTAAGAGCGCGCCCGAGACAGGTTTTCCCGAGTTGTTTTGGGAATAGTGAATTTCATCATGACGTATGAGGCTCCAAAGCTGTTTTCAATAGATGAAGACTTCTTTTATCTTTTGAAGACTGGTGAGTAAAGTCTTCAGAAGTGTAAGGGCTAAAATGAGGTGTTGATAAATTTTCTTGCATTATTGCACTGATGAGGTATCAAGATAGCTTATTCTTCAAGAGGGGGAGAGTCTGATGGGAGACTCCGTATCAGCCGCAGGGCGCTGTGGGGGCAGTGCTGTTGTGGCTTGTTCTGGTGAACCTGCCGAAAAATCTTCTTTTGTTGCCCGCGTTCTCGTCATTGAAGACGGAGCCGTGTCGGCAAAAGCCATATGTCTGCAATTGACTCAACTGGGCTATATTGTTGCAGGTGTCTTTGCCAGTGGTGAAGAGGCCTTGGGCCGCGTCTGCGAACTGGCCCCGGATGTAGTCGTGATGGATATCGGCCTTGCAGGAAAGCTGGACGGTGTTGATACTGCCGAGCAGATTCACCGTTTGTATGACGTGCCCGTCGTTTATCTTACTTCCGCAACGGATGACGCCACGTTTCAGAGGGCCAAGCTGACCAATCCTTTGGCATGGCTGGAAAAGCCCGTTTCGCTTGAAACGCTGCACCGCGGCCTGCGCATGGCCCTGTATCAGAGGGAATTGTACAAAAAACTCAGGATAAGCGAAGCGAAATACCGGCGTATCGTTGAGACCATGTCCGAAGGTCTGGTCATTCTCGATTCCGAATACCGCATCATCTTTGCCAATTCCCGTTTTCAATCCCAGATTCAGTGTGACCGCGAAGGGTGCTTCAATCTCTTTTTTCCATCTCTTCTGAGTGCAGACACGGCAGAATACCTGCTGGAGCAGATTGCACGCCTTGATGATTCTGGAAAGATCATCGTGGACGGCTATCTCAACTACGCAGGTGGCGGGGAGATGCCTGTGCGTTTCTCCGTGGCCTCGTGGGGCGGTACCGAAGAAGGATGCCATTGCGAGATATCCGACCGCCACGGGTATATTTGCGTGGTGAACGACATGACGGCTCAGCGCGCCTCGGAACTGGCACGGCGGGAGGCTGAAAACAGATACCGCAATCTCTTTGAGAGCGTGCTCGACGGGGTGTACCAGTCTCTGCCGGACGGCCGTTTTCTGGAAGTGAACCCGGCCATGGCCGCCATGTTCGGCTATGATTCTCCCTTTGCCATGCTCATGGAAGTGCGAGACATCAGCACCCAGCTGTATGCCGACCCTGCCGACCGCGCTCTGTTTCTGGAAGTGCTCCGCGAAAACGGCAGAGTGAGCCGTTATCAGGTCCGCATGAAGAAAAAGAATGGTGACGTGATCTGGGTTGAGCTTTCCGCGCATGGTGTCTGCGACGAAAATGATACCATTGTTTCCGTGGAAGGCATGCTCTTTGATATTACGGAACGCAAACTGACCGAACAGGATTTACGGCGCAGGGCATCTCGCGACGACCTGACCGGGCTGTACAACAGGGTGTATTTCCGGGAATGGTTCGACAATGCGCTTGTTCTGGCCAACCGCAATGCCAACAGGCTTGGCCTGTTGTATGTGGACCTGAACGATTTCAAGAAGGTAAATGACTTGTTCGGCCATATGGCCGGAGACAAGGTGCTGCGCGAAGTGGCCATTCGTCTGCGCGATTGCGTGCGGGAATCGGATATGGTGGCCCGTATCGGGGGGGACGAGTTCTGTGTGGCGCTGGAAGGCCTGCATTCGTCGGAAGACGCCATGCGGGTGGCCATGGAGATAAACCACACCTTGTCCAGACCGCTCAAGCTGACCGAGATGGAAGTTTCCGTCGGCGCCAGCCTTGGTGTTGCCATTTTTCCGGACGACGGCATGGTGGCCGAAGACCTGCTCGGCAGGGCGGATACCGCCATGTACAAGGCCAAGCAGGATGGCGCAGGGGTCATGTTCTGGCGGGCACTTGGCAAGCGTATTGCTTCCTAGGCCCCTTGGCAGTCGGGCTAGCTGCTTTTCCAGCAGGCCGTGATGGTTTCGCGCTCTTTCTGCATGATATCGTGCACGGCGCGCGGAACGAGATAGGTGACATTGCGCCCGGCCAGCCAGCGTTCGCGAACCAGCGTTGCGCTGATATCAAGGCGCGGCTGAGGCAGAAAATGAATAGTGTGCCCCGTTGGCAGCCCATATTTGGCCGCCAGCGGGGCCTTTGTTTTGAGCAGTTCGGCTCCGGGCCAGTATTCACTCACGATGGCATGAAAGGTTCCGGCATCCTTCCCTGATCTGGGCAATACCACAAGGTCTGCTATGTCCGTGATTTCCATGCCCCGGTGCCAGGTGGGCAGGGTGGCGAGATCTCCGGCACCCAGTATGAAGAACAGCCTGCTGTCGGGGTGGAGTGTGCGATATGCCTCAAGCGTGTCGATGGTGTACGAGGGGCCGGGGCGTTCGTTTTCCATCAGGTTGACCTGAAGAAAGGAAAACGGCGCTGCTGCCGCAGTAACCATTTCGGCCCGCAGTTCAAAGGGAAGCAGATTGCCTCCTTCCTTGTGCGGAGGGGAGCCACAGGGAACGAGGTCTATGCGGTCGGGCTTGATCGCTTCGAATACTTCCACGGCAGGGCGAATGTGGCCAATGTGGACCGGATTGAAAGTGCCGCCGAGAATGCCGATTGTCTGCATGGAACTTCCGGAAAATAAAAGGGTTGCTGGGCCGTGTGTCAACTGGCGTTACAGAGGATGCCTGTGGCCGCTCTGCGGGCAGATTGCCGTGCCGCCGGTTCTCTGTCTGTATTCGACTATCTGAGGCTGGAAGGCAGGGGAGCGTGTCCCCTGCCTGTTCTTTGCATGCTCGCTACAGGCGCAGGGGCACGATCAGATTCTGACCTGCCCCTTGCCGAAGACGACGAACTTGGTGGTGGTGAGTTCCTTCACCCCCATGACGCCGTAAGAATGCAGCTTGGAGGTGCTGATGCCGATTTCGGCACCAAGACCAAGCTGGCCGCCATCGTTGAAGCGCGAAGAAGCGTTTACCGCAACCATGGAGGCATCCACCTCGCGGACAAAGCGCATGGCGCGGTCAAGGTCGCGGGTGCAGATCACTTCCGTATGGTTTGAGCCGTAGGCGGCAATGTAGTCTTGCGCCTCCTTCATGGAGTCCACAACCTTCACCAGCAGGACGAGTGCATGATACTCCGTGCCGGGGTCGCTTTCGGTCATGGCCGTGGCCGTGCTGCCAAGCAGGGGCAGGGAACGGGGGCAGGCGCGGAAGTCCACACCGGCACTGCCCAGCTTTTCCGCCACCATGGGCAGAAATGCCTGCGCCTCGTCCTTGTGCACCAGCAGGCCCTCAAGCGCATTGCATACGCCGGGGCGATGCGTCTTGGAGTTGAAGACCACAGTCAGGGCTTCTTCAAGGTCCGCACCGTTGTCGATGTAGGCGTGACATACCCCTTCGTAGTGCTTGAGCACGGGCATGGTAGCCAGTTCGACAACCTTGCGGATGAGCGTTTCACCGCCGCGGGGGATGATCACGTCGATATATTGTTCAAGCTTGCACAGGGCATTGATGGCTTCTCGGTCCGTTGTGGGCACAACCTGCACGGCGTCGCGCGGCAGGCCTGCCGCTTCAAGTGCTTCGTGCACCAGCGCCGCAAGGGCGAGGTTGGAATTGATGGCCTCGCTGCCGCCGCGCAGGATGACGGCGTTGCCTGCCTTCAGGCAGAGAATGCCGGAATCCACGGTCACGTTGGGGCGTGATTCGTATATCATGGCGATAACGCCGAGCGGAATGCGCATTTTGCCCACCAGCAGGCCGTTGGGGCGCTGCCACTGGGTTTCTATGGCCCCTATGGGGTCGGGCATTGCCGCGACCTGTCTGCAGGCATCGGACATTTCCCGGATAATGGCCGGGGTCAGGGTCAGCCTGTCCATTCTGGGACCGTCCAGTCCGCGCTTGCGGGCTTCTTCAAGGTCCTTGCTGTTCGCTTCGGTGATGGCTGCTTCTTTCTGCAGCAGCAGATCCGCCAGACGCGTCAGCGCGTCGGCCTTGGCGGCAGGGCTCGCTGCACTAAGGGCGCGGGCAGCCTCCTTGGCTTTCACACCCATGCTCTGCATCTGTTCCGTAATGTTCATGAAGCCTCCACCTTTGAGTAGATTTGATGAGTGTGACAAGAGTATACATTTGGCGGGGTGATCGCAAGTGTGGCGCAAAGCTGCAAAAAATGACGATGGTTTTGAAGTATTCAACATCTGTCAAAGTGTAGCAGAACGTCACAACACTCAAAACCCTTTTGACATTTTCGTAATGCAAGCTTACAAGGGAGTGCGTTTTTGCGCTGACTTTCGGCGTATTCTCATTTGGTACTCGACGCAAGAGGAGATAAGATTGCATGTCGGAAAAAAGGGAAACTGAACATCACGTAGATCCGACCAATGTGGGGATCGTAGGCGAACTCCAGCATGGTATTTCTGAAGAAGCCCAGCCGCTTCTCAAATTCCTGGTGGCGAACTACAAGACTATCCTGATCAGTCTTGGCGCCGTTGTCGCCATCATTGCCGGTTACGGCATCTATGATTACAGCGTCAAGAAATCCATTGCTTCGGCCCGTATGGAACTGGGCGACATCCTTATCAACAAGAGCGGTGCCGATCAGATGGCCTCTCTTGAGGCATTTGCCGCCAAGGCTCCCGAAAAGATTCGTCCTGCGGCCCTGTTCGAACTGGCCCGCCTGAGCCTTGAGAAGAAGGATTATGAAAAGGCCGCCGGTGCCTGGGCTTCCCTTGCAGGCACTGCAGACGGCGAAATGGCCTTTATTGCCCGCATGGGCAAGGCACAGGCGCTTGCCGCCTCCGGCAAGCTTGAAGAAGCCTTTGCCGAACTGGAAGCAGCAGATGCTGCCGCTCCCGAAGCCTTCAAGAACATTGCCAAAATGCAGTTTGCCGTAGTTGCCGAAGAGGCAGGCAAGCTCGATCGCGCTCTTGCCGCATATGAAGCCCTGCAGGGTGAAGGCAGCAAGATGGACAAGGAACTCTTTGCCCACAAGATAAGCCAGCTCAAGGCCCGCATCGGCAACAAGGGCTAGCTCGCGACATTTTCCGCTCAACTGTTTGCTGAACCGGCGTTGTCCGGTCATATCAGGAGAAGTATTCAACATGGCGCATCCGATTCTGGCCGGCGGCCCCGGCGAAAAGCACCTGTTGCTCGGTAACGAGGCAATAGTGCGTGGCGCGCTGGAAGCAGGCATCAATGTGGTCACCTGCTACCCCGGCACTCCTTCCTCTGAAGTTCCCGATACCTTCCACCGTCTCAAGGACGGTTCCTACTACTTCGAATACTCCGTTAACGAGAAGGTTGCCATGGAAGTGGCCGCAGGCGCGGCTCTCGGTGGTGCCATGACGCTGGTGACCATGAAGCATGTCGGCGTGAACGTTGCCGCCGACCCGCTGCTGACCATGACCTACACCGGTCTGCCGGGCGGGCTTGTGCTGCTTTCCGCAGACGACCCCGGCTGCCATTCCAGCCAGAACGAGCAGGATAACCGCTACTATGCGCGTCTTGCCGGTATGCCCTGTTTTGAGCCTGCCTCTGCGCAGGAAGCCAAGGACATGACCCGCGAAGCGCTGCACCTTGCCCGCAAAACCGAACAGCCCGTGATGCTGCGCACGACCACCCGTGTGAACCACCTGCGTGGTCCCGTGGCGTTTGATGCGCGCCCTGAACCTGCTGCCATTGTCGATTTCAAGCGTGACCCCCGCCGTTTTGTGCCGGTGCCTGCCGTGGCCCGCGTACGCCATGGCGAGCTTCTCAAGTCGCTTGAAGCGATCCGCGAAGTGGCTGAAAATTCGCCCTGGAACGTTGTCCGCGGCGAAGGCAAGGTGGGCATTGTCGCTTCCGGCATCGCCCGTTCCTATCTGGCAGACGTTCTGGCCGAGCAGGGCTGGGCAGACAAGGTTTCCGTGCTCGAACTGGGCATGAGCTGGCCGCTGCCCGTGAAGCTCATCGGCGACTTCCTCAAGAGCGTGGACAAGGTCATCGTCATTGAAGAGCTTGAGCCGCTGCTGGAAAAGGAAATTCGCGCCATGGTGCACGAAATGGGTCTTTCCCTGCCCGTACACGGCAAGTGCGACTATCTGACCGTGCAGGGTGAATACGACACCACCGCAATTCAGATGGCGCTGGCCGTGCACCTTGATGCACAGCCCGTTTCCCCCGTCTGCAACGAAGGCGACCTTGGCCTGCCGGTTCGTCCCCCGAACCTGTGTGCCGGTTGCTCGCACCGTGCCGTATACTATTCCGTTCGTCAGCTTTTCGGTGACGACGCTTACTATTCCAGCGACATCGGCTGCTACACGCTGGGCATTCTGCCCCCGCTCAAGGCTGCCGACTTCCTCTTCTGCATGGGATCGTCCGTATCCTCCGGTTGCGGTTTCTCCCGTTCTTCCGGCAAGGACGTGGTTGCCTTCATCGGCGATTCCACCTTCTTCCATTCCGGCATGACCGGCCTTGTGAACGCCGTGTTCAACAAGCACAACGTGCTGCTGGTTGTTCTGGATAACGGCACCACCGCCATGACCGGCCACCAGCTGAACCCCGGCGTGGACGCCAAGGTGCTGGGCGATGCCTGCGTGCATCTGGATATCGAATCCATCGTGCGTGGCTGCGGCGTGACCGAAGTGGCAAAGGTGAAGCCGTTCAACCTCAAGGCCACCATGAAGACCTTTGAGGAAATGAAGGGTAAAACCGGCGTTCGCGTCATCATTGCTGAAGAGCCCTGCATTTTGTATGCACGGCGCACGCTTAAGCTGAACCGTCCGCAGACTGCCTATGTGGCGGAGCAGGGGGCGGAGACCGACCGCGTGCTGAACGAATATGCCTGTCCGGCATTCTACCGCGACGAAACCGGCGTGCAGGTTGATGAATCCCTGTGTACCGGTTGCATGGTGTGCATGCAGATCAGCAAGAACTTCAAAGCCCGCAAAAGGAGCGCCTAGATGGAACGCATTCGCATCTACATGACCGGCGTGGGCGGGCAGGGTACTCTTACCGCCACCACCCTTCTGGCCCGCACCGCTCTTGATCAGGGGCTGGACGTAGTTTCCGGCGAAATTCACGGTATGGCCCAGCGTGGCGGCGTGGTGGAATCCACCGTGCTGCTCGGCGGCTGGAAGAGCCCGAAAATCAGTCATGGCGAAGCCGACATCGTTCTCGGCTTTGAACCGTTGGAAACGCTGCGCGGCCTGCCGTATCTGGCAAAGGGCGGCAGTGTCATCAGTAACACGGAACCTCTGCCTCCCGTTGGTGTTTCCTGCGGCCGGGATACCTATCCCGCCATGGAACACATCACCGAACGTGTGAAGGGATGCTCTGCCAAGTGCTGGTTCCTGCCCTGCAGAACGCTGGGTATGGAAGCCGGTTCCGTTCAGGCGGGTAATATCGTACTGCTTGGTGCGCTGTGCGCATCCGGGCTGCTTCCCTTCGGACCGCAGGCTCTGGAGTCCGCAATCAGGAAATATCTGAAGCCCTCGCTGGTGGAAATGAACCTCAAGGCCGTAGAGCTAGGGGTTGCCAAGCTGGCAGGCTAGGAAAACACGAATCCTATGAGTGTAACCAACCTACAAGACGAAAGTCTACAGCCGTATCTGGGAACGCTTCAGCGTATTGTTTCGGAAATGGGACCCCAGCGTCCCTTCCAGTCCACGCTGAAGTCTCTGCTCAAGACACTGGCGGAGAATCATGACTTCCAGCGGCCTCATCTGGTCATCTTCGACCCTGAGACCCGCACCCTCAAGCTCAGCCTTGCACATACGCCCACCAAACTGGCGCATGTGGAATACGAGCCCGGTGTCGGCGTAACGGGACAGGTGTTCTCCAGCGGGCAGCCGGTTATCGTGCCGCGCATGAAAGACCACCCGGCCTTCCTGAACCGCGCCTTCGGGCGTACCGAGGAAGAGCTGAAGACGCTGGCCTTCATCTGCGTGCCGGTGCTCGGCCCCGGCGAAGATGATGAAGGACGCGAAGTCATCGGTACCCTCAGCGTGGACACGCCCACGAGCGATATGTCCAAGCTGACGGGACAGTCGAAGTTCCTTGCCGTTGTCGCAGGCATGATCGCCAACCAGGCGGCGTACTTGCAGGAGGAAATGGCCCGGCAGAAGCACCTGATGTCTCAGGGCCTCATTGCCGGTGACAATGTGGAAACGGGATTCATCCCGCCCAACATTGTGGCCGCTTCCAAATCCATGCGTCTTGTACTCAACCAGGCTGCACAGGTTGGTCCCAGCCGTGCAACCGCGCTGCTGCGCGGTGAGTCTGGTACGGGCAAGGAGCTGCTGGCCGAGGCCATTCATCAGGCCAGCCCCCGCCGTGAGCAGCCGCTTATCAAGCTGAACTGCGCGGCGCTGCCTTCCGAACTGGTGGAAAGCGAACTCTTCGGTTACCAGAAGGGCGCGTTCACCGGTGCGGTGCAGGACAAGAAGGGCCTTTTCGAACTGGCGAACAAGGGTACTCTGTTCCTTGACGAAGTGGGCGAACTCAGCCCCACGGCACAGGCAAAAGTGCTGCGTGCCATTCAGGAACAGGAAATCCAGCGTCTCGGCAGCGAAAAGACCATCACCGTTGATGTGCGTCTTATCTGCGCCACCCACCAGCCTCTGGAAGAGTTGGTGGAAAAGGGGCATTTCCGCGAAGACCTCTATTACCGCATCAACGTGTTCCCCGTGTTCATTCCGCCGCTGCGGGAACGCCGGGAAGACATCCTGCCGCTGGCAGAACACTTCCTCAGCCTGTATGCGGAAGAATACAGCCGCGACATCAAGCGTATATCCACCCCCGCCATCGACCTGCTCACGCAGTATCACTGGCCCGGGAACATACGCGAACTGAAAAACTGCATTGAGCGTGCGGTGCTGGTGTGCGATGAGCACGTTATCCGTACCTACCATCTGCCGCCTTCGCTGCAGACGGCGGAAAGCACCGCGACCGACTCCAACCTTTCGTTCTGCGAGGCCGTAGCCAAGTTTGAACAGGAACTTCTTGTAGATGCGCTCAAAAAGGCCCGTGGCAACATGCTGCAGGCTGCGCGCGATCTGCGGGTGAGCTACCGTATCGTGAACTACAAGGTGAAGAAGTATGGTCTGGATGCCAAGAAATTCGCTGTGGCGAAGGGGCGTCCGCGCTAAGGCGCAGTGCATATGAATGACGAAGGCGGCTTCCGGAAGGGAGCCGCCTTTTTCTGTTTACTGCACCACGCCCCGGACTCTGTAGTTGAATTCGTAGCTGAGCGCTCCGCCCCAGTCCGAGAGCAGGGCGTCCCGGAATCGTGTGCCATCTTCCGGTCCCACGGGTTTGCCGTAGGTGAAGAACCAGTTGATGACGGGATCGCCCGTGTAGCCCAGCCCTATCCAGTAGTTGCCGGCCCTGAGCGGAGCAGTATTCGATCTGAAGGGAAAGGTGACCCACCGGTAGCCGGGGCGCATGGATATGCTTGAAACGGGGATGAGCTCGCTTGTGGCGATGAGTTCTCCCGGTTTGCCCGCATCATCTTCCATCAGGTCTATCCACAGAGAGCCACCGCCGCCGTATCGGTGCAGGGCAAGGCTTATGTCCTTCAGCGACAGGGCACGGGGCAGGGTGAACACCTGCGCATACTGCCGCAGCCGTGTGGTGGCATATTCTGCAGTTTCCACCATGAAGCTGCGGTTCAGCGTCATCACCCCGTTTAGTGTTTCAGGGGCTTCTGAATAGGTGGAGAAATCTATGTTCTGCGGGAAATCCACATTGCCGAATGCAACAGTGGCCCCTTTCTTTATTTGAGTTTTGCCAGACTTGGCCGTGGTTACGGGGGGCTTTTTGCGGGTCTTTTTTGGTTTGGCAGGTGACTTGCGGGCGGTCTGTTTGTCTTTGTGCTCGTCCGGTGCGGGCTCAGGATACGGTATCGCGGCAACGGTTGTTCCGGCTTCCACTACAGGCAGCATGAGCCGTTTGAGCGGTCCGTCCGCGTATTCCTTTCCGCTCAGCGAAACAGCGTCCTTGCCGAATTCCGAAGCAAACACCTCCTGCACGTTCGGGCGTCTGCTGCTGCCCCTGCGGGCTGTCCATTGGACCTTGCTGTCGTTCACCGTTTCCCTGTTGTCGAGGCCCACTTCTATGCGGATGAAACGGTTGGCAATGAACATGGCTGTACTTTGGGGATTGTAGGGCGTCCAGCCAAGGTCGGGGAACCAGACCTCAATCCACGAATGCCTGCCAAGGCCCATGCGTGTGCGCATCACGTCACCGGAGAGGGATATGTCGTATGGTTCGTCCAGCGTAATGCCGTTGACGATGCGCACCGGTATGCCCGCCGTGCGCATAAGGGCGGCTGCGAGGTGCGAGAAGTTCTGACAGTTGCCGGTGCCGGTATCCAGCGAAAAGAGCGCATCAAACCGTTGGGGCGGATTGACGTATCGCACGTTGTCTACAACCCATTCGCAGATGCGCTGCACGGCATCGTACTGTGTGTGCGCTCCTGCCGTCAGTTCCCGTGCAAGATCACGGATGCGGGGATCATCCGTTGGCACCTGTTCGCTGCCGAAAAGGTATTCGGCTGCCTCGCGTGGCACATTGACGACGGGGAAAGGGGCCGTGGAGCGGAGCGTGCCGAGCTGAGTCGTGTTGGCAGCTTTGAACCGCACCTGCGCAGTGACTGCAGAGGGTGGGGTATCCCACCGGCCTTCGATGATCTCGTTGCCCCTGTTGTCCGTGTAGGTTGTCTGGTTGTCCTGCTGGGGTGTGAACTGCAGGATGAAGTCGCGCACTACCTGACTGAAAGTCGGTGAACTGTAGGATTTGGGTACCACGAAACTCAGGCGGAAGGTGCTGGCGGCATCCATGTCCGTGACGGTTTTGGAAACCTCGAAGCTGATGAGCGAATCCATGTTGCCGCGCACCCTGACATTGCGGGCCAAGGCATCCCTGTTTGCCGTCAGACACGCAAGGAGCATGATCATGGTCATGATGACCATGACACTACAGCGGTGCGGCAGGGCGGGACGCAGTCGGGGCATGCAGTCTCCGTATGCTGGGCGTTCAGACCGGGATTTATCCCACCATAGCAACAGCCGGTATGCGGAGACAAGCCTGTAAAGGGATATTCAGATGAAGCCGGGGACGGCACCGCCCCCGGCTGTTGTGTTTAGATGCCGAAAGCGCAGCCGTCCGCACGGGGATCGCTGCCTGCGGCGTAGAATCCTTCTTCAGTTCGCAGGATAATCTGCCCGCGGCCGAAGAGTTTGCGGTCGTGTCCCTGACAGGGGGTAACCGTGTGGCGCATGGCGGCCAGCGTTTCAATGGTTTCATCGGGCAGGCCTTCTTCCAGTGCCACGGAGCCGTCCGGGTTGATGCAGAAGCGCAATCTGTCCAATGCGCTCTGGGGGTCGCAGCCGTCATCGAGCAGGGCGCTTATGACCTGAACATGGCCCTGCGGCTGCATGAAACCGCCCATAACTCCCATTGCGGAGTGCAGCGAACCGTCCGGCAGGGTGGTCATGCAGGGAATGATGGTGTGATAGGGGCGCTTGGAAGGCCCTGCGCAGTTGGGATGCCCTTCCACAAGCGTGAAGTTGCAGCCCCTGTTCTGCAGGGCAAAGCCCAACCCATCGGGAACAATACCGCTGCCGAAGTTGCCGTAGACGGAGTTGACCATGGATATGGCGTTGCCGTCGCGGTCTGCCACGCAGAACTGCACGGTGTCGCTGCCTGATTCGGGCGTGCCGTGCATGATGGCGGCATTGCGTTTGTCCGGTTGTATGCGTGCTGCCCGCTGCGCCGTATAATCGGGAGCGAGAAGAGTGTTGTAGTCCAGCTCTGCATGGGCGGGGTCGCATACATACCGGCGGGCATCGGCAAAGGCGAGGCGCAGTGCCTCTATCTGTCTGTGCAGTCGCTCCGGCGAGAGCGGGGCGTGGTCGGCGTGGTCGGTGTGCCCGAGAATGCCGAGTGCGGAAAGTGCCACTATGCCCTGCCCGTTGGGCGGGCACTCGTGCACGCGGATGCCGCGATATTCCGTTGATAAAGGCGTTACCCAGTCTGCGGTGCAGGCTGCAAAGTCCTCCGGCTGCAGCACGCCACCGGCTGCCTGCACTGCATCGGCCATGCGTCTGGCAAGCTCACCTTCGTAAAATGCTGCTTTGCCTTTATTGGCCACCGCCTGCAGAACTTCCGCCATATGCGGGTTGCGAATGCGTTCGCCAGGGAGCGGGGCTCTACCGTCCGGAAGCAGAGGAGAGTTGGTTGTGTGTTTGCGCAGTGCTTCTGCCTGTGACCAGAGCTCGCTGGTTACGGGGCCGATGCAAAAACCTTCCCGCGCCAGACGAATGGCAGGTGCCAGAACCTGCTCAAGCGATAGCTTGCCGAAACGGTCGTGCAGGGCGCACCACGCGGCGCAGGCACCGGGCACGGTTACGGAAATGCCGTGGTACAGGGGCATTTCTTCAACGCCGAGCGCAGCCACCGTATCAAGGGTGAAGCGTGCGCCGCTTCTGCCGGAACCGTTCAGGGCATGCACGTTGCCTGATGCAGCGTCAAAGCACAGGGCAAAGGCATCGCCCCCTATGCCGGTGGAGCAGGGTTCCACCACGGCCAGCACGGCTGCCACGGCCACGGCAGCATCTGCTGCGCTTCCTTTGGCCCGCAGCATGTCCAATCCGGCGGCCACGGCCTGTGGTTGCGATGCCGCAACCATGCCATATTCTGCAAAAACAGGGGACCTGCGGGAGCTGAAGGCAAAGGGAGGAACGCAAAAGCAGGATGTGGAGAGTTTCTTCATTCTACCCTCATGATATTGTTCAATCACACAACAATGGGATTTTTTTGCTGAAATTTCTTCGTTGGGGCTTGCGGGGCTGTGTGTCTCATTGTAACAGGGTTACCAGAGAACCTGCAGGCCCCAATGTCGACTGTTGACATTGGAAGTTATGTTTTATCTACGGCAGCTCGCTGCCACAAGCAACAGGTATCCGGTACGGTAATGCCAAAGAAAAAGAAAGGGCAGACGCTGGTTTGTGTGTACCCGGATTGGTGCAAGGGGTGTGGCATTTGTGTCGCATTCTGTCCGGGGAAGGTGCTGGAAATGAGCGCGTTGGGCAAGGCGGAGCCCGTGCGCCCGGAAGACTGCATCAATTGCGGCTTCTGTGAACTGCACTGTCCAGATTTTGCAATCTCCATTCGGCCACGGGAAGAAGGTGCAGCATGCCCCACGTTCCCTTCCGGCCCTCCAACCAACGGTGAGGCTTGCTGATCATGGCTACAATCAGAAAGAAACGGAAAAAGGTCGAGGTGTTTGCTCAGGGCAACGAGGCCATAGCCGAAGGCGCTCTGCTTGCCGGATGCACTTTTTTTGGTGGGTATCCCATCACGCCTTCTACTGAAATCATGGAGGTGATGTCTCAGCGTCTTCCCATGACTGAAGAGGGCGTGTTCATCCAGATGGAGGATGAAATTGCCAGCATGGGCGCCATCATCGGCGCATCGCTTGCGGGCCGCAAGTCCATGACGGCAACCTCCGGTCCCGGTTTTTCTCTCATGCAGGAGCACATCGGCTACGCCTGCATGGTCGAAGCCCCACTGGTTGTGGTCAACGTCATGCGCGGCGGTCCCAGCACCGGTCTTCCCACCAGCCCTGCACAAGGCGATGTGCAGATGGCGCGCTGGGGAACCCATGGTGACCATTCCATAATCGTTCTTTCCGCTTCCACGGTGCAGGAATGTCTTGAAATGACCGTGGTGGCGTTCAACATGGCGGAAAAGTATCGTACGCCGGTTGTCCTGCTGGTGGACGAAGTAACGGCACATACCCGTGAAAAGATTGTCATTCCTGCTTCTGAGGATCTGGAAATCCTTTCCCGCATGACGCCGACCGTGCCGCCGGAATGGTTCAAGCCTTATGCCGAGGCAACCCGCGCCGTGCCTGCCATGGCTCCCATCGGCTCCGGCTACCGCATCCACGTGACTGGTCTTACCCATGACAACATGGGCTTCCCCACTTCCCGCCCCGACGAAGTGAACGAGGCCATGAAGCGCATGTTCCGCAAGATCGACCAGTTCTACGGCGATATCATGATGGTGGACGAGTTCATGTGCGAAGACGCCGAAGTGGCCGTCATCGCCTATGGCAGCGTGGCCCGTTCCGCACATTATGCCGTGGAGCAGGCGCGAGAACGCGGTGTTAAGGCAGGGCTGCTCACGCTGAAGACCCTGTTCCCCTTTGCCCGTCCTTCCGTGGAAAAGCTCTGTCGGCGCTGCCGGCATGTTCTGGTGCCTGAAATGAACATGGGACAGATTTCCCGCGAGGTGAAGCGCGTGAACAACGGCCTCACCCGTGTGCGGACGCTGAACCGCGTAGACGGCCAGATCATTACACCTTCCGAAATCCTCAAAGCAATACTGTAGGTGTGCCATGGCAGAAGTAACACAGCTTATCCACGACTACCTGCGGCATAACAAGAAATTCCCGCACGTGTTTTGCCCCGGCTGCGGTCATGGCATCATTCTCGGCTCCCTTATCCGCAGCGTGCATGCCCTGCAGCTGCCCAAGGACGATGTGGTAATCGTTGCCGGTATCGGCTGCTCGGGCCGCATGGCGGTGTATGTGGACTTCAACACCGTTCACACCACCCACGGCCGTGCCCTGACCTTTGCCACCGGCATCAAGATGGCCAACCCCAAGCTCAAGGTCATCTGTGTCATGGGCGACGGCGATGCACTTTCCATCGGCGGCAACCACCTCATTCATGCTGCGCGACGCAATATTGGCGTAACCGCGCTCATCCTGAACAACTACATCTACGGCATGACGGGCGGACAGTGTTCTCCCGCAACGCCGTTCGGCGACAATTCCATGACCACTCCGCATGGTTCGCTGGAGCAGCCCTTTGATACAGTTGATCTGGTAACGGCGGCCGGTGCCAACTACGTGGCCCGTGGCACCTCTTTCCATGCGCGCATGCTCGACGGCCTGATCATGGACGCCATAATGCATCCCGGCTTCTCGGTTGTTGAAGCGCTGTCTCCCTGTCCCACGCAGTACGGACGCAAGAACAAGTTCAAGGGAACAGTGAGCATGTATGAATGGCTCAAGAAGAATACGGTGAAGCTCGAAAACCGCAAGGAAGATGACACCCGCATTCCCATCGGCGTGTTCCGCGACGATAAGAGACCCGGACTTGAAGAGCGCTATGCTTCACTCAAGGAAAGGATTCTGCACAAGGGACAGCCCGAGGCCAAGGAACCGGCTGCGACGAAGGAACAGGCTGCGCCCAAAACTGAAGCCGAACCGAAGGCCGAAGCTGTTGCAGAAAAGCCTGCCGATGCGCCAAAGGAGCAGAAGTAATGAAGAAGCTCCCGCAGATTGATCGATTTGAAATGCGTCTTTCCGGCACCGGCGGTCAGGGGCTTATCACCCTTGGCAGGATGCTGGGCTACGCTCTGGCCATAGGGCACGGCTATTATGCAACACAGACGCAGAGCTACGGGCCTGAAGCCCGCGGCGGTTCCAGCCGCGCGGACGTGGTGGTGAGCAGCAAGCCCATCAGTTACCCCAAGACCGAGAATCTTGATCTTCTGGTGGCCCTGTCGCAGCAGGCATGCAACTCGTATTACCATTACATGAAGCGCTCCGGCATTCTGCTTGTGGATTCGCAGCTGGTGCAGCAGCCGCCCACCAATGTCTATCTGGGGCTGCCGTTTACCGAAATGGCGACCA
This sequence comes from Halodesulfovibrio sp., assembly GCA_047972125.1. Lineage (GTDB taxonomy): Bacteria > Desulfobacterota > Desulfovibrionia > Desulfovibrionales > Desulfovibrionaceae > Halodesulfovibrio. The sequence continues at coordinate 20,276 of JBKEAK010000228.1, forward strand.
AGAAGATTGGCAACCCCATGGCGCTGAACACTATCGTACTTGGTGCTATTACCCACTTGCTGCCGTTTGCGGATGTTAAAGCCATGCGCTCGGCACTGCTGGAAAACCTGCCCAAGAAGATACATGAAGTGAACCTCAAGGCCTTCAACCTCGGCATGAAGCAGGCCAAGCTGACCTTGGGCGATGCGCCGGGGCTGTGGCAGATGGCCGAAGCTGAGGCAGAGTCGGAAGCGGATTTCTCCGACTAGCCTTGCAGCGGACGGACAGATACGGCGGGGGCCGGAGGCCCCCGCTTTTTATTTGGAACCGGGGGGAGCTGTCTCGGCTTGCCATGTGCAGGAGGGCGTAGTACCTGTGACCGCACGCCGGGCCGTGATGTAACGCACGAGACCAGACAAGACCGGACTGAGCCAGACAGGGCCAGACAGGGCCAGGCGGAACCTGCCGGGGGCAGCGGCCCGCCGACGCTTTTTGTTGCGTGTCACTGGCTGTCGGCACGATACTTTATACGAACGAGGGATGTAATGAGTACGACTGTTGAAGAACTTACCGTTGATTATGAAGAAGACGGCCACCTTGTCGTCAAGGAACTGGACAAGGCCGTTCTTTCCAAAGGGGCATGGGCAACGGTCATGTTCCGCTACAAGCAGTGGGACAACAAGCTGGAAGACTATGGTCCGGACAAGTACATCATTCGCCGGTACCAGAAGGTTTCCGGAGAATATCGCGCAAAGTCCAAGTTCAACATCTCCAGCACTGATCAGGCCAAGAAGATTGTGGAAACCCTGCAGCAGTGGATTACCGAGGCTGAATAGCATCGGATAGTCCCACGGGAACAGCCGATGCCCTGAACAGTCATGGCATCAGCGGTGCCCGTGCTGCGCCACAAAAGAAAAGCCCCCTTGCGGGGGCTTTTTTGTTTGCTCGGGTCTGGTCATATGTCCATGTTGGCGAACAGGCCGACCAGGTAATCGGGCAGTTGGGTCTGTGCTTCTGCCGTCATCACCTTCATCGGGTACTGCTCCGTAATGCGCAGGGACATGAAATACTGCATGAGTATGTCGTCCGTCACGGTTATGCGTCTGCCGGTACGGATCTGCTGGGCGAATGCCTCCTGCAGCATGCGGCGCCCTTCGAATTTTATCAGGTCTGATCGGATGATGGCCATGTCTTGCTCCTCATCTGTATAGTCTTACTGTAAGACGTTGGAGGAGAAAAGAAAACCCGTAACCCGCAAATTACTGGCGGACCGAGCGGGCGGATATGGCGATGCAGAACAAGTTGTACCGGTCGTCGTATGACGGCTCAATATTGTAATTGTACTTGGGGTTCAGGTCCAGAACCACACGAAGCTTCTTGCTGTTCGTGTTGAACCCTGTGCGGACCTGTCTGATCATCGCGCCCTTTATCTCATATGTGCTTTGCCCCTTCCATTCCTTCACTTCGATAACATCGAAGAACAGACGGGGGTTGCTCTCGTCGTCAATGGTTTCCAGATCGGGTATCCGCGGATCGCTGAAATCGAGGCAGAAGAGCTCTGCATCACCGTCTTTGGTTACCCCCATATTCTTTATGACTGTGGGGACAAGGTGCCCTTCCTTTTTTGCCTTATCGGCGAAAGAAGGGGAAACCATCAGGGTGCAAAGAATGACTAGGGCAGAAAGAATACTGTTGCGCATTGGCCTGCATAACTCCATATGGGGGCGTTGCAGAACACTATGAAGCAAAACGCGGGAAAATGCAAAGATGTATGAAGGATGGATGATTATCCCCGGTGCCGTAGTGCTTGCTGCGGCACCGGGGATATTTGCGGCTATTGTTCGGCAGGAGACATGAGCATGGCAACGGCACATGCACCCGGTCCGCTGTGGCAGCCGAGCACGGGCGAAGCCTGCATGATGTAGAGCGGGGCCAGCCCGAATTCGTTTTCAATGCGGCGGGCATAGCGTTCGGCCACTTCGGGCACGTTCACGTGGGTGATGGCAAACTGCAGGGCGCAGGGGCCGTGCTGTTGCACCTCATGAGCAAGCAGGGCAAAGAGCTTGTCTTCGCAGCGCCGTGCGCCAAGCGCCTTGGCAACCACGTTTACCTTGCCCTGCTGGCGGGAATTGAATTCGAGAACGGGCTTGATGTTCAGCAGGCGGGCAAGGAAGCCCTGACTGCGCGTCATGCGGCCACCGCGTACTGCAAAATCCAGCGTATCCATGGAGACGAAGACCCGCACGTTGGCGCAATCTTCTTCCGCAAGGCGTACCACTTCGGCAGCGGGCATGCCTTCCTTTGCTCTTTGGGCCGCCTTGAGAACAACAAGGCCCAGACCGCCGGTAAGGGTGTTGCTGTCCAGCAGGTTCAGGCCGTCCTTCCATACCATGGAACCCACGGTTTTCGAGGACTGCATGGTGCCACTGTAACGGGCCATGACATGCACTGCGGCCACCTCGCGATAATGCTCCTGCATTTCTTCGTACAGGCGCTTGAAATCGCCCGGTGCGGGCTGCGAGGTTTTTGCGGAGGTGGAGTCGCCGAGGCGGGAGTTGAATTCTTCGGTGGAGATGGTGACCTTGTCCACGAACTCTTCTTCGTTAAGGAAGAGGCGCAGTGGGGCAACCTGAATATCGTATTCCTGCAGCAGATGCTCGGGCAGGTCGCAGGTGGAGTCGGTGATGATGCCGGTCTGCTGCTGCACATCCGCAAGCAGCCTTCTGTGCTGCTCCAGCATGTTTTCGGCCTTCTGCGCGGATACGGTTCCGAACTCAGCCGCTATGGCGAATACGGTGTCGGGCTCGTTCGTATGCACGTGCACGCGCACCTTGTCGGCCGTTCCGGCTACGATAAGGCTGTCGCCAAGCGGGGCAAGGCGTTGGCGCAGGGCGGAAGCATGTATGCTTTCTCCGGTGACAAGGCATTCCGTGCAGTAGAGGAACTCAAGCGAATCGACGCTGACCTTTTCCTGAACAGGATTGAAGGTTTCGACAACGACATAGTCTTCGCCCTTGTCCTTCAGTGAGCCGCGTTCCGTGAATTCGACAATGCCTTCAAGCAGGTAGACGAAACCGAGACCGCCTGCATCCACCACATCCGCCTTCTTCAGCGAGGCAAGCTTGTCCGTGGTGGAGCGTACCGAAAGCTTGGCACGCTCAAGTGAATCGTGCAGCAGCTCATGAAAATTCTGATATTTGTGGCAGTTTTCCTTCAGGTGGTCGGCCCAGTCGTTGATAACGGTGAGAATGGTGCCCTCGCGCGGGTCGGAAATGGATTCCATGGCGCGTCGGGCCGCAGTTGAGGCTGCGTTGGAAAAATCTGAAGGAGATATGCGCTTGAGTCCTTTGACGCCTTCGGAGAAACCGCACAGGAACTGGGCAAGAATGACACCCGAATTTCCCCGCGCGCTCATCAGCGCGGATTCGGCAATAACGTCACTCATCTTGCCGATGGAACGCTCGATGCTTTTGGCAGAGCTGGAAACGATATTGCGCATGGTGCCGGCCATGTTGCTGCCGGTATCACCATCAGGCACCGGAAACACGTTGATATCGTTGAGATGTCCGTGTTTTTCCACCAGTCTTCTGGTGGCGGCCTGAATAACGCGCATGAAGCGCGTTCCGTCAAGATACTGAATCTTATTGGGGGTGTTCTTCAAGAAAGGCGTCCTTATATGGGGTCTTCTTCTGCCTGCGTGGGGGCACTCCACGTGTACGGCAGAGAAGATATAAAGAAGAAGACGCCGTAGTGCAAGGCGCTGGTTGGTGTGGTGGCAATCCTGTTTTCGGAATTATCAGTGGTGCAATGTGGAGCTGACGCGCGTAATTGTGATGTACAACATGAGAACGGATACGGCGGCACCTGCAAAATAGACAGCCTTCAGGTCTCCGATCCAGAAAAACAGGGTGAAGAACATGGGGGATACCGTCTGTGCAAGCCGCAGCACCGTGCCGTTTACAGCCATGATGGCAGCCCGCTGCTCAATGGGGGCAAGGCTGGTGAGCATGGTCGTCAGGTTGGGAAAATTGAAGCCCTGCGCAAGGCCGAAAGTACAGATGGGCACGAGCATCCACCAGTAGTGCGGCGTGAAGGGAATGAGCAGCATGGCGACAATGTAAAGCCCGTGGCCCACGCACAGCATGGTGCGTTCGCTGAACCAGCGGGAGAGCTTGCCGATGAGGGCAGAGGCAAGGGCTGTTGCCAGCGATGATGCGCCGAAAAGCCCGCCGATGGCTGAAGGGGGAACGTCGAAGGTGGTGTCCGCCAGAATGGGGAAAAATGTGACGATGGGGCCGTAAAGGATGAAGAAGGTAAGTAGGGTGACGGAAAAGAGCGCTATGGCCTGCTTGCTTTGTATGATTTCCTTGGCGGATTTGAAGTAGCTTTTGAGATCCTGTTCGGATTCGGGTTCCGGCAGTTCCAGACGGGTGAGCACGGCAACACAGAGCGGCAGGGCAAGAAGGGGAAGAAAGAACGGCCAGTGCCAGCCCAGCTCGCCCATGAGTCCCCCGAGTGCCGGGAATATGGCAGTGCCCATGCCCAGCACCCCGGCGTTGAGCCCCATGATGCGTGTGCGTTCTTTGCCCTTGTAAAGATCGCCTATGATGGTCGTATACAGCACACCCAGCGGTGCCGCACCTATACCTTGAACGAACCGGAGCGTGAGCAGGGTGGTCAGGGTCTGGGCAAGACCGCATGCTGCGCCTGCAATGCCGAAAATTATCAGGCCGGGGATGAGTACTTTTTTTCTGCCGTAGCGGTCAGCCAGAATGCCCGCAACGGGCGCCAGAAAGATGCCGGGAAGCGTGAATGACGTGAGCACAAGGCCTATGGTTTCCACGGGAGCGTTCAGTTCCCGGGCCAGCAGGGGCAGAACCGGCATGATGCTGGAAACACCCATGACAACCATGAGAGTCAGGCCGAAGATGATAGGTAGATTGGTGTCTCTGGATATGAAGGACAAGATTGGCTCGCTGGCAAAAAATTGGGTGTACCTTCGGTGTACTAGTTCCCTGTTCAGAGAACGTCAAGCAAAGGTGCGGGGTAGCAGGGAGAGAGGGTGGTGCTGCAGAAAAAAGGATGGCGCAGAGACTGTTGCCATTGCCTTGGCTACACGCTATGATTACATCTTAATTATTCCAACAAGGTGAAATGATAGATTTCTCTCATAATACAGCATTATCGCGACCGGAGATCATATGACTGATGAAAAGAGAATACGCTGCCCCTACTGTCAGAAGGTGTTCAAGCTGAAGGTCAAGCCCATGCGGGACGACCAGAAAACCCTGAACATGCAATGCCCTTATTGCAGAGAGAGTCTGGCTCTCACCAGAGAAATGATCTATTCTGCAAGTCAGGCCTGATCCGCTCTTAGGCCCTTTGAATTTGCCGTGCCTGTTGTAGCCCTTCCGCAAGGAAGGGCTTTTTCATGTCAGACGGATATGCCCGAACGATTTGTGTAGAGCGCAGCAATGCGTTCAATGTCTGCCATCAGTTCCTTCCAGTTTTCCTCATCAAGGTTCCGGCGCATGGTGCCGGATATGGGGGCGCATTCCGTTGCCACGCTTTCCGGCAGGGTGTCCAGCATGGCCGGAAGCATGCGGCGTATGGCTGCCGGGTTCTTTCCCGCTGTGGCCCTTCTCAATAATTCCAGTCTGCCCGCAATGGGGCTGAATAGGCCAGAGGCGTTTTCCTTGTGGTTGCTCTGCGTAGTATCCGTGCTGGGCGAAGGGGCGTGGGCTGCCCGCGTTTTGAGCAGGGCGGCCTTCAGCTTTGAGGCGGTGACGGGTTTGGTCACTATGGCACTTATGCCTGCTTCGGCTGCGGCCTTTTCCACCAATTCCTTCGGGTGCAGCGATATGGCGATGATGGGAGGCGATTCCTTGCCCCGTTCCGCCATGGCTGCATGAATGGTGGCGGCTATCTTGAAGCCGTTTGTTCCGGGGATCTCCAGATCGAGAAAGACGAAATCCGGTGCTGTGTCCCGCAGGCTGCTCCGAACCTCAAGGGCAGAGGGGCAGATGCTGCAATCCATGGCCAGTTGCGAAAGAAGCAGTTCCATCAGCCGCGCATCGTTGTGATCAGGGCAAATGGCCAGTGCCGTGCGCCGTGGGCGGGAGGGGGCCAGTTGCTTGGTGTTGGCGTCAGGCGGCGTAGTGTTTTTGTCTTGTGCTTGTTCAGTGCCGCGTTGCTGCGCAGTTTCGGGTTCGGTTGTTAAGGCGGTCAGGGATATGTTGCGTTGCGCATCATCATGCAGGGGTGTTGATTGGGGTGCGGTGCGGGAGAGGGGGGAAGAGGCTTTGTCTTCCTGATGTGCCTGATGTGCCTGATGCGGCGGATGGGCCGGGCTTTTGTGCGTACGGAAGTGGATGATGAAGGATGTGCTGCCGCAGGTGGAAGAGGCAACGGAGAGAATGGTGCCGTCGAATTGCTTCACAAGCGTGGCAAAGAACCGTCTGTGAATGCCGGAAAGTTCTTCTTCCGCTACTGCCCGGAACGGAGTGAGCGTGCGCATGGCGCTGCCGGAATCCGTCAGCGTGAACAGAATGGAAACTATGCACTCCCCAGTGCCGAGCGTTCTGTTGAACGTGCCTGATTCGGTGGAGGGGGCGGCAGGGGTTGCCGAAAGGTGCACCCCTTTGCAGGGGCGGTGCTGGCGATGGATGGAAGCCGCCAATTGGATGCACTGCCTGAGCCTGCCTGCATCTGCCGAGACGATGATGGGCAGTTCCGGCGACAATTCAACGGATATGACAGGGCAGTCTCCGGTCTCCGGTGAGCTGTCCGCCGATGCCTGCAACACCTTGTGCAGGTCGCAGAACCCTTCGTGCAGCATAAGGGTGCCGGATTCGGCTCTTGCGAAATCCTGAAGATTGTCCGCAAGTCTGTGCAACCGCTGACATGAGCGGATGATGTCGGCAAGCTGCGGAGGCGCGGAGTGGGCCCGTTCATCGGTAATGCTGTTGCAGGCGGCAGTGATGATGTTGCACGGCTCGCTCAATAGCGTCCCAAGTTCCTGCAGCATTTCCATTCTGGCCTGACGGAACCTGCGTCCAGCCTCCTGCGCACATTCTTCTTCCATTCGCTGTTTCTGAACATTGGTATCTATGAGACCCCCTTCGTAGAGTTGGGTCCCGTTTTCGTCCGTGACGCAGCGGGCCGACAGCAGACCCCAGAATCTGGTGCCATCCTTTCTGCGGAACTCCGCTTCGAAATTGCGGACCTGCCCGTAGGCCGAAAGCTGCTCCTTGAATGCATCGCGCCGGGATGCGTCTACATAGGCTTCCGTTGCCAGGTCGTGCAGGGTTTCGAGTATATCTTCTTTGTCCGTGCAGCCGAACATGGTGATGAGGGCCGGGTTTGCATCCAGCAGTTGCCCCTCTGCAGAACTGACGAAAAGGCCTTCAAATGCGTTGTCGAAGATGCTCTGAAATTTACGTTTGATCGTGGAGCTTTCGTATTCATGTTTGCTGAACCTATCCACCATGAGGTCGTATTCTTCAAGTACGATGGAAGGAATGTCGGATGATGCATTTTTGCCATCCCGCAACGTAACCGGCGTGAAATTGCGCAGCAGTTGCGCCACGGCAAGGTTTTGCGCTCTGCGTGATGCGTTATGCCTTTTGAGCAGAGAAATGGTGTATGTCGCATAGACAGTAAGGAACAGCAGCGAGATGATTGTGATGTTGAGGGCGTAGACAGCCATCGGAACAAGGCGGGAGGCAACCCCCAGCGTGGCGACAATGGTGCCCGTGGTGTCCCGCAGGATGGTGTATCGGCCAAGGACATATTCCCCGTCTGCTTTGACTATGGAGGGCAGGTATTCTGAGGCATCTGTCTGCTGCAGGTATGGGCGCGGGTCGGTAGTGGCAAAGGAAAAGGCCCCGCTGCGGGTGGAGGTGGTTTCCACCGGGGTTCCCCACAGGGCCAGCAGTTCTACATCATGCTGAATTTTAAGGCTCTGCAGCAGGGCGGGGGTTATCGGCAGGCTGAGCAGCACTTTGCCCAACGGTGGGCCTTGGGGGGAGGAACGGATTATCTCCACCGCATACAGGTAGAGACTGCCGTTGGCGATGGTATAGTCCGAGGTGCGTGAATCCGTGAGGGTTGAGCGCAGCAAAAGCCGTTTGCGTAATATGGCAGGCAAAAGGGACGGCTTTTCCGACGAGGTGGCCATGCGCACGTCGTCGTTGTCGAACACCTCAAGAGCAAATGAGGAAAGCGCGGGCGCAAGAGGCGCAATGTCGATAATCGATTCGGAATCGTACCTGCCTATCAGTCGTGCGCGGACAATCTCTGATCTGCCCGCTGCTGCGGCCTGCAGATGCAGGCTCTGCCGCAGCGAAAGCATGCCGGAATGATATGCCTGCAACCTGTCGTTCAGGAGTCTGTCGAGCGTTGCCCATTCGTGGAGAATGACCATTCCTGCAAAGAAAGCGAGAAACAGGGCAAAGGGCAGGATGTGGAGGGTGCGGCTCCATTTGAACGCAACCTTGTCCGCGATGGGGCTTGCAACAGGCAATGGGGTAGGCATGCAGCTCTCCTCGATGGGTGTCGGGAAGAGCATACCCCGTGGTGAGATATGTGGGTATTATTCTATATCCGTCAGTTCATGGAATAGAGCGTGTCGGTTCCAAGCTGCGCGGTCTCTTCAGTCGGGCAATCTCCGGCGTCATCCGAGAGCAGATGGGCTTCCATCGTGCGCTTGCCGAAATGCATGGCCTGTTCCGTGTCGAACATGAAGATATCGATCTGATTTTTCTTCGATTCCGCCATCAGGTCTTCAATAGTGAATATTCCCAGCTTCTTGATGTATATCTTGCGCCCGAATACCCAGCCCTGATCGAAGAGGTCGCGCGAGACAGCCACGATACCGTGACGCACCTTGCGGTTTGATGCGGTGACAAAGGGCGTCTCGTCTGTTTCATCCTCGCGGGGGCTGTAGGCTGTAACCCGCACTACTTTCTTGCGTTGCATGGACTTGATGGTGTCCTTGTTTGCCATGCTGATTTTCAGAGCTAATACGGTTTGTGTATATCCGCTTTCCATAAGCTCTTGAATTTGAGTTATTTTCTCTTGTTGCGTTTTCATTTGCGCAGAGAGTGACGTAATGTTCTGTCTTTGGAGTATGATAAGTGCTCCAAGAGACAGTATGATCAGTATGTGTATTGCGTTTTTCATTGTTACCGCAATGTCCTTATGCTTCGTCTGTTGCATTTATTGTGTCGTACCTTTGTGTTTTGTTGAGCTCTGTATAGCGTTTTGCAGTGTATATTTCAATGATATATCGACGTGCATTCTTGTGGCATGATGCATGGTGCTTAATGTGGTGTTATTACAGTGGTTGAATGGTCGTAACATTCCTGTAACGCTGTTTGCAGCAATTGTGAAACGTCGCCGGACTGTCGATCTTCCTTAACTTGTTTGTAACATTCCGGAGACATAACACCTGCGGGCCTGACTCTATTTCAGAGTCGGCTGAAACATGACTGCAATGGGGCGTGTATGCTGCTTCGGACAAAAATTTCAGTTTTCTGCATGGTGCTGGGCTTGCTGCCATTGCTGGGGATGGGGGTATACAGCGTACAGACCGCGTCAACGAGTCTTAAAAGCGCGGCGTTCGGTCAGCTGCAGGCTGTTAGCGATGTTCAGCGCGACAGCTTGGAAACCCTTGTCGAGCAGTGGCGGCATGCCACAGTTATCTATTCTCAGGTTAAGGAAGTGTATAATGCTGTCGGCATGATCAGGGATACGCTGTACGGCAAGGTCAAAGACGGCGAAAAAATGCCGATAGATGCCGAGTATGATGGGATTTATGATTTCGTGAAGGCGGCCTTTGTTCCCTTTGTCACGGAATACGGCTTTGAGGATGCCTTGCTGCTGGATGATTACGGAAGGGTGATCTTCTCGGTGGCAAGAGGCAACGACCTCGGAGAGGATCTGGCCAAAGGTCCCTACCGCGAAACCAATCTCGCCCGCGCCTGGAAAAAGGCGGTCAAGGGCGAGTTTGTTTTTGTGGACGCAGAAGCGTATGCCCCGCTCGGGGGAAAACCCGCTGCCTTCATGGCGGCCCCGGTATACAGCTATACCGGTGAGATTCTGGGCGTGGCCGCGTTGCGGCTGCCGCTTGTCCATGTGGGGCATATCATGGCGCAACGTGCCGGTATGGGCGCTACAGGCGAGTCCTACCTTGTCGGGCAGGATGGAATCATCCGTTCGGATTCGCGCCGGGACGTTGCCCACCATTCTCTTGAAGCGGCAGCCCGCGACCGCGAGCAGGCGAGGGTGGATACCGTTGCCGTGCAGCGCGCATTGGCCGGAGAACGGGGTGTGATGGTCGGCGACAGTTACGATGGTGCCCCCTATCTAACGGCCTTTGCCCCGGTTGAACTGCAGGGACTGAACTGGGTGCTGATCACCGAGATCACGGCTGATGAAGCTTTTGCCCCGGTAACGCGGCTGCGCATGGTCACCTTCGGCCTTGGGGCAATAACGGCCCTGCTGGTCGTGGCAGGAACATGGCTCTTTCTGCGCCGCGCCATTGCTGATCCGTTCCGGCGTATCATCGCATATGTTCAGGCTGTTTCCGGCGGCAATCTGCATGCCGAACCGCAGGGTACCTTCAAGGGAGAAATCGGGCAGGTTACGCAGGCGGTCTCCCGCATGGTGGGGCAGCTCAAGGAAAAGCTGGGATTCTCAGAAGGTATTCTTACGGGTATGACCATGCCCGCCGTGGTGGTGGACCCGGACAACAACGTTTCTTTTGTGAACAGCTACTTTCTCGACATGATGGAGTTCGAGGGCAGCCCCGAAAGCTATTGCGGAAAGCCCGCGGCTACCCTGCTACAACATCAGGAAGGGGGTAGGGGCTCCACTTCTCTTGCCATGCGTGAGCAGCAGGCCGTCTTCAATGTGGAGAGAAACTGGACCACCGCCAGAGGGAACGCCCGCACCGTGCGGATTGATTGCGCACCGCTCTATGATCTCGACGGCCAGCTCATCGGCGCAATAGCGTTGGTGACCGACCTTACTGATATCCGCATCAAGGAGGCGCATATCAGCGAGCAGAATTCCATGATGCTTGAGGTGGCCGAACAGGCGGAAATGATCAGTGCCAACCTGTCCAACGAGGCGGAGGAACTTTCGCGTCAGGTGGAACAGGTGGGCGAGGGCGCCCGCATGCAGATAGACCGTGTGGGGCAGACAGCCTCCATTATCGAGGCCATGAACCGTGAGCTGCAGGAATCTGCGCGCTATGCGGAAAATGCGGTAACGGATGCCAACACGGCCATGCGCAAGGCTGAAGAAGGCACCGAGGTCATGGGCAGAACAACAACGGCCATGAACCGGGTACAGAATCTTTCTGAGAACCTGCGGGAAAGCATGCACCAGCTGGGAGCGCAGGCAGATGCCATTGGTGGCATTCTTGAGGTGATCAGCGATATTGCGGACCAGACCAACCTGCTTGCTCTTAACGCGGCAATAGAGGCCGCAAGGGCGGGCGATGCCGGTCGCGGGTTTGCCGTGGTGGCAGACGAGGTGCGCAAGCTTGCGGAAAGGACCATGGCCGCCACGGGCGAGGTCAACAAGAGCGTGCGGAGCATACAGAACACCGCCCATGAAAATATCAAGCATACAGATGCGGCTGTTGCGGCTGTGTCTGAAGGCAATTCGCTGGTTGTGGCCTCGGAACGGTCACTGAACGAGATAGCCGAACTGTCCGTTTCCATGGGCGAGCAGATTCAGCGTATCGCCGGGTTGTCCCGCGAGCATTCCGACCAGCATGCATCCATCATCAGGGCGTTTGAAGACATCCGGTCCGTAGCCTCGGAAACCGGGGCGGGCATGACGGAGTCGGAAAAGGTCGTGAGCGGGCTCGCGGGCAATGCACACGAGTTGAGTTCGTTGATTGGCAAGTTGAAGCAGTAAGTGGTGTCGCCGTGCCAGCAACCCCGTGGCTGGGGGGATTGTCAGCCAATGGGCACGGGACGGGCAGGCATGCGATGGTGCCCGCGGTGACGGCGGCAGGACGCCGGTGTAAGGGGAAGTGCTGTTGTTAGTGCCGGTGGTAGTGCCGGTGCTGATGAAAACGGCAGCGTAAACGGCAGAGATATATCAGGCGGTGGCCAGAGCTGAAAGGGCTCTGGCCGCCGCCTTATCTGTCAGGTCAAACATCTCTTCACTGTGATCATATCCGGCAAGGTGCAGCACGCCGTGCGATATGAGTCTGACGGCATGCTCCGTAACATCCTGCTGATAGAGAAAGGCCTCGCGCACCGTCGTATCAAGCGACAACGCAAGCCAGCCCATATGCCATCCTTTCTGCATATCCTTTACCGAGTCGGCATCGGCAGACGGGAAAGAAAGAATGTTCGTGGGGCCGTCGCAGCCGAGGAAGGAGTTGTTCAGCTCTGCTATTTCGGCATCGTCCACCAGATTGAGGTCCAGCGACGCACCTTTGTGTCCTATGGCGGCACATATGGCCTCCACGCAGACCCGCAGTTCCGTGCGTGAAACGGGGAGCAGCCATGAGAGGCCTTCGGCTTTTCGTATCTGTATCATGCTGCGCTACTGCAAGGGGTTGGACGATTTCTTTTCGGAGCTGGCAAGAGACGGCGCGGCCTTGCCGGTCTGGTCGGCGGTTGTCTCTTTGGGCTCGCTCTTCTCGTCAGCCTTCTGGGGCTGCTTCGCTTCCTGTTTTGCTTCCGGCTTTGCTTCTGGCTTTTCGTCGGGCTTCTTGGCGGTGCCGTTCTTTTCCTTCTTGTCATCGGGATATTCGATGCGGCGGTGGAAAATGCCCGTCAGAATGCGGTGGAAGCTGTCCGTCAGGGTATGCAGGTCACGCAGGGTCAGTTCGGATTCATCAAGCTGACCTTCTGCAAAAATGCTCTTGATGATGGAGTCGATATGCCCGCGGATACGGCTGGGCGTGGGGTCGGCCAGCACGCGGCTCGATGCTTCCACGGCGTCTGCCAGCATGACAATGGCGGCCTCCCGCGTCTGCGGCTTGGGGCCGGGGTAGCTGTAATCCTCTTCACGGGGATTGTCGCCCGCCTCCTTGGCCTTGTTGAAGAAGTAGCGGATGAGCGAGGTGCCGTGGTGCTGTTCAATGATGTCTGCAATCTCGTCGCCCAGCCTGTGCTGGCGCGCCATTTCAACCCCGCGTTTCACGTGGCTGCTGATGACGAGGGTGCTCATGGAAGGGGCGATCTTGTCATGCGGGTTTTTGGCTCTTCCCTGATTCTCGATGAAGTATTCGGGTTTGGAGAGCTTGCCCATGTCGTGATACAGGGCCGCCACCTTGCATAGCAGGCTGTTGGCACCAATGGATTTTGCCCCGGCTTCCACCATGTTCGCCACGATGAGCGAGTGGTGGTAGGTGCCCGGTGCTTCAAGCATCAGTTCCTGCAGCATGGGCTGTTCAAGGTTCATGAGCTCCATGAGGCGGAACCGGGTGGTGTAGCTGAATACCATTTCAATGAGCGGGCTTACGGCAAACTGCACCAGCAGCGAAAGCAGGCCGTTACCCATTACATACAGGCAGCCCATCCAGATGTAGCCAATGTCGAAGCCTTGGAACAGCGCAACGCCTATCCACGTGGCCATGAGTCCGGCCATGTGCGGGAAGATGCTGAGGGCGATATCGCTTCGTGTCTGCGCGCGCTTTACCAGCAGCACATAGAGCATGGAGCCGATGAAATAATACAGGAACAGCCACAGGCCCCCCCCCGTCATGGCAGTGCACATGAAGGAGAGAATGAGCGCCGTTACGCTGCAACGCTTGAAGCCGAAGATCATGGCCACAAGGCCCATGCCGCCGGATACGGGGAAGAGCAGTTGCAGCAGTTCGCTGCGCATGTCGGCGGAAGAGGCATCGCCGAACGAGCCATGGGCGAGCAGCAGCATCTTTGCGCCCACGCCGAACAGAAGCAGCAGCAGGCCGGTGAAATAGAGGTCCTTGTTCTTCACGTCCGATATGCGTCTGCCCGGTTTGGCAAAGGCAAAGCCGCCGCCAAGCAGAAGGGACACGATGAAGAGACCGGCGATGCGCATGGGGAACATGGTCTGCCGCTTGTGGCTGAGCAGCGCCTGAAGCTGCATCTGGTCTTCTTCCGTAACCCGCTCGCCCTGCCGGACGATGATTTCGCCCTTCTTGATCTGGTTGTAGACCGGGGCGATGGATTCGGTGGCTATGCGGCTGCGCAGGTTGGTCACTTCCCTGTTCAGGGTCAGCGTGGGAGCCATGAGCGGCGTGAGCAGCGCAGTGACGGAGCGGCGAGTGCTCAGGGGCAGCTTGAGCGTATCCTTGAGATAGGTTGCCAGATTGCTGCGCAGGTCCCGTATGTCCGGAATGCCCGCAAGCTCCAGCCGGATGGTTTCAGTCGCGGTTGTCAGATCGCGGACAACAATGCCATGCCGGTATTGCAGCATCAGCGTTTTATCAACGGCAATGCCGGATATGAGCTGTTCTTCCATCCACGGCAGCACATCCTGCCGGACGGTTTTGCGGACAGAAGGTTCCTGCCAGTCGCGGACGGTGGAAGCGGCAATCTCGGAATTCAGGGATTCGGAAATGATCCATCTGAGCTGCTCGGGGTCCGAGTTTTCGGCTGTCGGCGTGTCGATCATCGCAAAAATCTCGGCCACGCGGGACTGCAGATGCTCAATGGGAGTGAGGCTCAAGTCAAAGACCGGAGGCTGCAGTTCGGCCACCTGCTTGCGTTTTGCAAGGGTGGAAACGGTGTCTTCGACCAGCAGGTCCTGATCTGCCGTCACGTCCTGCGTGGCAATTTCTCCCGCTACGAAAAGAACGGTCTGCGGGCGAAGCTGCATGCCCCCCAGCACGGAAAGTCCCACAAGCACGAAGGCGAAGAACACCAGTCCGTAAACAGGTCGGCCTGATGTTCTTCGCGGTTTGCGCGCTTTGAAGAATGAAGGCAGAAACCGGCGTAAGCCGTTAAGCTTTTTTCCCGAAATCAGTTGTTTGGATACGTTCATAGGCCTGTACTATCCGGCCCACCAGAGGGTGGCGGATCACGTCATCTTCGTGGAATGATAGGAAGCGGATTCCCTTGACGCCGTCGAGGATGCGCTGGGCATCCACCAATCCGGAGCGGGGGAGGCTTCTTCCCCTGTCTCCGGAGGGCAGGTCGATCTGGGTGACGTCACCCGTGATGACCGCCCGTGAACCGAAGCCCAGACGGGTAAGAAACATCTTCATCTGCTCGGGAGTTGTGTTTTGCGCTTCATCCAGAATGATGAATGCGTCGTTGAGTGTCCTGCCTCGCATGAAGGCGAGGGGGGCGATCTCTATGACACCGGTTTCCAGCATTTCGGAAACTTTTTCGAAATCAAGCATGTCGTGCAGGGCATCATACAGCGGGCGGAGGTACGGGTTGACCTTTTCCACCATGTCGCCGGGCAGAAAGCCGAGCTTTTCTCCGGCTTCCACCGCTGGGCGGGTAAGGATGATGCGTTTAACCTGCTTGGAAAGCAGCTTTGAAAGGGCCATGGCAACGGCAAGGTATGTCTTGCCGGTTCCTGCCGGACCCACGGCAAATACCATGTCGTTTTCGCGCAGGGCGGCCACGTAGTCGCGCTGGCTCAAGGTCTTCGGCGTGATGGTCTTTTTGGGTGAAGCGACGAAAACCGCTTCCTTGAATATGGCCTTGAGGTCGGTTGCGGGCTCGCGGGCGATCATGCCGTAAGCATAGACCACATCGCGGGGAAATACGGGATTACCGGATTTCAGCAGCCCGTAAAGCTGCGTCATCAGGTTGAGAACGGTGTGCAGTTCCTTCTCGTTCTCGCAGGAGGCGAGAAGAGTTGCACCGCGGGTGTTCAAGGTAACGCCGCTCTTTTCAGCTATCAGGGCCAGGTTGCCGTTCTGCGGTCCGAACAGCTCATTGGCGAGGCGTGCGTCGTCGAACTCCAGCGTTCGTGTCGTTGGTTGTGCAGACATAAGCTGGTAGTGCCTTGCGGCGGTACCAATACTCCTCGAAAAAGAATTTGCCAGAAGCTACCCTTTTTTATGGTCAGCGTCCAACACTTTGCGAAAAGTACAACCTCCTGTCAATATTAGTGAAAGTCTAGAAAAGGGGAGTGCTGTTGCGAATATGTGATTGCCTCTTTTTGGTATGATTTCTGCTAGATAATCCTGTAAGCGGCAGACCTTGCCGTGCAGAAAGTTAAGGCAGGAGAAAAGGTATGTATACTTCAAGCATCGACAGGGTTGACGGGCTTTCTTATTCGGGACTGCGCAGCGATTCGCGTACCACTGAAAACAGTTCGACGCAGGAAACCGAAAAGACTCGTGTGCAGGCCCGTCGGGCTTCCATGTATACGGCCAATAATACCATGTCGGGCATTGCCCGTGAGGTGGAGGCCGCCCTTGCGGGTGTTGAGCCGGACTCGAACGGCCGCATCACCTTCAAGCAGCTGGAAGCGCATAAGAGCAACATGGAATCGGAGTTCGCCGAGAAGGTAAAGACTGATCTGCGTGCTCTGGGCGTGGATGAGAATATTGAATTTCGTCTTGTCTCGGATAACAACAGTGGTGTTTCCGTGCTGTCGGACAGCGACGACGCCGTGCTTGTTGAACGCTATTTCAAGGCGAATCCGAAGATGGTGGATGAGTTCAACAAAATTCAGATGATCGGCAACTTTGACCGCGCCCGCCAGTTTCAGGACAGGCCCATCACTGATATGCGCAAGGAAATCCAGATGCAGGGTGCGGCTCTGTTCATGAGCACTGCCATGAACAACGGCATGTCGCTTGCCTCGGAACTCATGGACTTCAATGCGGAAGGGTATACCTCCGGCATGTTCGGCCTGAGCAGAACTGTCTGACCCGATAGGTCCGAGCAGAAATTTCTGGCAGGCAGTTATACCCGTGTTTCAAAGCAGCCGTAAGACTGTCACAGGGTAACGGTACCCCGGTTATACGAGGTGCAGGAACGTTAGGTTCCTGCCCGGCGGAGCCAAAAAAACACCAGAAATCTCTTTGCAAGCAATTCAAGGCAGCCGCAGGGCTGCCTTTTTCATGCCGTGGTGCCATTTTGCCATGTGACATGTGACAGCTTGTTTTTTGGATGGGTTGCTGTCATGAATTCCCCCATGCGAACTCTTCAGATAATCAACGTGCGTTGGTTCAACGCCACGGCATGGTACGGCCTGTACCTAGGCACGCTGCTGCAGCGCGCGGGCCACGAGACGCGGATGATCGTCATGCAGAACACGCCGGGTGCGCTGAAGGCCCGAGAATGGGGCATGCAGAGCGTGCATATGGACCTTAACACGGCGCAGCCATTTCGCCTCATGCGTACCTATGGGCAGATGCACCGGCTGGTTACCGGATTCAGGCCGGATGTGGTGAACTGTCATCGCGGCGAAGGGTTCATGCTCTGGGGGCTGCTCAAGAAGCAGCTTGCAGGCGGCCCATTTGCTTTCAAGCTGGTGCGCACACGCGGCGATCAGCGGTTGCCCAAGAATAATGCGGTGAACCGCTGGCTGCATACCGACGTAGCAGATGCCGTGGTTGCCACCAATTCCGTCATGGCCCGCCATTTTACTGACGTGCTGCATGTGCCTGATTCCAAGGTACACACCATTTACGGCGGCGTGGACGCGGACCGCTTCATCTTTGATGAGCAGGGGCGTGAGCGGGTGCGTGCTGAATTCGGCTATGGCGATGGCGATTTTGTTCTCGGCCTTCTCGGGCGTTTTGACGAGGTGAAAGGCCAGAAGGAAACCATAGAGGCTGTGGCTGCGTTGCGCAGGCAGGGCGTGGCTAACATCCGGCTCATGCTGCTCGGGTTCGACAGCGCCACCCCGCAGTCGATGGTGGAAGGTTGGATTCGCGACAACGGCATTGAGGATATTTCCGTCATCACCGGCAAACGGGATGATGTTACTGCCTGCCTTTCGGCGCTTGATGCCGGTGTGGTTGCATCCAAATGGTCTGAAACCATTGCCCGCGCCGCGCTGGAGATAATGGCCTGTGGCCGTCCGCTCATTTCCACCGATGTGGGTGTCATGCCCGATCTGCTGGAGGCCGACGCCATGTTTCGCCCTGCGGATGTGGATGCCCTTGCACAGGCTATCCGGCGTGTTGCCTCGGATGCTGAGTACCGGAGCCTTCTGCTGGAACAGCAGCAGCCGCGCATCCGTTCGCTGACCGGGCAGCATTTTCTTGACCAGACGCTTTCTCTCTACAACTCAATTTTGCAGAAATAGGGTGCCGACGTGATCAACTTTGCCAGTGACAACGCTTCCGGGGCGCATCCCCGGATTATTGAGGCCATGGCTCGTGCCAACAAGGGATTTGCCAGCGCATACGGTGCGGACGCGCATACCGCAGAAGCGGACGCCGCGTTCAAAGGCCTTTTCGGTGACGATATCGCCGTCTTTTATGCCATGAACGGCACCGGTGCCAACGTGATGGGGCTCAAGAGCCTTATCCGTTCCTACCATGCCGTGATCTGCTCGCAGATGGCGCATATCAACGTGGATGAAACTGGCGCACCGGAAGCAGCCATTGGTTGCAAGCTGCTTACTCTGCCTTCCCCCGATGGCAAGGTGACACCGGAACAGGTGAAGCCTCTGCTCGCTGCGAAGGGAGTTGTCCACCACAGCCAGCCCAAGGCCATATCCATAACGCAGGCGACCGAGTTCGGCGCGGTGTACACTCCCGACGAGGTGCGTGCACTGGCTGATCTTGCCCATGCGCACGGCATGTACCTGCACATGGATGGTGCGCGCATTTCCAACGCCGCCGCCTACCTTGGTGTGGATGTGAACGCCTTTACCCGTGATGCGGGAGTTGATGTGCTTTCGTTCGGCGGTGCCAAGAACGGCCTGCTGTTCGGTGAAGCGGTTGTTTTCTTCAACGTAAGCGCCAATCCTGCACCCGCTGCTGATTTTCCCTATCTGCGCAAGCAGAACCTGCAGTTGCTTTCCAAGATGCGTTTTCTTTCCTGCCAGTTTGCGGAACTGCTGCGCGACGGCCTGTGGCTGGAAAATGCGCGGCATTCCAATGCGATGGCACAGCGTCTTGCTGCCGGTCTTGCCAACGTGTCCGGCGTTACCGTGGTGAACAAGGTGGAAGCCAACGAGGTGTTTGCCGCCATGTCGCCCGAGCGTATTGCATCTTTGCAGGATGATTTCTATTTCTACGTGTGGGACGAGGCATTGCATCAGGTGCGGCTGGTCTGCTCATTTGATACGACCGAGGCGGAAGTGGATGCCTTTGTGGCTGCCGTAGCCCGCTAACGGACCAGCTACAAAATGATGAAGGCCGGTGTCGTTCAGACACCGGCCTTTCATGTTAATGACAAGTCATCGTTTTCAGTAAAACAGATTTCTATCGCTTCTACGAGGTGCCGGAACGTCAGGGGCTTATCGTAGTTTGGATATTGTGTTCTACCCATCAAAGAGCACTTCCTCTATCGAAGCGGTGAAACTTGAACCTGAAGCATCCGGCGTGATAGGCCAAAAGCAAACAACAAGAAAGGCCGTTTACAGCTTAAAAAAACAACGTTTTAAAACATATGCGTTATTCACATGCACATTTGTCACGAATTATGACACGCACAAAATAGCGCCTCATCATATATTTTTACAGCCCAAGCCACAAATAAAAAAGCAAGAGAACTCCTTCTCACAACAGAAACTTTGCCGCCAAACTGGCAGTTAAAGAAATAGCAAAATCTGGGGGCTAGTAAAATTGTGAAAATTCATATAGATGAAGCGCTATGTAGACAGGTGATTTCTTGTATACAAAAAATGGCTAGTAAGAAACCACAACGAATATAAAGCGAGTTTAGCAATGGTTTGGCCTACAGGCGGCGGTGCCGCAACAAATGCTGGGATAGATTTTCAAGCAAGGGTTGCTGCATATTTTATGACTCATATGGCACTTGAGATGCCTATCTCTACACTCAATTTGATTGAATTTAATTCATATCCAGTAGAAATTTTTTTCGAAACATCTAAGAGTGTAGACGACATTAATGTCCACTTAAGCGACAAAACAACATTACTGATTCAAGCAAAAAGAACAGTAAACCTTTCTGAGTCACAAGAATCAGATTTTGGAAAGTCACTAAAACAATTTATAGCCGACTATGCGTCTTCTGGATCAAAAAGCAATGTTTACATCCTTGCTATCGGTTCTGGAAGTTCTTCTAAGGTGAGATGTGTTTTAAAAAAGATATTGAACTCTATTCGAGCAAATAAAAAGGGTTTGACAGTAATGTGTTAAATAAGAATGAAGAAGGTGTGTTGTGTTCTTTAAAAAAAATAATAACTAAAATTTGGGATGATCAGGGTTATGAAAGCATCACAAGAGAAGATTTATGGTCTATATTAAGTAGAATTTACATTGTAAATTTTGATATTGAAGAGCAAAGCACTTTGGAACAGGCGTTGTTAACGATTCTTACTCCAAAGCTTGCTATTTCTCCTGTTCTTATTTGGAAGCAGTTTATTTCAATAGCAATTGAAAATTCAAAAAATCGATCTTCAATCGATATTAATTTTGTAAGAAACATCATTAAAAAACATTCAAATGCAGAAAGTTTGTTACCATGTAGAGATTTAAATGATAGTATTTTAAATGTTGTCGCAGAGGGAAATTTTTCTGTTGCATATGATTATGTTCTTACAAAATCTAATACAGATAAATTTGATTACTTAATATTTAAAATTTATCGATTTAATAATGATTGTGGTTTGCGTGCTCGATTTATAAATCACTCTTTAGTGTTTTTCGGTGAAAAATTTTCAGTAATCATAAGAACTTCAACAGAATATCGCTTGCGAAAATATATAGAAGAGAATGCAGATATTTATAAAGATTCGACGATGGGATTTATTGACACGCCTCAGGGTGAACCAAACAAAGTCTGTGAAGATAGTTATTTAGCAAGTATAAAGCAGTTGGCTAGCTCATTTTCAGGTCAGCCGCAATGCCTTCATTGCGGACATCCAATATCTGAAAATGCCTCTTATGTTGTCG